>NZ_MUMF01000374.1 GCF_002155905.1 Streptomyces tricolor | reverse complement strand
CGCGCCGGCCGGCGCGGAGTACGAGCCGTTGCCGGCGGGGGCGGGGCGCATCGTGCGCCGGCGCCGGGAGGTGCGGGGCGGGACGACGGTCGAGGCCGAGCCGCTCGGTGCCGGCCTGTACCGGCTGCGGGTGCGCACCGAGAACACCGCCGACGCGGCCGGCCCCGAGGCCCCGCGCAGTGCGGTGCTGGGGCAGGCGCTGCTCGCCACGCACACCCTGCTCGTCGGGGACGGAGCCGAGTTCGTCTCGCTGATCGATCCGCCCGCGGGCTTCGCGGAGCAGGCGCGCGGCTGCCGCAACGCGTTCACCTTCCCCGTGCTCGGCGGGCCGCCGCCGGAGCCGGCCGGCGGCGACGGGGCGACGGGCGCGCTCCTGCTCTCCGCGCCGATCATCCTCCCGGACCATCCGCAGGTGGCGCCGGAGAGCCCGGGCGACCTGCACGACGCGGCGGAGATCGACGAGATCCTCACGCTGCGCACCATGCTGCTGACCGACGAGGAGAAGGCGGAGGCCCGGGCCACCGATCCACGGGCCGCGCGGATCCTCGACCGGGTGGACACCATGCCCCGGGAGGTCTTCGCCCGGCTGCACGGCGCCATCCGCTCCCTGGCCCCCGCACCGCGCCCCGCCGCCGCTCGGCCCGCCTGGTGGCAGGAGGGCGGGGACGACGGGCTGTGCCCGTCGACGGACACCGTCCTGGTGGCCGGGGTGCCCGTGGGCGGCGGCAGCCGGGTGCGGCTGTGCCCGCGCGGCCGGGGTGCCGACGCCCAGGACATGTTCCTGGCCGGGCGGACCGCGCGGGTGGCCGCGGTCTTCCACGACGTGGACGGCAGCGTCCGCCTGGCGGTGACGGTGGACGACGACCCGGCCGCCGAACTGCACGACTGGTACGGCCGGTTCCACTACTTCCGGCCCGACGAGGTGGCGCCGCTCGACCGGGCCGCGTGCCCCGCGCCGGCCGCCGCCCCCGCCCCACTCCCCGACCGGCTGCAACGGAGGCCGCAGACATGACCACACAGAGCGGGACCACCGACGTCCGCGGCGAGCCCGGCGGGGCCGAGGAGCGGGAGGGCTTCGAGGAGATCACCATCCTCTGGATCTCGGAGGGCATGAGCTGCGACGGCGACACCGTCTCCCTCACCGCGGCCGGCCAGCCCTCCATCGAGGACGTCGTGCTCGGCCTGATCCCCGGCCTGCCGAGGGTGAACCTGGTCAACAAGGTGCTCTCGCCCAGCCTGGGCGGCGAGGACTTCCTCGCCCCCTACCGGGCGGCGGCCCGCGGGGAACTGGAGCCGTTCATCCTGGTCATCGAGGGCTCGATCCCCAACCAGAACATCATCGAGGGCGACGGCTACTGGACGTCGTTCGGGAACGACCCGGACACCGGTCAGCCGCAGACGCTCAACGAGTGGATCGACGAACTGGCGCCCAGGGCCTGGGCGGTGGTCGCCGCCGGTACCTGCGCGACATTCGGCGGCATCCACGCGATGGCCGGCAACCCGACCGGCTGCATGGGCCTCGCCGACTATCTCGGCTGGGAGTTCACGGCGCGGTCGGGGCTGCCGGTCGTCAACGTGCCCGGCTGCCCGATCCAGCCGGAGAACTTCATGGAGACCCTGGTCTGGGTGCTCCAGCACGCGGCCGGTACCGCTCCCCCGCCGCCGCTGGACCACATGCTGCGCCCGCAGTGGCTGTTCGGGAAGACCGTCCACGAGGGCTGCGACCGGGCCGCGTACTACGAGCAGGCCGACTTCGCACGGGACTACAACTCCCCCAAGTGCCAGGTGAAGGTGGGCTGCTGGGGCCCGGTCGTCAACTGCAACGTGCCCAAGCGCGGCTGGATGGCCGGCATCGGCGGCTGCCCGAACGTCGGCGGCATCTGCATCGGCTGCACGATGCCGAGCTTCCCCGACGCCTTCATGCCGTTCATGGACGAACCCCCGGGCGGCACGCTGTCGACCCTGCTCGTCAAGCCGTACGGAGCCGTCGTGCGGCGACTGCGCGGGCTGACCAACGACATGGTGAACCACGAGCCCAAGTGGCGTCACAACAAGCGCAAGCTGACCAGCGGTTACGACCCGTACTGGCGCGCCTGACGCCGTCCGACCCGATCCCGCCACCGATCCGCTCGACCCGAACAGCGAGGGGCAGTACCGCAGATGACCACCACCGAGTCACGGCCCGCGGGACGCAGACCCGCCCAGATCGTCGACATGTCCTGGGATCCCATCACCCGGATCATCGGCAACCTCGGCATCTACACGAAGATCGACTTCGCCAACCGGGAAGTCGTGGAGTGCCACAGCACCTCGTCGCTGTTCCGCGGCTACTCGGTGTTCATGAAGGGCAAGGACCCGCGGGACGCCGGGTTCATCACCTCGCGGATCTGCGGCATCTGCGGCGACAACCACACCACCTGCTCCAACTACGCCCAGCAGATGGCCTACGGCGTCAAGCCGCCCAAGCTGGCCGAGCACATCACCAACCTCGGCGAGGCCGCGGAGTACATCTTCGACCACACGATCTTCCAGGACAACCTGGTCTTCGTGGACTTCTGCGAGGCGATGGTGAAGGCCACCAACCCCGGTGTGCTGGCCCGCGCCGAGCGCACCGACGCGCCCCGCGGGGACATCCACGGCTACCGGACCATCGCCGAGATCATGCGGGCCTTCAACCCCTTCGAGGGCGAGGTCTACAAGGAGGCGCTGAAGGTCAGCCGGATCACCCGGGAGATGTTCTGCCTGATGGAGGGGCGGCACGTGCACCCCTCCACGCTGTACCCGGGCGGGGTCGGCACGATGCCGCAGCCGAACACCTTCACCGACTACCTCAGCCGCCTGATGCGCGTCATCGACTTCGTCAAGAAGGCGGTGGCGATGAACGACGACGTGTTCGACTTCTTCTACGAGGCCCTGCCCGGCTACGAGGAGGTCGGCAGACGCCGTATCCTGCTCGGCTGCTGGGGTGCCTTCCAGGACCCGGACGTCGTGGACTACCGGTACGCGACGATGAACGAGTGGGGCCGGGCGATGTACGTCACCCCCGGCATCATCGTGGACGGGCAGCTGGTCACCAACGACCTCGTCGACATCAACCTCGGCCTGCGCATCATGCTGGGCAGCTCGTTCTACGAGGACTGGGTGAACGAGGAGCCGTTCGTCACCCACGACCCGCTCGGCAACCCCGTCGACATGCGCCATCCGTGGAACCAGACCACGGTGCCGGTGCCGCAGAAGCGGGACTTCCAGGGCAACTACAGCTGGGTGATGAGCCCCCGCTGGTACCACCCGGGGACCGGTGAACACCTCGCCCTGGACACCGGCGGCGGCCCCCTCGCCCGGCTCTGGTCGACCGCGCTGAGCGGCCTGGTCGACACGCCGTACGTCAAGGCGACCGGCGGCGGCGTCCAGATCACCCTGCCCCGGGGCGAGAAGCTGCCGGAGACGACCCTGGAGTGGCGCATCCCGAAGTGGAGCAACACCCTCGAACGGGACCGCGCCCGGCCGTACTTCATCGCCTACGCCGCCGCCATGGCCCTGCACTTCCTGGAAGAGGCCATGGGCATGCTCAAGAGCGGCGACACGAAGGTGTACGAGAACTTCGAGGTGCCGGACGAGGCGATCGCCGACTACGAGCGTGTCCTCGACACCGTCGACCTGGCCTCGATCGCCGAGCGCGAGAAGGTCACCCGGCACGACGTGAAGGCGCGGATCGAGGAGTTCAACGACCTCGCCGGGCACGAGCACGTGCACAAGGGCATGACCTCCCGTGACCTCACGGAGAACGTCGAGCAGCTGCAGATCCGGCTCTCGCTGGAGCTGATGCGCGACCGCACGGTGGCCGTGCTGGCCCGCCTCGGCAAGCTCGCGGGCGAGTACGCCGAGCTGGTGATGGCCGGCCGCTCGCACAACGTGGCCGCGCAGGCCACCACCCTCGGCAAGCGGTTCGCGACCGCCGCCGACGAGCTGCTCGTCGCCCACGGCCGGGTGGAGGAGCTGCTCGGCCGCTACCCGCTGCGCGGCATCAAGGGCCCGGTCGGCACCGCGCAGGACATGCTGGACCTGCTCGGCGGGGACGCGGCGAAGCTGGCCGAGCTGGAGAACCGGATCGCGCGGCACCTGGGCTTCTCGCAGGCCTTCACCTCCGTCGGCCAGGTCTACCCGCGTTCGCTGGACTACGAGGTCGTCACCGCGCTGGTGCAGCTGGCGGCGGCGCCGTCCTCGCTGGCCAAGACGATCCGGCTGATGGCCGGGCACGAGCTGGTCACCGAGGGCTTCAAGCCGGGCCAGGTCGGTTCCTCGGCGATGCCGCACAAGATGAACACCCGCTCCTGCGAGCGCGTCAACGGCCTGATGGTCATCCTGCGCGGCTACGCCTCGATGACGGGCGAGCTGGCGGGCGACCAGTGGAACGAGGGCGACGTGTCCTGCTCGGTGGTGCGCCGGGTGGCCCTGCCGGACGCCTTCTTCGCGCTGGACGGCCTGCTGGAGACCTTCCTGACCGTCCTCGACGAGTTCGGTGCCTTCCCGGCCGTCGTCGCCCGTGAGCTGGACCGCTACCTGCCGTTCCTGGCCACCACCAAGGTGCTCATGGGCGCCGTGCGGGCCGGGGTCGGCCGGGAGGTCGCGCACGAGGCGATCAAGGAGAACGCCGTGGCCACCGCGCTGGCGATGCGCGAGCAGGGTGCCGAGCGCAACGACCTGCTCGACAAGCTGGCCGCCGACGAGCGCCTGCCGCTGGACCGCGAGCAGCTGGCCGCGCTGATGGCCGACAAGCTGTCCTTCACCGGTGCCGCCGCCGACCAGGTCGGTGTGGTCGTCGGCCGGATCGAGGAGATCGTCAAGCGGCACCCGGAGGCCGCCGGCTACACCCCGGGAGCGATCCTCTGACCCGCGCACCGCGCTCTCCCCGCTTCACGCAGGCGGAGCTGGAGGCCGCCCGCGACCGTCTCGTCCCGGACGTGGTCGCGGACGGCCTCCGGGTGCTGTTCTGCGGCATCAACCCGGGGCTGATGACGGCCGCGACCGGCCACCACTTCGCCCGTCCCGGCAACCGGTTCTGGCCGGTGCTCCACCTGTCCGGCTTCACCCCCCGGCTGCTGCGGCCGGCCGAGCAGCGGGAGCTGCTCTCCTACGGGCTCGGCATCACCAACGTGGTGGCGCGGGCCACCGCGCGGGCGGACGAGCTGACCGCCGAGGAGTATGCCGAGGGCGGGCGGCTGCTGACCGCCAAGGTGACCCGTCTGAAGCCCAGGTGGCTGGCCGTGGTCGGGGTGACCGCCTACCGCGCCGCCTTCGCCGACCGCACGGCCCGGGTGGGCCCCCAGCAGCGGACGATCGGCGACACCCGGATCTGGGTCCTGCCCAACCCCAGCGGTCTGAACGCCCACTGGACCGCCGCCACCATGGCCGAGGAGTTCGCCCGGCTGCGCGAGGCGGCCGGTGCGGAGGATCACGGCGGGTCGGCGTCCGTCACTATGCCGAGGAGCTGAAACGGCAGCTCCTTGTCCCACTGGGAGACGCCGAGGGCGACCCAGCGCTCCGCCTGCGGGACCCGCCACAGCTGGACGTCCGGGACATGGCCGCTGAGCCCGGCCCAGGGCTCCGCGACGTCCTCGCCCGCCATGGTCCGGTCGAGCACGCTGTACAGGCTGAACCGGTGCGGCTGCCCCCACCGCTCGCCGAGCCGCTCCGCGAGGCCGTCCCGGTCGGCCTCGTACTGCTCGGCGGTCTCCTCCCATGCCGTGCCGTCGTCCTCCCAGAAGTCCTCGCTGGTCTGTAAGGCGGCTATGTGGTAGCCGGGCCCGCTCTCGCCGTGCTCCGTCCTGCCGTGCGCCGCCGGGAACTCCCGGGCGCACAGCAGGTCGATGAGGGTCAGGCACTTCGCGATGTCCATGCGGTCCAGTAAAGCGGGCACCACTGACAATTGGCGGCGCGTCAGGCGGGCCCCCGGCCAGGTCCCCGCGGCCCCGCGCCGCCGTCGGGCCGGCCCGCGCCGCCGCCGGGTGTCCGGGCAGCACCGTCAGGCGTCCCTGCGGCGCACGCTCCACGCACCCGCGAGGAGGGCCGCCGTCGTCCACAGCGCGGTCACCGCGAGTCCGCTCCACGGGCCGAGGGCGCCGTCCCAGCTGCTGTGCAGGGCGACTTGGCCGGCCCGGTCGGGCAGGAAGTCGGCGGCCGAGCCGGACAGGTCGCCGATGACGAAGGACACGATCAGCAGGAACGGGATCAGCACGGAGAGGGTGGCGACTCCGCTGCGCAGCACGGCCGCGAGTCCGGCGGCGAACAGGGCCATCAGCGTCAGGTGCAGCGCGCAGCCGACCGCGCCGCGCAGGCCCTCCGTCCAGCCGGGCGCCGCCGTGCCGAGGACGGCCCGGCCCACCAGCAGCGTGACGAACCCGGTGAGCAGTCCGACGGCCAGCGCCGGCAGGGCGATCGCCGTCGCCTTGGCGGCGAACCAGCGCCCCCGGTCGGGCACCGCCGCCAGCGACAGCCGCAGCGCGCCGCCCCGGAACTCCGACGAGACGGCCGTCGTACCGAAGGCGATCGCGGCGATCTGGCCGAAGCTGACGCCGAAGAACACCGAGAACAGCGGGTCGGAGCCGTCCGCGTCGGCGGCGGCGAGCGCCGAGAACGCGGCGGTGGCGACGAGGATCGCGGCGAGGGCGCCCAGCAGGGAGCGCAGGGTCCGGATCTTGATCCACTCGGCGTGGAGCACGGGCGCGAAGGGCATGGTCAGGCCTCCTGGTGCGGTGCGGTGAACTCGGCCTCGGCCGCGGTCAGATCGAGGTAGGCCTCCTCCAAGGTGGCCTCCCCGGCGGCGAGTTCCAGGACGGGGACGCCCGCCTCGGACATCAGCCGGCCCAGGTCGTCCACGCGCGCGTGCCGCACGGTCCAGGTTCCGTCCTCGTCGCGGGAGGCGTCGTGACCGTGCCGGGCGAGGAGGTCGCCGAGCGCCGCGGGGTCGGTGGTCCGGATACGGACGTGGGGCCGTACGCGCGCGTGGATGAAGTCCCGTACCGGTGTGTCGGCGAGCAGGCGGCCCCGGCCGAGGATCAGCAGGTGGTCGGCGAAGGCGGCGGTCTCGCCCATCAGATGGCTGGAGACCAGCACCGTACGGCCCTCGGCGGCGAGCCGGCGCAGCAGTGTGCGGATCCACACGATGCCTTCGGGGTCGAGGCCGTTGGCGGGTTCGTCGAGCAGGACGACCTCGGGGTCGCCGAGCAGGGCGGCGGCGATGCCGAGCCGCTGGCGCATGCCGAGGGAGTACGTCCGTACCCGGCGCCGGGCCACGGAGGCGAGGCCGGTCTCCTCCAGGACGGTGTCGACCCGGCGGGCCGGGATGCGGTTGCTCGCGGCGAGGGCCAGCAGATGGTCGCGGGCGGTGCGGGAGCCGTGCGCGGCACGGGCGTCCAGCAGCGCGCCCACCCGGCGCAGGGGTTCGCGAAGCGTGGCGTAGGCCTGGCCGCCGAGGGTGGCGGTGCCGGCGGTGGGCCGGTCGAGGCCGAGGAGGAGGCGGAAGGTCGTGGACTTGCCGGCGCCGTTGGGGCCGAGGAAGCCGGTGACCCGGCCGGGGGCGACGCGGAAGGTGAGGTGGTCCACGGCCCGCCGGCCGCCGTACTCCTTGGTGAGGTCTCGTACGTCGATGCTGGTCATGGCAACAGCCTGGCCGGGCGCGGCGATCGGCTCCTCCCCCGCCGGTGGAGACCGGCTCCCCCGTGCGGGGGAGGTCCGTTGTCGGTGCCGGCTGCGACGATGACGTCATGGCTCGCCTTCTGCGCCCGCTGCTGCGCGGGACGACGTACACGCGTCTGCTGCATCTGTGGGTGCCGATGCTGGCGGTCAGCGTCTGGCTCTTCATCGACCCGTCGACCCCGTGGGTGCCCGCGCTGCTGCTCGTCCCGCTCGGGCTGGTGCCCGCGGTGCGGCGCGGCGAGGGGGTGCAGGCGCGGCTGCTGCTCACGCCGGGCGAGCCGGAGCCGGGCATCTCCGAGGCGCCGGCGGCGACCTGGCGGGACCGGCTGCGCACGGTGCTGTGGCTGGAGCTGCGCATGCTGCTCGGCGCGGCGGCCGTGTGCGCCTCGGTGTGGCTGCCCGGCATCTGCTTCGAACTGGCGCGTCTGGCGTGGAGTGAGGCACCGGCCGGGATCCCGCTGCTGGACCGGCTGCCGCCGCACCCCGCCTGGGCGCTGCTGGCGCCGCTGCCGCTGCTCGCCCTCTACGGGGTGGTCGTCGGGCTCGGCGAGCTGGTCACGGCCGCCGCGCGCCGGCTCCTCGGGCCGTCGGCGGCCGAGCGGCTGGCCGCATTGGAGGAGCGCACCGAGCAGCTGCTGGAACGGACCCGCATCGCGCGCGAGTTGCACGACTCGATCGGGCACGCCCTGACGGTGGCGGTGGTGCAGGCGGGTGCCGCGCGCGCGGCCGGCGATCCGGAGTTCACCGACCGGGCGCTGGGTGCCATCGAGGAGACCGGCCGGGCCGCGCTGGAGGACCTGGAGCGGGTGCTGGGCGTGCTGCGGGAGGCCGAGCGGCCGCTCGGCGCGCGGCCCACGCTGGCCGAGGCCGGCCGGCTGCTGGAGTCGGCGCGGGCCTCCGGCGCCAAGGTCGACGCCGAGGTGACGGGGCCGGTCGAGGCCGTGCCGGGCCCGGTGTCCCGCGAGGGCCACCGCATCCTCCAGGAGGCGCTCACCAATGTGCTGCGGCACGCGGGGCCCGTCCCCGTCCGGGTCCGGGTCGCGGTCACCGATGGGATGCTCACGCTGGAGGTCCGCAATCCGCTGCCCGGGGCGATACCCGGCCCCGGGCGGGGCAGCGGCCTGCGGGGCATACGGGAGCGGGCCGCGCTGCTCGGCGGCACCGCCCGGACGGGCCCGGACGAGGGCGACTGGCAGGTGCGCGCGGAGCTGCCGCTCGGTTGATCTACGCTGGCCGGATGCCGGTCACCGTACTCCTCGTCGACGACGAACCCCTGGTCCGCGCGGGTCTGCGGGCCGTGCTGGAGGCACAGCCCGACATCGAGGTGGTGGGCGAGGCGGCCGACGGCGCGGCGGTCATCCCGCTGGTCCGGCGACTGCGGCCGGACGTGGTGGCCATGGACGTCCGGATGCCGCTGATGGACGGGATCGAGGCCACGCGCGCGGTGCTGCGCACGGTGCCGGAGCCGCCGAAGATCCTCGTGGTGACCACGTTCGAGGACGACGAGTACGTGTACGACGCGCTGCGCGCGGGCGCCGACGGGTTCCTGCTGAAGCGGGCCCGCCCGGCCGAGATCGTGCACGCGGTGCGGCTGGTCGCGGAGGGCGAGTCGCTGCTGTTCCCGGCCTCCGTACGGCGTCTCGCCGCCCGGTACGGCGACGGCGACCGGCCGGCGCGGGCCGCGCTGGAGCGGGCCCGGCTGACCGAGCGGGAGGCGGAGGTGCTGCGGCTGATGACGCGGGGGCTGTCGAACGCCGAGATCGCCGCCCGGCTGGTCGTCGGCGCGGAGACGGTGAAGTCGCATGTGAGCGCCGTCCTGGCCAAGTTGGGCGCGCGCGACCGCACCCAGGCGGTGATCGCTGCCTATGAGTCGGGGTTCGTGGAACCGGGGTGACGCAAGGGTGCGGCCGCGGGCGGAACCCGGCACTCGCCGGGCCGCGCCGGGCCGAGTACGATCCGGCCAACACGCCCGCGAGCTGGGAGGACGGACGGTGGGGCAGCTGACCGGCGGCGATCCCTCGCTGCTGCGAAGGATCAATTCCGCGGTGGTGCTGCACGCGCTGCGTGCCACGGACTGCGCGACGCTCACCGAGATCTCCCGCGTCACCGGACTGTCCCGGCCGACCGTCGAGGGGGTCGTGGAGGGGCTCATCGAGGGCGGGCTGGTCGTGGAGGCGGCGGCCGACGACGGCGGCGCCCGCCGGCAGGGGCGGCCCGCCCGGCGGTTCCGGTTCCGGGCCGAGGCGGGGCATCTGCTGGGCCTGGAGATCGGGCCGCACCGGGTCGCGGCGCTCCTGTCCGACCTGGACGGGCGGGTGCTGGGCGCGCAGGCCAAGGAGGTCGACGAGACGGCCGCCGCGGACGAGCGGCTCGACCGGTTGCGCGGCGCGGTCGCCGAGCTGCTGCGNNGCAGCTCGCTGCGGGCGGTGGGCGTGGGGACGCCGGGGATCGTGGAGGCCGACGGCACGGTGCGGCTGGGTACGGCCCTGCCGCAGTGGACGGGGCTGAAGCTCGGCGAGCGCCTGAGTCGTTCCTTCCGCTGTCCGGTGCTGGTGGAGAACGACGCCAACGCGGCGGCCGTGGCCGAGCACTGGAAGGGTGCGGCGACCGAGACGGACGACGTGGTGTTCGTGCTGGCCGGGCTNNGCTGCACCTGCTGGGCCGGGAGGCGACGCCGGAGGCGCTGCTGTCCACCACCGACGAGCCGCTGCACCCGCTGGACGAGCAGGCGGTCGCCGAGGTGTTCGCGCTGGCGCGCAAGGGCGACCAGCGGGCCCGGGCGGCCGTCGAACGGTTCATCCAGCGGCTGGTGCACGACGTGGCCG
>NZ_MUMF01000373.1 GCF_002155905.1 Streptomyces tricolor | reverse complement strand
GGTCGGCGTAGGCCTCGGCGACGGTGTTGCGGGCGAGGCCGAGGTCGGCGGCGAGGGAGCGGGAGGACGGCAGCCGGGTGCCGGGGGCCAGGCGTCCGGTGCGGACGGCGTCGCGCAGGGCGTCGGTCAGGCCCCGGCGCAGGCCGCCCGAGCCGGTCAGTTCGAGGTGCAGGTCGATGCCCAAAGTGGCCCAGGATCTCGCCATGGGAATGGACCATACCCCTGGGCTGCCTCGCTCCTAGAGTCGAAGGCATGAGCACTGCACAGGAAAATGTCGAGTACGCCGCCGAGGAAGCTCCCCGGCTGGAATGGGCCGAGCACGCCCCCGATGTCTACAAGGCGATGATCCGCCTGGACAGCGTCGCCAAGCGGGGCCTGGACCCCAAGCTGTACGAGCTGGTGAAGATCCGCGCCTCGCAGCTCAACCACTGCGCGTTCTGCCTGGACATGCACACCAAGGACGCGCTCGCGGCCGGCGAGAGCGTCGAGCGGATCGTGCAGCTCAGCGCGTGGCAGGAGTCGCGGCACTTCTACACCGAGAAGGAGCTGGCGGCGATCGAGCTGACCGAGGCGGTCACCGTGCTGACTGGGGGCACCTCCCAGACGAAGTCTGGGGGAGGCTTCGTGCCGGACGAGGTGTACGCGAAGGCCGCCAAGCACTTCGACGAGGCCGAGCTGTCCCAGCTGGTCGCCGCGATCGCGGTGATCAACGCCTGGAACCGGTTCGGCGTGACCTTCCGGAAGACCCCGGGGCACTACCAGCCCGGGCAGTACCGGTGAGCAAGGCCGCGGCGTTCCGCGCGCTGCACCAGGGGCGCGCGCCGGGTGATCCGCTGATCCTGCCCGGGCCGTGGGACGCGGCGAGCGCGCGGGTGTTCGTGGCGGCCGGGTTCCCGGCGCTGGCCACGCCGAGCGCGGGGGTGGCGGCCTCGCTCGGGTACGCCGACGGGGCCACCCCCGCCGACGAGATGTTCGCGGCGGTCGCCCGGATCACCCGGGCGGTGGACGTGCCGGTGTCGGCGGACGTCGAGGGCGGGTACGGGCTCGCGCCGAAGGAGCTGGTCGAACGGCTGCTGGAGGCGGGTGCCGTGGGGTGCAACCTGGAGGACTCCGAAGGGGGTGTCCTCAAGGACCCGCACGAGCACGCCGCCTTCCTCGCCGAGGTGCGGGCCGCGGCCGGCGACCGGCTGTTCGTCAACGCCCGCGTGGACACCTTCGTGCACGGCGACGGCGACCCCGAACGGGCCGTCGAGCGGGCCGCGTTGTACGTCGCGGCGGGCGCGGACTGTGTCTATCCGATCCTCGCCCCGGCGGACGTCCTGCCCCTGCTGCGGGCCGGGATCCAGGGCCCGCTGAACGCGCTGGCCCGGCTGGACGGGGACGGCCCCTCCCCCGCCGCGCTCGGCGGGCTCGGGGCCACCCGGATCACCTTCGGGCCGGGCCTCCAGCGGCGGGCCGCGGAGGCGCTCAAGGGGATCGCCGCCGGCCTCATGGCCTGACGCCGGTCAGGGCAGCCACTTCTTCCACACGTCGGGGTGGCTGTCCACCCACTTCTTCGCCGCCTCCTGCGGGTCCAGCTTCTGTTCGGCGATCATCAGGGAGACCTCGTTCTGGTCCTCCGTGGTCCAGCGGAACTTCTTCAGGAAGGCCGCCGCCTCGCCGCCGGACCGCGCGAAGTCGGCGTTGAGGTACTTCTGCAGCGGGGTGTGCGGGTAGGAGCAGGCGACCTTCGCCGGGTCGGCGTCGCAGCCCTCCTTGTACGGCGGCAGCTTCACCTCCGTCATGGGCACCTTCTCGAACAGCCACTGGGGTGAGTACCAGTACGTCAGGAAGGGCTTCTTCTCCTTGGCGAACTGCTTGATCTGGGTGATCTGCGCCGCCTCGGAGCCGGCGAAGACGACCTGGTAGTCCAGCTTCAGGTTCTTCACCAGCGCCTTGTCGTTGGTGACGTAGGACGGGGAGCCGTCCATCAGCTGGCCCTTGCCGCCGCTCTCCGGGGTGCGGAAGAGCGAGGTGTACTTGTCGAGGTTCCGCCAGTCGGTGATGTCCGGGTGCTGCTTCGCCAGGTACGTCGGCACGAACCAGCCGATGTGACCGGTCACCCCGAGGTCGCCGCCGCGCGTGATCGTCTTCTTCTCGGTGACGTACCGCTTCTCCTGGTCCGGGTGGCCCCAGTCCTCCAGCAGCGCGTCGACGCGGCCCTGGCTGAGCGCGTCCCAGGCGGGCACCTCGTCGACCTGGACGGTGTCGACGCGGTAGCCGAGCTTGTGCTCCAGGATGTACTGGGCGACGGCCACGTTGGACTGCGCGCCCACCCAGGACTGCACGGACAGGGTGACCGTCTTCGAGCCCCGGGCGTTGGCGAACGGGCTGGCCTGCTTGGTCATGTCGGCGGAGCCGCAGCCGGTGGCCAGGGTCAGCACGGCGACGGCGGCCGTGATCGTCGTACGGCGCATGTCAGGCTCCCTTCCTCGGACGGCGGTCCGTCGGCTGCGTCACCCGGTCCAGCATCAGGCCCAGGCAGACGATGGCGGCACCGGCGACCAGGCCGGTCGCCAGGTCGCCCTGGGCGAGACCGAAGGCGACGTCGTAGCCGAGGGCGCCACCGCCGACCAGGCCACCGATGATGACGACGGCGAGGACCAGGACCACGCCCTGGTTGACGGCGAGCAGCAGCGCGCGCCGGGCCAGCGGGAGCTGCACCTGCCACAGCTGCTGGCGGCCGGTCGCGCCGAGCGAGCGCGCGGACTCCAGCGCGGCCTGGTCGACCTGGCGCAGGCCCTGGGCGGTGATCCGGACGACGGCCGGGAGGGCGTAGACGACGGCCGCGGCGACGGCGGGCGCGCGGCCGACGCCGAACAGCGCGACGACCGGGATCAGGTACACGAACTGCGGCATGGTCTGGAAGACGTCCAGGACCGGGCGCAGCGCGCGGTCGACGCGGTCGCTGCGGGCGGCGGCGACACCGGTCGCGAAGCCCAGCACGAGGGTGACGGCGACGGCGGCCAGCACCTGGGAGAGGGTGTCGAGCGACGGCTCCCACACGCCGAGCACCCCGATCGCGGCCATGGCGAGGACGGCGGTCAGCGCGGTGCGCCAGGTGCCGATCAGCCAGGCCAGGGCGGCGACCAGGAGCAGCACCGACCACCAGGGCAGCCACAGCAGGCCGTCCCGGACGGGGTCCAGGATCCAGGTGGTGAAGTGGCCGGCCCAGTCCGCGGTGCCGCCGATGACCGGGACGCCCGAGTAGAGGTGGGCGGTCATCCAGTCGACGGCGCGGTTGACCGGTTCGGCGATGCCCAGGGTCCAGCCGGCGGGCCAGTCGAGCGCGCCCAGGAGGCGGGCGGCGAGGGCGACGGCCACGGTGACGGCGACGGCGTACGGCCAGCCGATCGTGCGGGGGCGCGTCGTGCCGTCCCCGGCCGCCGCGGTCACGCGGTCCAGGACCACCGCGAGCAGCACGATCGGGATGCCGGCCGCGAGGGCCGCGCCGACGTCGACGGAGGCGAGGGCCTGGTAGACGCGGTCGCCGAGGCCGCCGGCGCCGATGACGGCGGCGATCACGGCCATGGACAGCGCCATCATGATCGTCTGGTTGAGGCCGAGGAGGAGTTCCTTGCGGGCCAGCGGGATACGGGCGGTCAGCAGCCGCTGGCGGCGGGTGGCGCCGAGCGACTCCACGGCCTCCAGGACTTCGGGGTCGGCACCGCGCAGGCCGAGCGCGGTGAGGCGGGCCATCGGCGGGGCGGCGTAGACGACGGTGGCGAGGACGGCCGCGGGGACGCCGATGCCGAAGACCAGGACGACGGGGAGGAGGTAGGCGAAGGCCGGGAGGACCTGCATGGTGTCCAGGACCGGGCGCAGGGCGCGGTCGAGGCGGTCGGAGAGGCCGGCGCCGAGGCCGAGGAGGGCCCCCACGGCGACGGAGGCGAGGACCGCTACGACCATCAGCGCGAGGGTCTGCATCGTCGGGACCCACATGCCGAGGGCGCCGCAGGCCAGGAAGGCGGCGGCGGTGCCGGCGGCGAGGCGGGCGCCGCCGAAGCGCCAGGCGGTGAGCGCGCCGAGGACGGTGACGCCGGCCCAGCCCGCGGTGAGGAGGGCGAGGTAGACCGCGCGTACGGCCCAGATGACGGCGTTGCTGACGTGGCCGAGGAAGTAGAGGAAGACCGGGTGGCTGTCCCGGTTGTCGATGACCCAGTCGCTGGCGGTGGCGAGGGGTTTGTCCAGGCTGACGGTCAGGTCGTCGGGCCAGGGCCCGCCGTGCAGGAGCGGGAGCAGTACGGCGGTGACGAGGCCGAGCAGGAGGAGTTTGCCCGCGGCCCGGTTCTTCAGGAGGCGGGGGGCGGTCCTGGTTCTGGAGGTCGGGACGGTGACCGTTGCCATCAGACGGCCTCCGGGGTGGTGCGGGGGCCCGGCGGGGTCGCACGGCGGGGCGTGCCGGGTGCTTCCCCCGGGCTCTTCGAGCAGCGGGCGTCCCCGGCGCCCGCCCGTGCCGCCCCGGTGGCACGGCCGTCCGCGGCTGCGGCGGTGCCGTCGGCCGCGGCGGCTTGCGGGGCCGCCGCCGGTGCCGTGGTGTCCACGCCCGCCACCACGCCGAGCAGGTGCTCGTGGTCGACCACGCCCAGGCACTTGCCCTGGTCCATGACCCGGGCCGGGGTGCCCGCGCGGGCCACCGCCTCGATGGCCTCGGCCACCGTGGCCTCCGGGCGGACCGCCGGGCCCGTCGCCGTCTCCTCCGCGAACGCGGGGCGCATCGCCGCGCCCACCGTCATCACCTGTTCGCGCGGGACGTCCCGGACGAACTCGCGGACGTAGTCGTCGGCCGGGGAGCCCACGATCTCCTCCGGCGTGCCCAGCTGGACGACCTTGCCGTCGCGCATGAGGGCGATGCGGTCGCCGAGCTTGAGCGCCTCGCTCAGGTCGTGGGTGATGAAGACCATCGTGCGGCCCTCTTCGCGGTGCAGGCGGGTCACCTCGTCCTGCATGTCGCGGCGGATGAGGGGGTCGAGGGCGCTGAACGGCTCGTCGAAGAGCAGCACCTCGGGGTCGACCGCCAGTGCCCGCGCGAGCCCGACCCGCTGGCGCTGGCCGCCGGAGAGCTGGCCGGGGCGGCGCTTCTCCATGCCCTCCAGGCCGACCTTGGCGACGAACTCGGCGGCCCGCTCGCGGCGTTCGGACTTGCCGACGCCCTGGATCTCCAGGCCGTAGGCGACGTTGTCGAGGACCGTGCGGTGCGGGAGCAGGCCGAAGTGCTGGAAGACCATCGCGGCGCGGTGCCGGCGCAGCTCGCGCAGCCGGGCCCGGTCCATCGCGCGGACGTCCTCGCCGTCGATGGAGATGGTGCCCGCGGTCGGCTCGATCAGGCGGGTCAGGCAGCGCACGAGGGTGGACTTGCCGGAGCCGGACAGGCCCATCACCACGAAGACCTCGCCCTTGCGGACGTCGAAGGAGACGTCCCGGACGGCGGCGGTGCAGCCGGTGCGGGAGCGGAGTTCGGCGGGGGACAGCGCGCTGAGTTCCGGGTCCGCGGGGACGCGCTCCGGCTTGGGTCCGAAGACCTTCCACAGGCCGGACACCGAGAAGACGGGCTCGGTCGTGGTGGGCGGCTTACGGGTGGGGACGGTGAGGGTCATCGGGGGTCACCTCCGATCAGGTCGACGGCCTTCTCCCCGACCATGAGGACCCCGATCATCGGGTTCACGGCGGTCATGGTGGGGAAGACGGACGCGTCGGCGATGCGAATGCCGTCGAGACCGCGGATCCTCAGCTCCGGGTCGACCACGGCGAGTTCGTCGTCGGCGGCGCCCATCTTGCAGGTGCCGGCCGGGTGGTAGACGGTGTGCGCGACCTTGCGGGCGTACTCGCTCAGCTCGGCGTCGCCGAGGATCTCCGGGCCGGGGCACACCTCGCGCTTGAGCCAGCCGGCCAGGGGTTCGGTCTTGGCGATCTCACGGGCGATGCGGATGCCGTCGACCAGGGTCCTGGCGTCGTAGTCCTCCTCGTCCGTGAAGTAGCGGAAGTCGAGGGCCGGCTTGACGGAGGGGTCGGCGCTGGTCAGGTAGAGACGGCCGCGGCTCTTCGGCTTGGGGATGTTGGGGGTCATCGAGACGCCGTACGCCGGGCGTTCGTAGCCGAGGCGCTCCGGGTTGTCCGTGAACGGGATCTGGTAGAAGTGGAACATCAGGTCCGGGCCGGCGTGCGCGGGGTCGCGGCGGACGAACAGGCCGGCGTCGGAGTCCATCGCGGAGTTCTCCGGGATGGGGCCGTGGGTCTCCCAGACGATGACCGACTCGGGGTGGTCGAGCAGGTTCTCGCCGACGCCGGGCAGGTCGTGCACGACGGGGATGCCGAGCGCCTCCAGGTCCGCCCGCGGGCCGATGCCCGAGTGGAGCAGCAGGCGCGGGGAGTCGACGGCGCCGGCGCACAGGACGACCTCGCTCCGCGCGCGGATCAGCAGTTCCTCGCCGTCCTTGGTGCGCACGTGCACGCCCTCGGCGCGGGTGCCGTCCAGCTCCAGCCGGTACGCCCAGGTCTCCAGCAGGATCGTCAGGTTGGGCCGCTCGTCCATCACCGGGTGCAGGTACGCCACCGATGCCGAGGACCGCTTGTTGGTCTCGGGGTGGTAGGCGAGGTCGAAGAAGCCGACGCCCTCGTCGAACGGCTTGCGGTTGAAGCCCTCGACCCGGGGTACTCCGAGCGCCGACCGGGCGGCGTCGACGAAGTCGCGGGCGATGGCGTTCCGGTCCTTCTCGTCGACGGAGACGATGTTGTTCTTCAGGCGGGCGAAGTAGGCCTCCATGGGGACGGCGCCCCAGCCCTTGGCGCCGGCGGCCTCCCACTCGTCCCAGTCGGAGGGCAGGGGCTTGAAGGAGATGAGGGTGTTGTGGGAGGAGCAGCCGCCGAGGACGCGGGCGCGGCTGTGCCGGATGTGCGAGTTGCCGCGGGGCTGCTCCACGGTCGGGTAGTCGTAGTCGAGTTCGCCGCCGAGCAGGCCCATCCAGCGGCGCAGGGTGAGGACGTCGTCGCGGCCGACGTCGCTCGGGCCGCCCTCGATGACGGCGACGGTGACGTCCGGGTTCTCGGTGAGGCGGGAGGCGATGACGGAGCCCGCCGTGCCGCCGCCGATGACGACGTAGTCGTAGACGTGGGGCGTGTGGGACATGGGGGGTGCTACTCCGGTGTTCCAGGGGGCGGATCAGGTGCGGTGGTCCGGGCGGGTGGGGATCAGCCGGCGAACCAGCGGACCGGCTTCGGCGCGAGGTTCTGGTAGACGTGCTTGGTCTCGCGGTACTCGGCGAGCCCGGCGGGGCCCAGCTCGCGGCCGGTGCCGCTGCGGCCGAAGCCGCCCCACTCCGCCTGCGGCAGATAGGGGTGGAAGTCGTTGATCCAGACGGTGCCGTGGCGCAGCCGGGCGGCGACCCGGCGGGCCTTGCCGGGGTCACTGGTCCAGACGGCGCCGGCGAGGCCGTACTCGGTGTCGTTGGCGAGGAACACCGCCTCCTCCTCGGTGCGGAAGGTCTCGACGGTGAGGACCGGGCCGAAGACCTCCTCGCGGACCACCCGCATCTCGCGGTGGCAGGCGTCGAGCACGGTGGGCTCGTAGAAGTAGCCGGACTCCGGGCGGGTGTCGGCGGGCTCGGGCCGCTTGCCGCCGCAGCGCAGCACCGCGCCTTCCGCCAGGGCGGAGGCGACGTACGCCTCGACCTTGGCGCGCTGCTGCTCGGAGACGAGCGGGCCGCACTCGACGCCGTCCTCGGTGCCGCGCCCGAGCCTGATCCGCTGGGCGCGGCGGGCGAGTTCGGCGACGAAGCGGTCCCGGACGGATTCCTCGACGATCAGGCGGGCGCCGGCCGAGCAGACCTGGCCGCTGTGGATGAAGGCCGCGTTGAGGGCCTGGTCGACGGCGGTGTCGAAGTCCTCCTCGGTCGCGCAGGCGTCGGCGAAGACCACGTTGGGGTTCTTGCCGCCGAGTTCGAGGGCGACCTTCTTGACGGTGGGCGCGGCGGCCTGGGCCACCTTCGTGCCGCTGGCCAGGCCGCCGGTGAAGGAGACCAGGTCGACGTCGGGGTGCTCGGCGAGCCGGGCGCCGACGGTGTGGCCGGGGCCGGTGACGAGGTTGGCCACGCCCGCGGGGAGGCCGGCCTCGGTCAGCAGCTCGATCAGGGCGATCGTCGTCATGGGGGTGATCTCGCTGGGCTTGATCACGAAGGTGTTGCCGGCGGCGAGCGCCGGGGCGATCTTCCAGCTGGCCTGGAGCAGCGGGTAGTTCCAGGGGGTGATCAGCGCGCAGACGCCGACCGGTTCGTGGACGACCACGCTGTGGATGTCCGGCGAGCCCGCGTCCACCACCCGGCCCGGGGCCTCGGCGGCGACCAGGTCGGCGAAGTAGCGGAAGGCGTCGGCGACGCACGTGATGTCGACGCGGCCCTCCTCGACGGTCTTGCCCGCGTCCCGGCTCTCCAGCAGGCCGAGTTCCTCGCGGTCGCGCACCAGCAGGTCGGCGACGCGCCGCAGCAGGGCGGCGCGTTCGGCGACCGGGGTGTGCGGCCAGGGGCCCTGGTCGAAGGCCTGCCGGGCGGCGGCCACCGCGCGCTCGGCGTCCTTCTCGTCGCCCTCGGCGACCACGGCGAACGGCCGGGCGTCCGCGGGGTCGAGGATCTCCCGGGTCGCGCCGGAGACCGCCGTCCGCCATGCGCCGCCCGCGTGGATGGTCGCCTGCGCCTGTCGTTCCGTTCTGTCCGCCATGATCGGTGTTGCCTTCCGTTCCTGTTTCGTGCCCCTGCGTCACATGGGTGTCTCGGCTGGGGACCGTCGCCGCCTGCCCGGGCCTTCGCCACGGCATGCGCAATCGGTGGCCGAAAGTGCGCCGCGTCACTGAAAATGCGGGTGAAATCGGGCGAAACTACGCTGTAGAGGGGTGTTTGAGGCGATCACGGAGGTGCGGGATGGCCCGGAGATCCCTGATCCGCGCGGGGGTGAGCGCGCTCCTCGTCCTCTCACCGGCGGCGGTCACGGCCGCCGCGGCCGAGGACGGCGGTGATCCGGACGCCCGCGAACTCGCCCGGGAGGCGGAGCGGAACCTGCGGGACGCCGACTCGCTCCGCCTGGTGCTGACGGACCGGACCGCGATGCGGAGCAGCGACAGGCTCGCGTCGATGGACCTGGCCCTGGACCGCCGCGGCGACTGCGTCGGCACCTACCGGATGGGCTCGGACGGCGGCACCTTCGAGATCGTCAAGCGCGGTGACGAGGTGTGGATGAAGGCCGACTGGGACTACTGGAAGAACCAGCTCCCGGGCGAGGGGGAGGAGGCGGCCGACCTGGTCCGGGACCGCTATGTCCACGGCACCACGGACGAGAGCGCCTTCGAGGACTTCACCGGGGCCTGCGATCTGAAGCGGCTCCAGAAGGACCTCACCCTGGACGCGACCTCCAAGGGCGGGCGGACCACGGTCGACGGCAAGGACGTGATCACGCTGCGGGGCGAGGAGGACGGCGTCCCGACCACCCTGTACATCACCGCGGACCGCCCGCATGTGCTGGTGAAGTCCGTGCAGAAGGGCGACGGGACCGACAGGACGGTGCGCGTCTCGGGCTACGGCGAGCCGGTGCCGTCCGACACCCCCGCCCCGCGCGACTCGGTGGACCTCTCGGACCTGGAGAAGGAGTCAGGACGGACCCGCTGACCCGTCCCGCATCACCTCCCGTACACAGCCGCGCAGCCAGGCGTGCGCCGGGTCGGCGTCGTGGCGCGGGTGCCAGGCGAAGCCCAGCTGCACCGCGGGCAGCCGGAGCGGGATCTCGAAGGTGACCAGGCCGAGGGTGTCGGCCAGCGGACGGCCCCACTGGCTGATCAGCCCGATCAGATCGGTCTCGCGCAGCACGAACAGCGAGGACGGGTAGGTGCCGACACTGCCCACCACCCGGCGTTCCAGGCCGAGTTCGGCGAGGGCGTCGTCGACCGGCCCGCGCTGCCTGCCGCGCCGGGACACGATGAGGTGCCCCGCCGCCCCGGCGAACCGCTCGGGCGTCAACTCGCCCTCCAGCAGCGGGTGTCCGGCCCGTACGACGCCCAGCATGCGGTCCTCGTACACCGTCTCCACATGCACCTCGGGCGCGACCGAGTCGATCACCCCGACCTCCAGGTCGGCGGTGCCCTGGCGCAGGAACGGGGCGTCCACGTGGCTCTCGCTCAGGAAGCGCAGCCGGATGCCGGGGGCCTCGCGGGCGGCACGGGCGTAGAGGGCGGCGCCGTGGGTGGCGGCGATCGCGTCGTGGCCGAGGATCGTGAAGGTGCGGGTGAGGGCGCGCAGGTCGGTGTCACGGCCCGGTGCGAACAGGGCGCGGGCCCGCTCCACGACCGCACTGACCTCGGCGCGCACGGCGAGCGCGTGCGGGGTCGGCACCATCCGGCGGCCGGCGCGGACCAGCACCGGATCGCCGAGGGCCTTGCGGATCCGGCCGAGGGTGCGGCTCATCGCGGGCTCGGACAGATGCAGCCGGCGGGCGGCGCCCTGCACGCTCTCCTCCTCCAGCAGCACGTCCAGGGCGACCAGCAGATTCAGGTCCAGTCCAGCGGATTGCGTCATGTGCAGGTGTTCCTTGCGAAGGTTGCACTGGAATGCAGGTCGGGGGCGAGCCTACGGTGAGAGCGCATCCCACACCACCACCAGCTCCAGGGAGGAGCCGTGCCCGCGCACGCCCTGAAACGCTCGACCCTGCTGACCCTGTGCGCCTGTGTACTGGTCGCGCAGAGCATGGTCGCCGCCATCAACCTGCTGATCCCGCAACTGGGTGCGTCCGGCCTGCACCCCTCGCACACCGAGATCCTGTGGACGGTCGACGCCTACGTCATCGTCTTCGCGGGCCTGCTGATCCCGGCCGGCGCGCTCGGCGACCGGTACGGCCGCAAGGGCGCCCTGCTCACCGGCCTGGCCGTGTTCGCCGCGGGCGCCGCGACCAGCGCACTCGCCCCCGGCCCGGCGCTGCTGATCGCCGGCCGGGGCCTGTCCGGGGCCGGGGCCGCCCTGATCACCCCGGCGACCATGTCGATCCTGGTGCAGTTGGCCGGGCCCGAGCGCCGGGCCCAGGCGATGGCGTCCTGGACGCTCGCCATCGGGCTGGGCGGCCTGGCGGGCAACCTGGGCGGCGGCCTGGTCGGCCAGTACCTGTCCTGGCGGGCGCTGTTCGCCGCGATGGTGCCGCTGGCGGCCGTCCTCGCCGCCGCGGTGGCGCTCACCACCCCGCGCACCGCCCGCTCCGCGCAGGGCAGTCCGGACCCGGTCGGCACCCTGCTGCTCACCGCGGGCCTGGTCGCCGTGCTGTTCGGCATCATCGAGGGCCCCGACCACGGCTGGGCCTCGGTGCGCATCCTGACCGCGTTCGGGGTGGGCGCCCTGCTGGTGGCCGCCTTCACCGTGCACGCCCTGCGCTCCCGCGCCCCGCTGTTCGACCCGCGCGTCTTCCGCTCCGGCGGGCTGCGCGTCACCACGCTGGGCCTGGCCACCGGCTTCTTCGGTCTGTTCGCGCTGTTCTTCGTCAACTCGCAGTATCTGCAAGAGGTCAAGGGCTTCGAGCCCGCGTCGACCGGGGTCGCGATCGTGCCACTGATCGTGGGCATGGCCCTGGTGCCGAAGTTCGCGGCCCGCTGGTCGGCGCGTCCGCGGCCGGTCGTCGGCACCGGGCTGGCGCTGATCGGCCTGGGCCTGCTGGCCGCGTCCACGGCGGACGCGCACACGCCGTACCCGCTGTACGCCTGCTGGCTGCTGGTCATCTCGGCGGGCACCGGCCTGGCCATGCCGGCCCTCACCCTGGGCGTCGTCGTGTCCCTTCCCGCGCACCAGGCGGGCCTCGGCTCCGGACTCGGCACCTCGGCCCGCGAGATCGGGGCGGCCCTCGGCGTCGCCGTCGCCGGCACGGCCCTGGCGGGCCACGCCGACTTCGCGAGCGGGATGGGCCCGGCGCTGCGGACCGTCGGCGCGGTGGTCCTGCTGGCGACGATCCTGGTCGTGACGGGCTACCGCCCCGCCGCCCGCCCGTCCCGCACCCCCTCGGACACGCCTTCGGGCACACCCGCGGCCAAGGAACCGGTGGCCTGAACGCGTCGGCGCCCACGCGGTGCGGTGCCCTGAGCACGTCGGCGGCCATGGAGGCTGTGGCCTGAACCTTACGGTGGGTCCCGGTGGGGCACGCAGAATGCAGTCCCCTGCCGAGAGGACCCGCCGTGCGCCGTACCCCGACCTGTGTGCTGACCGACGCGGACCCGCCGCGCGTGACCGGCGGACACGCCGTGGACCGGCACGTCCAGATCGGCTCGCTCACGAAGGCGCTGACCGGCACGGTGCTCGCCCGGATGGCGGAGGCCGGCGTGCTCGGCCTCGACGACCCGGTGGAACGCTGGCTCCCGGCGCCGCCCGGCACGGGCATCACCCTGCTGCACCTGGCCCGGCACACCTCGGGACTCCCGCGGCTGCCCCCGGGCCTCGGCCGCCGCGACCCGTACGCGGCCTTCGGGCAAGCGGAGTTGCTGCGGCTGGTGCGCACCCTGGACACCGTCACCGTGCGCCCGCCCGGCGAGGAGGAGTACTCCAACCTCGGGTACGCCGTCCTCGGCGCCGCCCTGGCCGCCGCGGGCGGGGCCGGCTACGAGGAACTGCTTCAGGGCCATGTGCTGCGGCCGTTGGACGTCACCGAGGTGACCGCCCGGCCGGCTACCGGACAGCGGCTCGCCGCGCCGGGGTTGCTGCCGGGCACGCGGCGCAGGCCGTGGACGATGGACGGGGCGATCCTGCCGGCGGGCGGGCTGTGGGCGACGCCGCGCGCCGTCGCCGCTCTCGTCGTGGGGCTGCTGGTGGAACGGCGGTTGGGCGAGCCGGCCGTCGGCTGGCAGTCGGCGGGGCCGCTGTACTGGCACAACGGCGCCACCCGGGACGCGTCCGTGTTCGCCGGGGCGATGGCGGACGGACGCTGGGTGGTGGTCCACCGGCTGAACGGGCGGCCGGACGACACGGACCGGGCCGGGATCGACCTGCTCCGGCGCGGGTAGGGCCGGATACGACGAGGCCCCCTTCCGCGGTTGCGGAAGGGGGCCTCGTATGCGGAGCGCCGGGCAGGCCTTGCACCTGCATCTCCCCGCAGGAAGCGGGGCGTCTTTCCTTGGACCACCAACGCATCACCTGGTGCCGGGTTTCCGGCGGCCGGTGCGTGATCAACTATAGCGCACCGGCGCCGGGTCACACCACGTCAGGTCAGATGAGGCCGAGGCCGCGGACCGCCTCGCGCTCCTCCTCCAGCTCCTTGACGGAGGCGTCGATGCGGGCACGGGAGAACTCGTTGATCTCCAGGCCCTGGACGATCTCGTACTTGCCGTCCTTGCAGGTGACCGGGAAGGAGGAGATGAGGCCCTCCGGGACGCCGTAGGAGCCGTCCGACGGGATGCCCATGGAGGTCCAGTCGCCCTCGGCGGTGCCGTTGACCCAGGTGTGGACGTGGTCGATGGCGGCGTTGGCGGCGGAGGCGGCGGAGGACGCGCCACGGGCCTCGATGATCGCGGCGCCGCGCTTGGCGACGGTCGGGATGAAGTCCTCGGCCAGCCACTTCTCGTCGGCCACGACCTCGGCGGCGTTCTTGCCGGCGACGGTGGCGTGGAAGATGTCCGGGTACTGGGTGGCGGAGTGGTTGCCCCAGATGGTCAGGCGCTTGATGTCGGCGACCGTCGAACCCGTCTTCTTCGCGAGCTGGGTCAGCGCGCGGTTGTGGTCCAGGCGGGTCATCGCGGTGAAGCGCTCGGCCGGGACGTCCGGCGCGGCGGCCTGGGCGATGAGCGCGTTGGTGTTGGCCGGGTTGCCGACGACGAGGACCTTGATGTCGTCCGCGGCGTGGTCGTTGATGGCCTTGCCCTGCGGCTTGAAGATGCCGCCGTTGGCCTCCAGCAGGTCACCGCGCTCCATGCCCTTGGTGCGCGGGCGGGCGCCCACCAGCAGGGCTACGTTGGCGCCGTCGAAGGCGACGTTCGGGTCGTCGGTGATGTCGATGCC
>NZ_MUMF01000372.1 GCF_002155905.1 Streptomyces tricolor | reverse complement strand
GTCGTACAGCTCGCGGGCGCGGGCCGGCTGCCCGTCGTGCAGGGCGATGTGGGCGCGCAGCAGCAGCACGAAGGCCCGGGACTCCGGCACCGCGTACCGGTCGGCGGCGCCGCCCGCCTCGTCCAGGGCGGCCAGCGCGGTCTTCCGGTCGCCCGAGCGGTAGGAGATCTCGGCGAGGCGGGCGATCAGGAACGGCGACTCGGCGTACGCGCCCACCTCGTAGGCGAGCCGCAGCGCTTCCTCGTACTCGCCGCGCGCCTCGTCGTACCTGCCCCGGGCCATGGCGGCCTCGCCGGCCGCACTGCACACCTGGGCCCGTATCCAGCGGTCGCCGACGCGCCGGCCGAGCGTGCGCAGCTCGGCCAGGTCCTCGTCGACGCCGCGCAGGTTGCCGGGTGAGTCGACGGCGACGTGGGCGCGGTACATCAGGGCCACCGCGACCTCCCAGTCACCGCCGTGGCGGCGGCAGTTGGCGAGCGACGCGGTCAGGTCCGGGCGGAGGTCCGCCGGG
This sequence comes from Streptomyces tricolor, assembly GCF_002155905.1. Classification (GTDB taxonomy): domain Bacteria; phylum Actinomycetota; class Actinomycetes; order Streptomycetales; family Streptomycetaceae; genus Streptomyces; species Streptomyces tricolor. Next base: position 1,579 of record NZ_MUMF01000372.1, on the reverse strand, counting down.
CTGCCCAGGTAGTAGGCGGTCAGCGGCCAGACCACCCCGGGGAGGCGGGCGGCCGGGGGGCCACCGCGCTCGTAGGCCGCCCGCACGCGCGCGAGGTACTCCGGGGCGCGCTCGTCGCCCGCGAGGTTCTCCGCGCTCGTCTCCGAGGTCAGGAACAGGTCGAGCATGCGCAGGTCCATCCGCAGCTCGCGCAGCGGATGCCCGGCCTCGCCGTCGGGGTCGGCGAGGAACGCGCCGACCGGGTCGGCGGAGGCCACCCGGGCCGGCAGCTCGCCGGCCGGCGCGCCCGGGGGCAGGGCGTCCAGGGCGACGCCCAGGCGGAGCACCAGCCGCACCCATGACACCCCCTCCTGGCGGTGGTTGCGCAGCCACCAGAACCAGCCGATGGCCAGCACGATGGCACCCGCCTCGGCCTCGTCGCCCGCGCGCACGGCACGGTCCAGGGCCGCGCGGATGTTGTCCAGCTCGGTCTCCAGGCGGGAGATCCAGGGCAGCTGGGCCGCCGACCGCAGCCGCGGCTCGGCCTCCTCCACCAGGGCGCGCACCCACGCGCGGTGGCGCCGCTCGGCCGCCGCGCGCACTCCGGGGACCTCGGCCGCGCGCTCGGTGGCGTACTCGTGGATGGTCTCCAGCATGCGGTAGCGCATGCCGGTGCCCGAGCCGGTGCCGTCCGGGGCGGCGACCACGAGGGACTTGTCGACCAGCGCGCCGATCAGGTCCGCCGCCGGGCCGGTGCAGACGGCCTCGGCGGCCGCGAGGTCCCAGCCGCCGGCGAACACCGACACCTCGCGCAGGACCGTCCGCTCCCGCTCGTCCAGCAGCTCCCAGGACCAGTCGACGACCGCGCGCAGGGTCTGCTGGCGGGGCAGGGCGGTGCGGCTTCCCGAGGTGAGCAGGCGGAAGCGGTCGTCCAGGCGGTCGGCGATCTGCCGCGGGGTCAGCAGCCTGAGCCGGGCCGCGGCCAGCTCGATGGCCAGCGGCAGCCCGTCCAGGCGGCGGCAGATCTCCGCCACGGCCTCGGTGTCGGCGAGCACCGCGTCGGCGTCGGGGCGGACGGCCTTGGCGCGCTCGGCGAACAGCCGGTGCGCCTGCTCCGGGACGAGGGGCTCGACCGGGCGCACCGACTCACCGGGGACGCCCAGGGGTTCACGGCTGGTCGCGAGGATCGTGAGCCCGGGGCAGCGGGTGAGGAGGGTCTCGGCGAGGGCGGCTGCCGCGCCGATGACGTGCTCGCAGTTGTCAAGGATCAGGAGCTGGCTGCGCGGGGCGCAGTACTCGATCAGCAGGGCCGTGGGGTCGGCCTGCGGGGTCGCCAGGTCGTTGGTCAGGAGCACGGTCTCGCGCAGACCGAGCGCGCTGACCACCGCGCCGGGCACCGCCTCGGGCCGGTCGAGCGGGGCCAGCTCGACCAGCCAGGCCGAGGGGAGCGCGGCGGCGGCCTCCTCGGCGAGACGGGTCTTTCCGGAGCCGCCCGGTCCGGTGAGGGTGACCAGGCGGGCCCTGTGCAGGTCGGAACGAATGGCCTCCAGCTCCGGTTCCCGGCCGACGAAGGAGGTCAGCCGGGGGCGGAGGTTCCCGG
>NZ_MUMF01000371.1 GCF_002155905.1 Streptomyces tricolor | reverse complement strand
CGTACAGCCCGACTCGTCTGTCCCCTACGCGAGCTGATCGTCCCAGGGGCCGTGCGGGGCCACCCAGTCCACCACCAGCAGCCCGAGCAGCGTGACGCGTATGCCGAGTTCCTCCATCAGCTCACGGTTCACCAGCAGCACACGGCCGGACGGGTCCCGCAGCAGCACATCGGCCGCCACGCGCTTGCGGGCCTGCTTGGCGTTGCCCTCCGCGAGGTACGCGTTCCACGCGTCGGTGTCGGCGGGATCGGGAACCAGGGATGGGGGCACGCGGTCAGTCAAGCAGCCGCCATCCCCCTTCGCGGCGCTCGTAGCGTCCCTCCGGTACCCCGGGGACGACGGGGGAGCGGAGCAGGTCCCGCGGTAGGTTCGGACTGACGGGAACTTCTGGATCAGCAGGAGATAGCCGGTGCGGCCGTAGCCCTCGGGGGTGTCTCCGCAGTGGGCGTGGCGGTCGACGAGATCGCCCGGGCGGAGCCAGTCGAGGGCGCCGTGGTGGTGATTTCTGCGGCAGTGGGTGCAGTAGAGGATCGCGTACCTTCCCCAACGGCGCGGATATCCGTGGGGGGACCCGGCCCGCGCGCGGAGAACGGGTACATGCTCGCCGTCCCTCAGCCCGCCGCGCTTCCGTGCCCAGCGGTCGGAGGCGGCCTGGACGTGGTGGTGATCGAAGGTGCCGGGCGACGTCGTGCCGGCGGCCGATGTGAGGAGGAGTTCGCCGAGGTTCATGTGCTGACGAACGAGCGGGCCGGCGTCCGTGTCACCGCGTGGCGCGATGGTGGTCACGGGACGTCGGCCCGCCGCCGACCGCCGCCCGTTCCGAAACTCCAGTGGGCCGGTGGTCGGGTCGTCGCCGCGTCAGGCCGTCGCCGCGGCCGCCGCCCTCCGCAGCGGCGGGACGAACGCCAGGGCGATCAGGGACAGGACCAGGTTGAGGATCAGCGTCACGGTGAACGCGTGGGTGTAGGCGTGCCGGGAGCCCGCGTCGCCGAGGGTGCTGAAGTAGACCAGGCCGACCAGGGTGATGCCCACGGACATGCCCAGCTGGCCCACCGTCTCCAGCACGCCGGCCGCGCTGCCGGCCTCCCGCGGCGGTACTCCGGTCAGCGCGGCGCCGAGCAGGGGGCTGACGCCGAGGCCCTGGCCCACGCCGATGACGACGAGCGCGGGGATGAGCACCGGACCGGACAGTGAGTCGCCCGCGGCCAGCGCGGTGATCAGCAGGAGGAGGTAGCCGAGCGCGTTGAGGCCGTACCCGGCGGTCAGGACGTGCAGACCGAGCCGCGGCATGATCTTCGGCAGGGCCAGGGACGTCCCGGTGAACGCGATGCCGAGCGGGGCGAACAGCAGGCCGGACTCCAGGGCGGAGTAGCCGAGCCCGCTCTGCAACTGGACGGCGAGCACGAAGAAGAGGCCGGCGTTGCAGGCGAAGAACGCCAGGAACAGCGCGTTGCCCGAGCGGTAGGCGCCCAGCCGCAGCAGCGGCGGGTTGACCAGGGGCTGCCCGCCGGCCGCGGCGAGCTGGCGCTGCCACCAGCCGAACGCCACGAAGCACGGCACGGACAGCACCATCATCACGAAGCACCACACGGGCCAGCCGGCCGTACGGCCCTCCGCCAGCGGGAACGAGAGCAGCAGCAGGGCCAGTGTGAGCAGGGCGACGCCCGGCAGGTCCAGCCGGGGCCGCTGGGTGCCCCGGAAGCCGGGCATGGTCAGCGCGGCACCGGCGATGGCGGCCAGGCCCAGCGGCAGGTTCACCAGGAAGATCGGGCGCCAGCCCCAGCCGAACAGGTCCAGGTGGACCAGCACGCCGCCGATCAGCTGGCCGGTGATCGCGGCGAGGCCGATGGTGACGCCGAACAGCGCGAGCGCCTTGTCCCGCTGGGCGCCCTCGAAGGAGGTCTGGATGATGGACAGGATCTGCGGGAAGAACAGCGCCGCGGACAGGCCCTGCACGCACCGGAAGACGATCAGCGCCTCGGGGCCGGGTGCCACGCCGCACAGCAGCGAGGCGACCGTGAACAGCCCGAGGCCGGCGAGGAACATCCGCTTGTAGCCCAGGATGTCGCCGAGCCGGCCGCCGGTGACCAGGAACAGCCCGTACACCAGGATGTAGCCGCCGACCGTCATCTCGGCGGCGGAGACCGAGGCGCCGAGGTCGGAACGGATGGACGGGATGGCGACGTTGACGATGTAGGAGTCCATCATCGCCATGAACGTCGCGGCCATCGCCACCAGGACCATGGCCTTGACCCGGGCGGGCGGGAGCGGCGGAGGGCCGTCGTCACCGGTGGCCGGCGCGCCGGCCGGCGCGGTGTCCGTCGTCTCGTCCCGCTCGGTGAGGGAGACGGACTTGTCATCCTGCATGTGCTGGCCTGCTCTCGTGGGTGGGGGGCGTCAGGTCGGCGTCGAATTCCGGGCCGAGCAGGTGGAGACGGGTCCCCACCAGTTCGACGCGCGAGCAGACACCGAGCTTCTGGAAGATCTTCCGGAGGTGGAAATTGACCGTGTGGGGGGAGAGGTTGACGCGCGAGGCGATCTGACGATTGGTCAATCCGGCGGCGACGAGGCGGGTGATGGCCTCCTCGGTGGGGCTCAGCACCCCGCCCTCCGCGTCGCCCGCCGGCGGCTCGTGCCGCAGCAGGGCCGCGGCCTCGTACAGCAGCGGGTGCCGGAACCGCAGCCGGTCGCCGTCCAGGACGAGCACCCCGGCCTCCACGGCCTCGCGCACGGCGCCCAGCACGGACACCGCCCGGCCGTCGGGCAGATGGGTCAGCTCGCTCATCCGCGGCGGCAACTGCCGTGCCGCCACCGCCTGGAGCAGGTCCCGGGTCCGTGCGGACAGGCGCGGGTCGGCGGTCAGCAGCGTGGCCACCACCCGCTGGGGCGGCGTCGCCGCCGCGAGGCTCGCGACACCGCCGCACACCCGGTACCCGCCCTCGTCGGTCAGCGCCGCGAGGGCGGCCGTCAGCAGGCCGGGATGGCCGCCGCACGCCGTGATCAGGCGCTCCACCGAGGCGTCCGGGGTGCCGCCGAGCCGGTCCGCGGCCATCCGCAGGGCGTCCCGGCGGTGCAGCGGACCCAGCGTCACCTCGATCGTGTCCGGGCGTCGGTGCGGCGCGTGCGCGGCCGGTCCGCCGGTGCCGGACAGCAGCCACAGCACCCGGCGGGCGGAGCGTGCCGCGGGCAGCGCGCGCAGCGCGGCCAGCACATCGGGATCGTCCCAGGCGACCTCGTCCAGCGCGACGAGGACGGGCCGGGCCGCGGCGCCGTGCGGGGCCGGCCGGCCGGCCCCGAGCACCTCGTCGAGGAGATCCGGCCCGTGCGCCGCGGAACTCTCTTCGGCCGTCCCGGAAAATGGCTCGAAACCGGTGGTCGCGGCCATGAGGGAAGCCGTCAGCAGCAGCCTCTTGTGCTGTGCGGCGGGACCGCCTATCACCTCGAACCCGACCTGTCGTGCGGTGTCCGAAATACGGTTGACCAAAGCGGTCTTTCCGTAACCCTTCGGGCCTTGCAGCAGGATCAGATTGCTGCGCCCGTGGCGTATTCGGTGTAAGCGTTGGCGTATTACCCACTGTTCATGGGTACGGCCGTACAGATTCACTTCTCGCCCCCGTATGTGCCTGTTACAGCTGTCGGCGCTGACCGCGCTCACCAGTCACGATGCCATGCGCCGCGCGATCGACATTAACCGACGCGGGTAAAGAAAAACCCATGGTGCGGCGCTATACCCCACGCTTTGAGAGGAAGTCAACTACTCGAACAAGTAGTGGCTGATTTCCAGAGGGTTTGACAGCTTTGAACGGTCCGCGGAGTGCCACCGTCGGGCCGGGAAGCGATCCCTACGGGGTCACTACGGGGGAGAGTCACATCGACATGCCAGACGCCGACCGGGGCATCCGTCTGCCGCTGACCGCCGCACAGGAAGGCGTATGGGCCGCGCAGCGGCTGAATCCGGCGAATCCGCGCTACAACTGCGCCAGCTACCTGGAGATCCACGGCCCGGTGGACGCCGGGCTGCTCGGCCGTGCGGTGCGGATCGCGCTCGCCGAGGCCGAGGCGCTGCGGGTACGGCTGGACGACGACGGCGGACCCGGCCAGACCGTGCGGCCGGTGGCCGAAACCAGCCCCCTGGACGTGCTCGACCTGTCGGCCGGCGCGGACCCCCGGGCCGCCGCCGAGGAGTGGATGCGCGCCGACCTGTCCCGCCCGGTGGACCTCACCCGCGGACCGCTCGTCCGGCACGTGCTCGTCAAGGAGTCCGCCGACTCCTGGCTGCTGTACCTGCGCTACCACCACGTGGTCATGGACGGCCTCGGCCACACGGTCCACGTTCGGCGCATCGCCGCGGTGTACACCGCGCTCACCGCCGGCGCCGAACCCCCCGCCGTACGCACGGTCCCGCTGCGCGACCTGGTCGCCGAGGACGCGGCCTACCCGGACTCGGCCGCCCACGCCCGCGACCGCGCCTACTGGCTGGACCGGTTCGCCGACCGGCCCGCCCCGGTCAGCCTGGGCGACCAGCACACCGGCGCCGCGGGCGGACTGCTGCGCCGGGTCACCGACCTCGAAGGCGCCGACGCCGCACTGCTGCGGGACACCGCCCGGCGGCTCGGCGTACGGCCCTCCGCCCTGCTCGTCGCGGCCGTCGCCGTCTACCAGAGCAGGCTCACCGGCGGCACGGAGACCCTGCTGCGGGTGCCGCTGCCCGCCCGCCCCTCCGGCGCGGCCATCGGCACCCCGGCCATGTTCGCCAACGAACTCCCGGTCCGGATCGCCGCCCCGCGCACCGCCTCCTTCGCCGAGGTGGCCGCCGAGGTGTCCCGGGAACTCGGCAACGCCCTGCGCCACCAGCGCTTCCGCGGCGAGCAGCTGCACCGCGAGCTGTTTCCCGAGGGCCGCCGCGAGCAGCTCGCCGGCACCACCGTCAACGTGGTGACCTTCGACGCCGAGGTGTCCTTCGCGGGCCTGCCGAGCACCGCGCACCACCTGTCCTCCGGACCCGTGGACGACCTGCGCTTCGACTTCTTCTCCGACGCCCGCGGCACCCGGGTGCGGCTGCACACCGACGCCAACCCCGAGCGGCACTCCGCCGGTGCCCCCGCCGCCCACACCCGCCGGCTGCTCACCCTGCTCCGGGCGGCCCTCACCGACCCCGAACGGCCCGTCGGGCGGCTGCCGCTGACCGACGACGCCGAACGCCGGGCGGTGCTCGCCGCGGGTGCGCCCGAGCGGCGCGAGTACGACCTGGACACCCGGCTGCACGAGCTGGTCGCCGCCCGGGCCGCCCGCACCCCGGACGCCGTGGCCGTCACCGACGACACCACGTCCCTCACCTACCGGGAACTCCTCGACCGGGCCCGCCGGCTCGCCCGCCACCTCGGCGAGCAGGGCGTGGCACCCGGCACGGTCGTCGGCGTGTGCCAGGACCGCTCGGCACACCTGGCCGTCTCCCTGCTCGCCGTCCTCCTGGCCGGCGGCGCCTACCTGCCGCTGGACCCCG
>NZ_MUMF01000370.1 GCF_002155905.1 Streptomyces tricolor | reverse complement strand
CCGGGCTGCGGGTGGCGCTGCCACCCACCCTGCTGCCGGGCCGCGGAGCGATCGCGGACGGCAGGACGAGGGCGGCGACCGCGCTGCTCACGGCCCGCCGGGCCCGGGTCTGCTGCGGACTGACCTACCTCTCCACCGGCCAGCTGGACCGCGCCCGTACGGTCCTGCGCCGCACCCTGGACCTGATGGAACCGGTACTGCGGGCCCGGGTCCCGGTCGTCGTCCTGGAACCGAGCTGCGCCGCCGCCCTCCGCACCGACCTCCCGGAACTCCTGCCGGACGACCCACGAGCCGCCCGGCTGTCCGCCGCGGTCCTCACCTTCGCCGAAACCCTGGAGCGGCACGCCCCGCACTGGGCCCCGCCCGCCGTCGGCCGCCCGATCGCCGGCCAGACCCACTGCCACCAGCACGCGGTGCTCGGCGACACCCCCGACCGCCGTCTGCGCGCCGCCGCCGGCCTCACCGGCGAGCTGAGCGGAGGCTGCTGCGGCCTGGCCGGCAACTTCGGCTTCGAGAAGGGCCACTTCGAGGTCTCCCGGGCCTGCGCGGAGGAACAGCTCCTGCCCTCGGTCCGGCAAGCGGCCCCGGGCACGGTGATCCTGGCGGACGGCTTCTCCTGCCGCACCCAGCTGGACCAGCTCGCCGGGGTCCGGGGCCGGCATCTGGCGGAGGTCCTGGCCGATGCGCTGGACGCACCCGCGACGGGCGCCGACGGGGCGCTCGGCACTTCCGCGACGGACACCGACGAGAGCAAGGCCGACGCGGGCGAGACCGCTGTGGGCGAGACCGACGGAAGGGGCACCGAGTGACCGACGAACACACGCGCGTGGCCGTGCTCTCCGACATCCACGGCGTCCTGCCCGCCCTGGAGGCCGTCCTGGCGGAGCCCGACGTGGCCGCCGCCGACCGGATCGTCCTCACCGGGGACATCGCGGCGGGCCCGCAGCCCGCCGAGGTGCTGGACCTGCTGCGGGAGCAGGGCGACCGGGTGCTGTGGATCGGCGGGAACGCGGACCGGGAGCTGGTGGAGTACCGGCGCGGCGAGCGCACGGAGATCCCCGACCCCATCGGCCCCTACGCCGCCCGGGCACTGCGCACCGACCAGGTCGACTTCCTGGCCGCCCTCCCCGCAACCCGCGCCCTGCGCGTCCGCGGCCTCGGCCCGGTCCTCTTCTGCCACGCCACGCCCCGTGACGACGAGGAAGTGGTCCTGGTCGACTCCCGCCCGGCCCGCTGGGCGGAGGTCTTCACCGGCCTGCCGGCCGACATCCGTACGGTCGTCTGCGGCCACACCCACATGCCCTACCTCCGCCTGGCCCACGGCCGCCTGGTGGTCAACCCCGGCAGCGTCGGCATGCCCTACGGCCGCCCCGGCGCCCACTGGTGCCTCCTCGGGCCCGGCGCCGACCTGCGCGTCACGTCGTACGACATACCGGCGGCGGTGACCCGCCTGATCCAGGAGTGCGCCTACCCGGACATCGCCGCGTGGGCCGACTACTTCCTGCACGCGCGGGCGACGGACACCGAGGTGCTGGAGGCGTGGAGCCCGGCCGATTCATGAGGCCGCGCCCAGTTCCGCAAGAGGGTGTGCCCCGGCGGCCTGCGGAAACCCGGCGGCGTACAGGAACCCGGCGACCTGGGGGACGGCGGCGGTGTACGGGACCGGGGGCGGACCCCCGCCCCGGTCCTCCCGGACGGCCGCCCCCTGTTCCCGGACGAGGGGTCCTGGCCGGCCGGCTGATCCCAGCATCCGGGACAGCTCCATAAGGGGTTCACGCCCCTGTCGAAGTCCATTACCCTGGACCTGCTAGTACATCGCGATGGACGAACCCGATCGAGCACCAGGACCGCCCGTGACCGCCGCACCCCGCACCACATCGCCGTCCCAGACCGCCCCCGCGGCGGGAAGGCGAGGCATCGGTTCCCTCGGGCCGGTCGGGCTGGTGCTGGCCGGGGGTGTCTCGGTGCAGTTCGGCGGCGCGCTGGCGGTCACCCTGATGCCCCGGGCCGGCGCGCTGGGCGTGGTCACCCTGCGCCTCCTCGCGGCGGCGATCGTCCTCCTGCTGTTCTGCCGGCCCCGGCTGCGCGGTCACTCGCGCACCGACTGGGGCACGGTGATCGTCTTCGGCATCGCCATGGGCGCGATGAACGGCCTGTTCTACGCGGCGGTCGCCCGCATCCCGCTGGGCCCGGCGGTCACCCTCGAAGTCCTCGGCCCGCTGGCCCTGTCCGTCCTGGCCTCCCGCCGCGCGATCAACGCGGTCTGGGCCGGCCTGGCCCTCGCCGGAGTGTTCCTGCTCGGCGGCGGAGGCTTCGGCAACCTGGACCCCACGGGTGCCGCCCTCGCCCTGGGCGCCGGCGCCATGTGGGCGGCCTACATAGTCTTCAGCGCGCGGACGGGCCGCCGCTTCCCCCAGGCCGACGGCCTGGCCCTCGCCATGGCGGTCGCCGCCCTCCTCTTCCTCCCCATCGGCATCGCCGAGGCCGGTACCCGGCTCCTGGACCCCACCACCATCGCCCTCGGCTCGGCGGTGGCCCTGCTCTCCTCGGTCCTGCCGTACACCCTCGAACTCCTGGCCCTGCGCCGCCTGCCGGCCTCCACCTTCGCGATCCTCATGAGCCTGGAACCGGCTCTCGCGGCCACCGCCGGCTTCCTGATCCTCGACCAGGCCCTCACCCTCACCGAGGCCGCGGCGATCGCCCTGGTCATCGCGGCGAGCATCGGCGCGGTCCGCACCCAGATCGCCCGCAACAAGATCCCGCCCCTCCCGGCCGAAGGCCAGTGACCGGCACGGCCCATCACTGAGCGTATTTGCTCGCCTGCGCGGCGGAGCGGTGCGTGTGGAAAAGTGGATGCCATGAAGGTCACCGCCCGTGGTCGCGCCGTACTCGCCGACCCCCGGATCAACCGCGGTACGGCGTTCACCGACGCGGAGCGCCGCGCGCTGGACCTCGTCGGCCTCGTCCCGCCCCGCGTGCTCACCCAGGACGAACAGGCCGAACGCGCCTACGGCCAGTTCCGGGACCAGACGAGCGACCTGGCGAAGAGCGTCTACCTCACCGCCCTGCACGACCGGAACGAGGTCCTCTTCTACCGGCTGGTCGGCGACCACCTCGAAGAGATGCTGCCCATCGTCTACACCCCCACCGTGGGCACGGCGATCCGCCGCTACAGCACCGAGTTCCGCCGCCCGCGCGGGGTCTACCTCTCCGTGGACGCCCCCGACGACATCGAACGCTCGCTGCGGGCGAGCGGCCTGGGCGCCGACGACGTCGATCTGATCGTCGCCACCGACGGCGAGGGCATCCTCGGCATCGGCGACTGGGGCGTGGGCGGCATCGACATCGCGGTCGGCAAACTGGCCGTCTACACGGCCGCCGCCGGCATCGACCCGCGCCGCACCCTGCCGGTCATGCTCGACGCCGGCACCAACCGCCAGGAACTCCTCGACAACCACCTGTACCTCGGCAACCGGCACCCGCGCGTCGACCGCGACACCTACGACGCGTTCATCGACGCCTACGTCACCACCGCCACCCGGCTCTTCCCGGACGCCCTGCTGCACTGGGAGGACTTCGGCACCGCCAACGCCCGCCGGATCCTCGACCGCTACCGCGACCGGGTCTGCACCTTCAACGACGACATCCAGGGCACCGGCGCGGTCAACCTCGCCGCCGTCCTGTCCGGCGTCCGCGCCACCGGCACACCCCTGCCGGAACACCGGATCGTCGTCTTCGGCGCCGGCACCGCGGGCATCGGCGTCGCCGACCAGCTGCGCGACGCCCTGATCGCCGAGGGCCTGACCGCCGAGCAGGCCACCGCGCGCTTCTGGTGCGTGGACCGCTACGGGCTGCTCACCGCCGACCAGGGCGACCGGCTGCGCGACGTCCAGCGGCCGTACGCCCGCCCCGCCGAGGAGGTCGAGGGCTGGCACCGGGACGAGAACCTGCCCGGCATCCCGCTGAACGAGGTGGTCCGCCGAGCCCGCCCGACCATCCTGATCGGCACCTCGGGACAGGGCGGCGCCTTCACCGAGGACATCGTGCGGGCCATGGCCGAGCACACCGAGCGGCCCATCATCCTGCCCATGTCCAACCCGACCGACCTCGCCGAGGCCACCCCCGCCGACCTGCTCGACTGGACCGACGGCCGTGCGCTCGTGGCCACCGGAAGCCCCTTCCCGCCGGTCGAGCGGGACGGTACGGCGTACGAGATCGGCCAGGCCAACAACGCGCTGGTCTTCCCCGGCCTCGGCCTCGGCGCGATCGTCTCCCGCGCCTCCCGCATCAGCGACCGCATGCTGCGCGCGGCGGCCGACGCGGTGGCCCGGCGGACCGGGGACACGGCGGTCGCCCACGCCGACGCGCCGGTCCTGCCGCCGATCCGCGACCTGCGCGCCACCTCGGAGGCGGTCGCCGTGGCCGTGGCCCGCGCGGCGGTGGACGAAGGTGTCGCCCGGGCCCGCCCGGACGACGTCGAGGCGGCGGTGCGGACGGCCCGGTGGAAGCCGGTGTATCCGCCCCTGGAAGCGGTGTGACCGCCCGAGCCTGAGCCCGCCGCCCACCGACCTCCGGGCTCGCGCCCGACTGACCTCCGAGCCCACGCCCCGTCGGCACCCGGCTCGCGCCCGACTGACCTCCGAGCCCGCCCCCCACCGGCACCCGAGCCCGATAAATTCATGCAAGCACGCTTGATTGTTTCTGGGGTCGCTGCCATGCTCCCCCCATGGCCGACCCGACGCCCGTCATCGACGACCTGCGTGCCGAGAGCGACGAACTCGACCTGATGGTGGCCGAGTCGAGCCCGGAGCAGTGGGCCCTGCCCACGCCCGCGCCCGGCTGGACCGTCGCTCACCAGATCGCCCACCTCGCCTGGACCGACCGCTCCGCACTGCTCGCCGTCACCGACACCGGCGCCTTCCAGGCGCTGGTGGAGAAGGCGCTCGCCGCCCTGGACTCGTTCGTGGACGAGGGGGCGGAGGAGGGCGCCGCGCTCCCGCCCGCCGACCTGCTGGCGGCCTGGCGCACCGGGCGCACCGCCCTGGACGAGGCCCTGCGCGCCGCCCCGCCCGGCGCCCGCTTCCCCTGGTACGGCCCGCCCATGTCCGTCGCCTCCATGGCCACGGCCCGGCTCATGGAGACCTGGGCCCACGCGGGGGACGTCGCCGAGGCCCTGGGTGTGGTCCGCACACCCACCGACCGGCTTCGGCATGTGGCCCGGCTCGGGGTGCGGACCCGGGACTTCGCCTACGGGGTGCACGGACTCACCCCGCCGGCCGACGAGTTCCGCGTCGAACTCACCGCGCCCTCGGGCGCGCTGTGGGCGTACGGCCCCGAGGACGCCCCGCAGCGCGTCACCGGCCCCGCCCTCGACTTCTGCCTCCTGGTCACCCAGCGCGCCCACCGCGCCGACCTCGCCCTGACGGCCGTGGGCCCGGACGCCGACCGCTGGCTCGACCTCGCCCAGGCCTTCGCGGGCCCACCCGGCACAGGCCGCCCGCCTCGGCACCACGACAACCCGTCCGAGGACCGCGGAAATCCGCCCGAGCACCACGGCAACCCGCCGAAGCCGCACGGCCGCCCGTCGCAGGAGGCGGGCCGGTGAACCCGCTGCGCATCGGCAACTTCTCCGGCTTCTACGGCGACCGCTTCGACGCCCTGCGCGAAATGCTCACCGGTGGCGAGGTGGACGTCCTCACCGGCGACTACCTCGCCGAACTCACCATGCTCATCCTCGGCCGCGACCGGCTGAAGGACCCGTCCGCCGGATACGCCCGCACCTTCCTGCGCCAGCTGGAGGACTGCCTCGGCCTCGCCCGGGAGCGCGGGGTGCGGATCGTCACCAACGCGGGCGGCCTCAACCCCGCCGGACTCGCCGCGCAGATACGCGAGGTGGCGGACCGGCTCGGCGTCCCGGTACGGGTCGCGCACGTCGAGGGCGACGACCTCACCGCCGCCCACCCCGGCACCCTCGCCGCCCACGCCTACCTCGGCGGCTTCGGCATCGCCGCGTGCCTGCGGGCCGGTGCCGACGTGGTGGTCACCGGCCGGGTGACGGACGCCGCGCTCGTCACCGGGCCGGCCGCCGCCCGCTTCGGGTGGCGGCCGGCGGACCACGACCGGCTCGCCGGTGCCGTCGTCGCCGGACATGTGCTGGAGTGCGGGACCCAGGCGACCGGCGGGAACTACGCGTTCTTCGGCGAGGGCGACGTACGCCGCCCCGGCTTCCCGCTCGCCGAGATCCACGCCGACGGCAGCAGCGTGATCACCAAGCACCCCGGCACCGGCGGCTTCGTGGACGTGGGCACGGTCACCGCCCAGCTGCTGTACGAGACCGGCGGCGCCCGGTACGCCGGACCCGACGTCACCGCCCGGCTGGACACCGTACGGCTGAGCCAGGACGGGCCGGACCGGGTGCGGATCGAGGGGGTGCGCGGGGAGGCGCCGCCGCCCACGCTCAAGACCGGGCTCAACCGGCTCGGCGGCTTCCGCAACGAGGTCGTCTTCGTCCTCACCGGCCTCGACATCGAGGCCAAGGCGGCCCTGGTGCGCGAGCAGCTGTCCGACGCGCTCGCCAAGGCGCCGCCGCGGGAGGTCCGCTGGGAGCTGGTGCGGACCGACCGGGCCGACGCGGACACCGAGGAGACGGCCAGCGCGCTGCTGCGGCTCGTCGTGCGCGACCCGGACCAGCAGGTCGTGGGGCGGGCGCTGAGCGGGGCCGCCGTCGAACTGGCCCTCGCCAGCTACCCGGGCTTCCATGTGCTCTCCCCACCC
>NZ_MUMF01000369.1 GCF_002155905.1 Streptomyces tricolor | reverse complement strand
TTCCTGGGCGTGATCGCCGGACTCATGGTCCGCTTCGCCTTCTACTCCCAGCTCTTCGGAGGCCGCGACCGCCGCGACGACGACCAGAACACCGCCGCGCTGCTGTTCGCGGTCATGGCGGTCTCCGCCCTCGTCTACGCCCTCAGCTTCCTGCTCATCCGCGCCCTGTCCCGCTACCGCGAACTGGCCGCCGACCGGGCCGCCGCCCTGCTCACCGGCCGCCCCTCCGCGCTGGCGTCGGCGCTGACCAAGGTCACGGGAGACATCGCCCGCATCCCCACCCAGGACCTTCGCACCGCGCAGGCCTTCAACGCCTTCTTCTTCACCCCCGCCCTCGGACCGGGCTCGACCGTGGCGAACCTGTTCTCCACCCACCCCACCCTGGAGCGCCGCCTCGACCAACTCGCCGAGATCTCCGCCGAGCTGGGCCGCCCGGCGCCATGACCCTGAAGCGCACACCGTCAGGAGTACGGGACATGAGCGACGACTCGGCACCGACGGCCCAGCGGGCCCTGGTGGTCGACGACGAGGTGGAACTCGGCCGCCTGGTCGGGGACTACCTGTCCCGCGAGGGCTTCGCCGTGGACGTCGTACGCAACGGCGCCGACGCGTTGGAGCTGGCCCGTACGACAGCGCCGGACGTCGTCGTGCTCGATGTATGTGGGGAGCGTCCGCCAACGGCAAGAAGGACGGCACCCTGCCGGTCCGGCAGGGTGAGCGGATCAGGCTGGTCCTGGTGAACAAGTCCATGATGTGGCACCCGATCCATCTGCACGGCCACACCTTCCAGGTGGACACCGGCTCCACCCCGGGACCGCGCAAGGACTCGGTCATCGTCCCGCCCATGAGCCGGATCACCGTGGAGTTGGACGCGAACAACCCGGGCCAGTGGGCGCTGCACTGCCACAACATCTACCACGCGGAGGCGGGCATGTTGACCATGCTCTCCTACGTCAAGTAGCCGCCATCCCCTCCCCGGGGGACCGCCGCTGCCACGGCAGCGGCGGTCAAGCGCTGTGTAAACGGGGGCCGCTAAGGGGGTGGGCGCAGCGGCAGGACGAGGGTGAAGCGCGCACCCTGCCCTCGCCCCGGTGAGGACGCCGTGACGTCTCCGCCGTGCGCACGTGCGATTCCCCGGGCGATCGTCAGGCCGACGCCCGAACCGGAGGAGCGGCGGGGCTGACCGGGTGCGCGGTAGAAGCGTTCGAAGACGCGCTCGACGTCCTCTGCGGCCAGACCCACGCCGGTGTCCGTCACGACGACCTCACCGAGGCTGCCGGAGCCGCGTGCGCTGATCGTGACGGTGCCGTCGGCGGGGGTGGCGAGCAGGGCGTTGCCCAGCAGGTTGGTCAGTACCTGGGTGATCCGGTCCGGATCGGCGCGTACCGGTACGACCGTGTCGGCGTCGACGACCAGCGTGAGGTGCGCATCGTCGAACTGGGGCGCGAGCCGCGCGGCGGCGCGTCGGGCCAGGTCCGACAGGTCGGCGTCGACGAGATGTAGGTCGAGGCGCTGTTCCTCGGCGCGGGACAGGCCGGACAGGTCGTCGGCGAGCCGGTGCAGCCGGCGCAGTTCCTCGCTGAGGGAGGCCAGGGTGTCCGGGCTCGCGGTGAACACACCGTCGATCAGGCCCTCGACGTAGCCGTCGAGTGCGGTCAGGGGGGTCCGCATCTCGTGGGCGACGTCGCCGAGCAGGCGGGTGCGCCGTGTCTCGGTGTCGGCCAGGGTGTGCCCGAGGGTGTTGACGTCGGTTGCCAGCGCGGCCAGTTCCGGTTCGGACGGAAGCGGGACGTCGACGTCGTACCGTCCGCCGGCGATCCTCCGGGTCGCGGTACGCACGGCATCCAGCGGGCGCAGCAGGCGGCGGGTGGCGAACGCCGCGAGGACTCCGGCGGCGGCGACACCGGCCAGGACGCCCACGAGCAGGGCGGTGTTGAGCGCGGTCTGGAAGGCGGCGTGCACCTGTGCGCCCGTCGCCGGGCCCACGCCGGGCATGTGGCCGTTCATCATCCCCATACGCTGGTCGAACAGATGCGGCGCGAGCAGCCGTACTGTCAGATAGGCCACGAGGGCGCCGACCACGGCCACGGCGGTGTGGGAGACGAACAGCCGCAGGGGCAGGCGCGCCCTCATCGCGGCCGGCCCACGAACTTGTAGCCCACGCCGCGCACCGTGGCGATCAGATGGGGATCGCTCGCGTCGTCACCCAGCCGTGCCCGCAGACTGCGGATGTGGACGTCGACGACGCGCTCGTCGCCGTAGAAGTCGTAACCCCATACGCGCTGCAGCAGTTGCGCGCGTGAGAACACCCGGCCCGGCGCGTCGGCCAGCGCGGCGAGTAGGTCGAACTCAAGGCTCGACAGAGCCACTTGCTTCCCTTCCACCGTCACCTCGCGGCCGGCGGGGTCGATGGTCAGGCCGTCGAAACGCAGCGGTGCGTCCTGGTCGGCCTGTGTTCCCCTGCCGCGGCGCAGCACCGCCTTCACCCGGGCCGTGACCTCGCGCGGGCTGAACGGCTTGGTCACGTAGTCGTCCGCACCCACGCCGAGTCCGACGAGCTTGTCGACCTCCTCCGCCCGTGCCGTGACCATGATCACGTAGGTGTCGGTGAAGCCGCGCAGCTGCCGGAGGACCTCCAGTCCGTCGATCCCCGGCAGCATCACGTCCAGGAGCACCAGGTCGGGCGGATCGCCGCGGAGCGCGGCGAGCGCCGTCTCCCCGTCGGCGGCCTCCGCCACCTGGAATCCGTCCGCCTCCAGATAGCCCCGCAGGACTCTCCGTATGTGCGGCTCGTCGTCGACCACCAGCACCCGCCGCATGGGCTCACTCCTCAAACGACACCACGACCAGGCAGCACCGTATGCGTGACTGCCTGGCCGCACCCAACCACTCACCCTCGGACAGAGGGCAGGGCCGGTGTCACATGCTGCCCATCCGCATGCCCATCGGTCCGTGACCCGCGCCGGTGCCATGGGCGTTGTCCACCATGCTGTCGATGTGGCTCTTGGCCTGCACGAGCTTCGACTTCCTCTGCTCGGCCGTCAGCGTGGTGTTGTCGTCGAGCTCGCTCTCGACCGCCGCGAGCATCGCGTCCTTGAGCCCGGAGACCGACTTGCCCTGCGCCTTGGCGATGTCCGCGAGCGACTTGCCCGCGTGCATCTGGCTCTGCAGGTCGGTGCGGCTCAGGCCGAGGTACTTCGCAGCGGCGTCCATGGGCGCGTGTTCGCCGAACCCCATGCCGTGCATGCCGCCGCCGCACATCCGGTTCGGCGAGGCGGACGCCGTGCTTGCGGCAGGCGAGCCCGTCGTGCCAGTCGCCGCCTGCGCGATACCGACGCCGCCGGCGAGTGCTCCGGCAACCCCGAGCGCCACCAGTCCTCGCGTCACGTCCTTACGGTTCAGCTTCATCGCTCTCGGCTCCCTGGTTCGTGTTCCGGCACTTGTCGAGCAGGTTCATCGGTGGCGCCCGACCCGGCGTGCGTAGCCCCGTCCCGGCCCGATGTCCCTACTCACCAGCATCGGAGCGGGCCGTGAAGCAACGACCGGCGCTCGTATGAAGCGTCTGTGAAGGCAGACCGGAACCTCACGTGGCGGTGGTGCGCACGGCCCGGCGGAACAGCAGCGCGGCCGTGAACGTGAGGCCCGCGAGCCAGGCGAGGGCGATGAGCAGCGGGCCGGTCTCGTCGAAGGACGCGGTGAGCGCGGCGTCGTACAGGACCCGCGAGGCGCCGTAGCCGGGCAGGGCCCGACCCAGGCCGGACACCTCGGAGTTGAGCATGGGACTCTGCTCGATGCCGAGGTCGAGGAACGGCACCAGGAAGGCGATGAACACGCCACCGACCCGCCCGACGAACGAGCCGATCAGCACGCCGATGAGGCCGTAGGTGAGACCTAGCAAGAGGTTGGCGACGAGGTAGAGACCCCATTGGCGGGCGTCGAACAGGGCCGCCGTGACGGCCACGGAGGCCGCGGTCGCGATCAGCGCACCCAGGGCGACGACGGACAGCCGGGCCACGAGCAGGCTGCGCGCTCGCAGCCCGGCCAGGACGAGACGCTGGTCGCCGGAGCGCGCCTGAAGGACGGTGAACAGTCCGACGAGCGCGGCGAGCGAGGCGATGGAGACCGGGGCCATGAAGCCGGGATGGGCGTCGGGGAACCAGAACCGCACCGCGACCCGGCGGCCGTTCTCGGGGAGCAGCATGGACTGGTACTCCTCCGGGGTGGTGACCGCGGCGAGCAGGATGAAGACGGTCGGCACGGCGATCAGCAGCGCCCACAGCACGCGATTGCGGCCGGCTTCGCGCAGCCCCATCCGCAGGGCGGTGGCCAGTTGGCCCGCCCGGTGGCGCGGCCGTGCGGCACGGCTGGTGGCGGCGACGACCGTCCAGCTGACGGTGAGCGCGGCGGCGGTCCATACGAGCGCCCAGCCGAGGTCACCGATGCGGCCACCGTGGCGGGACGGCAGGTCCATCATCCACAGCGCCGCGAAGTGCGTCGGCAGGGGACGCGTCACCACCCGGTCCGCTGAGCCGAACGCCGGCCCGAGGAAGACGTCCAGGATCCACACGAAGAAGACGAGGACGGTGCCGTTGACCGGCCCTGGGACGAGAGCGCCGACCAGAGCCCCGATGCCCAGATAGATCACCGCGAACATCAGCGTCCCCGCAATGGTCCGGCCCGGTGCGTCGATGCCGGTGCGAGCTGCCAGGGTCACCAGGGCCGCGGCGGTGGCGGTGACGGCGAGCGCGAGCCCCGTGGCGAGCCGGGCGGCGACCAGCCGGGCGGGAGCCAGTCCCGCCAGCACCAGACGGCGGTCGGTGGCGCGGGCGGAGCGTATCTGGAAGTACATGGCGATGGCCGAGATGAACGCGGCCGCCCACCCGGCGGTGACCGTCTCCACCTCCACCCCGCCCTGCCCGCCGAGCAGTTCGGCGGCGTCCGCGATCTTCTGCGCGGCGATCGCCACGAACACGACCGGCACGATGACCAGCATCGACACGGTGACCGGATTGCGTGCCGTCTCGCTGACGTAGCGGCGTATGAGCAGGCCGGTGGTGGTCATCACGCCACCGCCTTGCCGTCTCGCGGCTGCGTCTTTCCGTCTCGCAGTTGCACGATGCGGTCGAAACGCTCCTCGTCGGTGACGAAGTGACTGATGATCAGCACGGACCGGCCCGCCTGCCGCCGTTGCCCGACGAGGTCCCAGAACTTCAGGTAGGTGTCGAAGTCGAAGCCCGCGTACGGCTCGTCCAGCAGCAGCACCTCGGGATCGGCCAGCAGTGCGAGGCCGAGGTTGAGCTTGGACAGCGTGCCGCCGGACAGCTGGTCGGAGCGGGTGGCGGCGTGCCGCTCGAAGCTGAGCGACTCGTAGATCGCCCGGCGGGCGCGTCGCTCGGCCTCGGGGGCCATCCCGTAGGCGCGGCCGAACAGCTCGAAGTGCTCGTCGCAGGTGAGGCGTTCGTAGACGATGGGCTCCTGGGGACAGTAGCCCAGCCGGCCGTCGTACGACACGGTGCCGGCGTCCGGCCGCAGCGCGCCCACGAGGATCTTCATCAGGGTGCTCTTGCCGGAGCCGTTCTCCCCGACCAGGCCCACGACCTCACCGTGGGCCAGCGACAGATCCGCGCCTCGCAGTACCGTCAGGCTGCGCCTGGCCGGCCAGACGCCGCGCCGGTAGGCCTTCTCGATCCCGGTGGCGGTCAGGACGGACTGCAGTTGCTGCGTCGACGATGCGTAGGCGGTCGACACGGGTGTGGCGGGGCTCATGGCTCCCTCCTCGGCTTCCCGGATGTGCCTCTCAGGCAGTGCCCGTTGACGTGCGGGACGGGATGTCGCGCATCGTGTCGGCGAAGGCGTGCACCAGCGCGGCGGAGGTGTAGCCGACTCCCCACAGACCCCAGGCCGCGGCGGGGGCGTCGATCGCCAGGAGCGCGGGCACCGGGGCCGCACAGATGGCAACCAGGGCAATCGCGGTACGGCCGACGGGGTGCACCTCGGCCGGGGCGCCCAGGTGCCCGAGGCGGATGAGACGGTAGGCGTACAGTCCGACGACGAGCACCTGCAGAGCGATCAGGGACCAGACGAGAGCGATCACGTCCCTCACCTCCGTGCGGTGGTGTGGCGCTCGTGCCGTGCCGGCGGGCCACTGCGCGGCGCGGGCGGACGGGTGCGCCACCTGGGCCAGAACTTGGGTGTGTGGGCGGCGTACGCGTCCCAGTCGGCGCCGAACTTCTCGGCGACCTCGCGCTCCTCGCTGCGGGCCAGCCGTGCGTAGACGTACACCAGGATCGGGAACATGATCAGGGTGGGGATGGTGGGCCACTGCAGCAGGAACCCGATCATGATGAGCAGGAAGCCGTCGTACTGCGGGTGGCGCACCCAGGCGTACGGGCCGGTCGTGGCCAGGCGGTCGTGCTGGGCGGCGTCGTGCAGCACCCTCCACGCGGCGGCGATCAACCAGAAGCCGACGGCAATGCCGACATAGCTGGCCAGGTGGAAGGGGCTCAGATGCGGGTCACCCTGCCAGTTGGTCAGATCGTTCCACAGGTGCCCGCCGGCGTGGGTGTCCTTCAGCAGCGGGAACTGGGAGCCGAGCCAGCTGCCGAGCAGGTAGATAGTCAGCGGAGTGCCGTACATCTCGGTGAACAGCGCCACCATGAAGGCGCTGTAGGCGCCCATCGCCCGCCAGTCCCGCTTGCTCTTCGGATGGAAGAAGCTCGCGGCGAAGACGATGAACAGCAGGGTGTTGAGCACCACCAGCGGCCACAGGCCGTATGCGGCGTCAGCCATCACGTCCTCCTTGGGGTGCGCTCGCCAAGAGCGAGGCCGTGCATCCTCGTGCGGTAAGTGGTCGCGTCGATCCGGCCGTGCAGTCGCAGTCCGACCAGCCACATCTCGGCGCTCTCCAGGGCGGCACGACGGCCCCTGATCCGGGCCAGCGGCGGGCAACGGCTTTCACTCGGCGTCACCAGCCGGGCGATGTCGTAGACCACGGCGGCCAGGATCAGCGAGCCGATCAGCACCGCCACCATGGCAGTCATGGCGCCTCTCTCACTGTTGCCGCATGGTGGCGGGGGCGACGGTGGTCCGGATCCCGCGCTATGAGCGGCCATGGCCGTAGGGGTGCTGATGACCGTCTTGATCGTGCTTGCGCAGCGGATCGCGGTCTCGGTCGGTGGACTCGTCCGTGTGGTCGTGTCCGCCGTGCATGCCTCCACCGTGCATGCCGCGCATCATGAAGATCATCATCAGCGGGCAGGCGGCCAGGACGGCCAGAAGTACGATCGTCCCAATGGGCACGCCCAGGGCCACGAGCCCGACGATCCCGATCGCTGCGGCGAGTGCGTACAGCGGACGCTTGTCGTTCGTCATGACGTCGCCTCCTTGGCTTCGTCTCGGATACCTCCACCCGGTACGGGTGGTCTATTTCCAGGCTGAGCCTGTTGTTGGCCGGTGGGCAGGGGCTGAGCGTGCCTAGGGGAGGGCCGAAGGTCCTCTGTCAGGAGGGCCGGACGGCCCCGCGCGCCTCATCTCGTCTGTCCCCGGGCCCCGAGTACGCGACGGATCGCCACTGTGCGTACATCGGGCTGGCGGCTCTTGTGCGCGAGCTCGTCCATCGCCCGGCGATAGGCGGCGCGATCGATCCGCTCCGCCAACACCAGGCGCACCCAACGACATTCGGCAGCGCCATCGCCGGCACGCCGGCCTCCGAGCCGGGCCAGCAGCACGCCGCAACGGCCCCGCGCGGCGACGACGCGCCGTACGGTGTCGACAGCGATCCATGCCAGCAGCGCCAGTCCGATCAGTGTCGACATGGCCGTCTCCGCTCTCGAGCCGGGCCGCCGGCGGGCTGTGGCTCTTGTGATCAGAGCCTTTGCCTGGCCGGTGCGGACTCCTCCACCGTGGCCCCGGCGGGCCGCGAATGCTATGGCGCTAAGGTCCTTAGTAATGGGTCGAACGGCCCCATCACGAGGACTCCGCCGGATGGGCGCCGGTCACCGTGCCGGGGGTTCCTCCTCAGCCGTCCGCAGCGCCACGGTCTCCGGCATCGAGGCGGGCCGGTCCTCCCGTTCGCGGTGGTTGCGGACAAGTGAGGGCAGGAAAACGCGGCCGGGACGAGGGCGACCCCGAAACGGGCGGTAACCACCCGCCCAGTTCGTGTCGCGCGCGGTACCGCAGACAGGGGCCTGTCGGCCCCGCGGACGGGACGGCAGGCCCCTACGTGGTGGGGGTATCCACGGTCAGGATGGAATCCGCACCTCGTACATGCGGTACACGCGGTACACGCGGAGAGATGGAGAGGAGGCGCACGGCGATGACCACAGCCCCCGGTCGCGGTCTCCGCCCGCGGGTGTCCGAACCGCCGGGCTATCACAGCCAGAAGGCCGATCACCTGTCCCGGCTGCACAAGATCGAAGGCCAGGTGCGAGGCGTATCGCGCATGGTCGACGAGGACCGGTACTGCATCGATGTCCTCACCCAGATCGGCGCCGTCACCCGGGCGCTCCAGGAGGTCGCCCTGGGTCTGCTCGACGACCACACCAGGAACTGCCTGCTGACCGCTGCCCGTTCGGACCCGGAGGAGGCCGACGCGAGGCTCGACGAACTCGCCCTCGCCATGCGCCGGTTGACGCGGATGTGACCTCGGCCGTTCGTCGGCGGTCCGCCACGGTCTTCCTCGGCTACGACTTGGCGTCCATGGCGCCCGCCAGAGCCCGCTGACGGCCGCCACGACGCCGCCCGCCAGGGAGGACAGGTGGAAGGCGGAGGGTCGTCCTTGGTGCGATCCGGCATGCCGCCGGGGCTCGGGGCGGTCCGTCCGTCGTCACCTGCCTGCCACCGGCGTTTCGGGCCGCGGTCCCGCGCCTGTGCCTGCTCAGTCGGCGCAGGGCATCCCGTCCCAGCCGGCGTAGCCCTGGTGCATGCCAGGGTTGTGGGTTCCGGAGAATCCCATGGTCTGCGCGCACTGCCGCACGTGCTGGCCGAACCCGGAACCCGAATCCGCGGGAGCGTCGGCCCTCGCGGTCGCCGGTGCGAGAGCCACGGCGGCCAGAGCCGCGAGTCCGACGCCGATCCGCGCAATCACTCGCATGTCAGTTCCTCCTCTTCGAGGTGAGCCGGTTCTGCCCTTGGCGGGCTCTGGTCACCGCTTGGTCAGGGTGGGCCCGCCGGTGCGCAGCACCTCCAGGCGGCGCCGGTACTCGTCCTCGTCGATCTCGCCGCGGGCGAACCGCTCGGCGAGCAGCTGCTCCGGGGTGGCGGACGCCGGGGGAGCGGACGGCGGGGTGGGGGCACCGGTGTGCTCGGGCGACCGATTCAGGGCACGGAAGAGCAGCACGAAGACCGTGATGATCAGGCCCCACAAAATCTTTTAGAC
>NZ_MUMF01000037.1:11198-11935 GCF_002155905.1 Streptomyces tricolor | reverse complement strand
CACCCAGGCCGGAGTCCAGGCGGCCGACCGTCGTCGGCAGCAGGTAGGGGGCGAGGTACCCGGCCGTGAACAGGGCGACGAGGGGCCAGGGCAGGGTGCGGGGGGCGGACACGGGCGTTCCCGGGGCAGGCGGAAGGAGCGGCTGGGACAAGGGGGTTGGGCGACGACCGTCGACGGACAGGAACGCGCGAGCAAGTTGTATCAAGCACGCGGTTCCGGAAGAAGGCCGGTGGGTGTGATCCGGGCCACGGTCGGGTTTGTGGGTGGTGGAAGGGGGTAGAAGCACATAGCCTCTGTTCTCATATGTGGACGGCATTCACAAGAGGGGATGGTCAGGTGGGCGGCGACCCGGCCCCGCGGAACGTGGCCCGACGGCCGCGGGAGCCGTGCACGCCTTCGCCCCCGGGAACGCCGGCGCCTTCTTCGCAGCGCTGCGCGACGCCGGCCACGGCACCGCCGACACGCTGCCGCGCGCCTTCTACGTCCCGTTCGTCGAACTCCGCGACCGGGTGCCCGGATACGCCGTGTCCCTGGTGAAGACGGCGGCCCGGCTGCGCGGACAGCGGGTCGCGCCCGTGCGCGCCCCGCTCACCGACCCCGCGCCCGCCGGCCTCGCCGATCCGAACGCCCTCCTCACCGCCGGACTCGACCTCGTAGGAGCCTCCCTGTGACCCGTGACCTGACCATCGCCGAGGTGCGGCTGACGCCGATCCTGGTCGCCGACCCGCCGCTGCTCA
>NZ_MUMF01000037.1:0-11187 GCF_002155905.1 Streptomyces tricolor | reverse complement strand
AGTACCTGGAGCCGGCCCGGACGCTGGCCGGGCGGCTCACCGGACGGTCGGTCATGGATGTGAACGGCCTGTTCGGGATCGACCTCGCCGTGGACCCCTCCCGTGTCGAGGGCGAGGCGGACGCCGGCGGGCTGCGCGGGGTGCAGACCGCCGACAAGCTCCGGCTGTCCGTGCTGTCCGCCTTCGAGGTCGCCTGCCTCGACGCCCAGGGCAAGGCGCTCGGACTGCCCGTGCACGCGCTGCTCGGCGGCAAGGTGCGGGACGCCGTCGAGTACAGCGCCTACCTCTTCTACAAGTGGGACGGGCACCCGGCGGGCGTCCCCGCCGAGCCCGACGAGTGGGGCGCCGCGCTCGACCCGGCCGGCGTGGTGGCCCAGGCCCGCCGGCTCCAGGAACGGCACGGGTTCGGCTCGTTCAAGCTCAAGGGCGGGGTCTTCCCGCCCGACGAGGAGATCGCCGCCGTGCGCGCCCTCGCCGCGGCCTTCCCCGGCCACCCGCTGCGGCTCGACCCCAACGGCGCCTGGTCGGTCCCGACCTCGCTGAAGGTCGCGAAGGAACTCGCCGGCGTCCTGGAGTACCTGGAGGACCCGGCGCTCGGCACCCCGGCGATGGCCGAGGTGGCCGCGGGCACCGACGTGCCGCTCGCCACCAACATGTGCGTGACCACCTTCGGCGAGATCGCGGAGGCGTTCACGAAGGACGCCGTCCAGGTCGTCCTCTCCGACCACCACTACTGGGGCGGGCTGCGCAACACCCAGCACCTCGCCGCGATCTGCGCCGCCTTCGGGGTCGGGGTGTCCATGCACTCCAACACCCACCTCGGCATCAGCCTCGCCGCGATGACCCAGGTGGCGGCCACGGTCCCGAACCTGCACCACGCCTGCGACTCCCACTACCCCTGGCAGTCCGAGGACATCCTCACCGAGCGGCTCGCCTTCACCGACGGCCGGGTCGCCGTGTCCGACGCGCCCGGCCTCGGCGTCGAGCTGGACCGGGACGAACTGGCCCGCCTGCACCGGCGGTGGACCGAGGACGACGGCGCGCTGCGCGACCGCGACGACGCGGCGGCGATGCGCACCGCCCGGCCGGACTGGCGCACCCCCGCCATGCCCCGCTGGTAACCGGCGCCGCACGGCATCCCGGTGCGTGACCTGGTGCACACTGGCCAGAACCGCACCACGCCAGGGAGCGCACCGTGACGCCGTCGCACACCCTCACCGGAGAGGAACCGGAACACCTGACCCAGGCAGCGCGCTGCCAGACCCAGGTCGACCCGCTCGCCGCGCTGCGCGCCCCCGGCGACCCGCCCTGGGACGTCTACCTCACCGGCACGGTCTTCCTCGACATCATCTTCACCGGCCTGGACTCGGCGCCGGTCCGCGGCACCGAGTCCTGGGCCCGGGGCATGGGCTCCAGCCCCGGCGGGGTCGCCAACATGGCCACCGCCCTGGCCCGGCTCGGCCTGCGCACCGCCCTCGCCGCGGCCTTCGGCGACGACCACTACGGCGAGTACTGCTGGGACGCGCTGGAGCGGGGCGAGGGCATCGACCTCTCCGCCTCGCGGACCGTACCCGGCTGGCACTCGCCGGTGACGGTCTCCATGGCCTACGAGGGCGAGCGGACCATGGTCTCCCACGGGCACGAGCCGCCCACGGAGGCCGTGCTCCTCCAGGAGGGCGGCACCGGCCGGCCGCCGCGCGCCCGGGCCGCCGTCGCCTCCCTCACCCCCGGCCGGAGCGCGCCGTGGATCGCCCAGGCGGCCCGCGCGGGCACCCGCATCTTCGCCGACGTCGGCTGGGACGAGACCGGCGCGTGGGACCTGTCCGGCCTGGCGGACCTGGAGCACTGCGAGGCGTTCCTGCCCAACGCGGAGGAGGCGAAGCGGTACACCGGCGCCGACTGCCCGCGGCTGGCCGCGCACGCCCTGACCGAGTACGTGCCGGTGGCCGTGGTGACCCTCGGGGAGGAGGGGGCCTACGCCGTCGACCGGCGCACCGGGGAGGCCGCCGAGGTGCCCGCGATCGCCGTGGAGGCACTGGATCCCACGGGGGCGGGGGACGTCTTCGTCGCCGGGTTCGTCACCGGTTCCCTGGCGGGGTGGCCGCTCGCCGACCGGCTGGCCTTCGCCGGGCTCACGGCCGCGCTGTCGGTGCAGGAGTTCGGGGGGTCGCTGTCGGCGCCGGGGTGGTCGGAGATCGGGGCCTGGTGGCGGCGCGTGCAGTCGCTTCCCGGGCAGGACCCGAAGGCGTTGCGGCGGTACGCGTTCCTGGAGGGCCTGGTCCCGGAGGAGCTGGACCGGCCCTGGCCGCTGCGGCGGGCCGTGCCGACCATCGGGTTCCGCCGGTCGGGCTGACGGCCGCAGGGAAGGCAGGGCCGGCCGGTGCACCGGGCCGGGACGCGGTGGTACGAAAAGCCCTACAGGCTTGTCAGCCCCCCGTCGTACCCTGGAATCGCGAGGCCGCCCTCAGCTGTGCGGCCGTGACGAGGAGGAAGCGCAGGCCTTAAGCGCCGGCCCATGACACAGACACCCACAGCTCACACCTCCGCGCAGGAGCAGGCGAGAGCGCAGTTCACCGTCCCCGCCCAGCACCCCATGGTGACCGTGCTGGGTTCCGGCGACTCCCTCCTGCGCGTGATCGAGAGGGCCTTCCCGGCGGCCGACATCCATGTCCGGGGCAATGAGATCAGCGCGGTCGGCGACCCCGTGGACGTCGCCCTGATCTCGCGCGTGTTCGACGAGATGATGCTGGTGCTCCGCACCGGGCAGCCGATGACGGAGGACGCAGTGGAACGCTCGATCGCCATGCTCAAGGCGAGCGAGAACGGGACGAGCGACGGGCCCGAGACCCCGGCGCAGGTGCTGACGCAGAACATCCTGTCCTCGCGCGGTCGCACGATCCGCCCCAAGACCCTCAACCAGAAGCGGTACGTCGACGCGATCGACAAGCACACGATCGTCTTCGGCATCGGCCCCGCCGGTACCGGCAAGACCTACCTGGCCATGGCGAAGGCCGTGCAGGCCCTTCAGTCCAAGCAGGTCAACCGGATCATCCTGACCCGGCCGGCGGTGGAGGCGGGCGAGCGGCTCGGCTTCCTGCCCGGCACGCTCTACGAGAAGATCGACCCGTACCTGCGCCCGCTGTACGACGCGCTGCACGACATGCTCGACCCGGACTCCATCCCGAGGCTGATGGCCGCCGGGACGATCGAGGTCGCGCCGCTCGCCTACATGCGCGGTCGCACGCTCAACGACGCCTTCATCATCCTGGACGAGGCCCAGAACACGAGCCCCGAGCAGATGAAGATGTTCCTCACCCGCCTCGGCTTCGACTCGAAGATCGTGATCACGGGTGACGTGACCCAGGTCGACCTGCCCAACGGGCAGAAGTCCGGTCTCAGGCAGGTGCAGGACATCCTCGAAGGCGTCGAGGACGTCCACTTCTCCCGGCTGTCGTCCCACGATGTCGTACGGCACAAGCTGGTGGGCCGTATCGTCGACGCGTACGAGAAGTACGACAGCAAGTACGGCACCGAGAACGGCGCCCCCAAGGGCGGCCGTGGCAAGTCCGGCGCCAAGGGCTCCAAGGGGAAGTAGACCAGCACGACCATGTCGATCGACGTCAACAACGAGTCCGGCACCGAGGTAGACGAGCAGGCGATCCTCGACATCGCCCGCTACGCGCTCGCGCGGATGCGCATCCACCCGCTCTCCGAGCTGTCGGTGATCGTCGTGGACGCCGACGCCATGGAGCAGCTGCACATCCAGTGGATGGACCTGCCCGGTCCGACCGATGTCATGTCGTTCCCGATGGACGAGCTGCGCCCGCCGTCCAAGGACGACGACGAGCCGCCGCAGGGGCTGCTCGGCGACATCGTGCTGTGCCCGGAGGTGGCCGCCAAGCAGGGGGCCGAGGCGCCCACGCAGCACTCCATGGACGAGGAGCTGCAACTGCTCACCGTCCACGGTGTGCTGCACCTGCTCGGGTACGACCACGAGGAGCCCGACGAGAAGGCCGAGATGTTCGGGCTTCAGGCCGCCATCGTGGACGGGTGGCGGGCCGAGCGCGGCCTGACCGGGCCGTCCCCGGCGCCGACCGTCTCGTAAGCGGGCCGTATGTCACTCCAGCTCGTGGTCGGGGCGATCGCGCTGGTCGTCGTGGCCTGGCTCGCCGCCTGCGCGGAGGCGGGCCTCGCGCGCGTCTCCAGCTTCCGCGCCGAGGAGGCCGTGAAGGCCGGGCGGCGGGGCAGCGCCAAGCTCGTCCAGGTCGCCGCCGACCCCACCCGTTATCTGAACGTGGCCCTGCTGGTCCGCGTGGCCTGCGAGATGGCCGCCGCGGCACTGGTGACGTACGTCTGCCTCAGGGAGTTCGACGCCACCTGGCAGGCCCTGCTGGTCGCCATCGGCGTGATGGTGCTCGTGTCGTACGTCGCCGTCGGCGTCTCGCCGCGCACCATCGGCCGCCAGCACCCGCTCCACACGGCGACCGCGGCGGCGTACGTGCTGCTGCCGCTCGCCCGGATCATGGGGCCCGTGCCCTCCCTGCTGATCCTCATCGGCAACGCGCTCACGCCCGGCAAGGGTTTCCGGCACGGCCCCTTCGCCTCCGAGTCGGAGCTGCGCGCGCTGGTCGACCTCGCGGAGCGGGAGTCGCTGATCGAGGACGAGGAGCGCCGGATGGTGCACTCGGTCTTCGAGCTGGGCGACACGCTGGTGCGCGAGGTCATGGTGCCGCGGACCGACCTGGTCACCATCGAGCGCTTCAAGACCATCCGCCAGGCGCTGACACTGGCGCTCAGGTCGGGTTTCTCGCGCATCCCGGTGACCGGGGAGAGCGAGGACGACATCGTCGGGATCGTGTATCTGAAGGACCTGGTCCGCAAGACGCACATCAACCGGGACGCGGAGGGCGACCTGGTGTCCACGGCGATGCGCCCGGCCGTGTTCGTGCCCGACACCAAGAACGCCGGCGACCTGCTGCGCGAGATGCAGAAGGAACGCAATCACGTCGCCGTCGTCATCGACGAGTACGGCGGCACCGCCGGCATCGTCACCATCGAGGACATCCTGGAGGAGATCGTCGGCGAGATCACCGACGAGTACGACCGGGAACTCCCGCCCGTGGAGGACCTCGGTGACGACCGCTTCCGGGTCACGGCCCGCCTCGACATCACCGACCTCGGCGAGCTGTACGGCCTGGAGGAGTACGACGACGAGGACGTGGAGACCGTCGGCGGCCTCCTCGCCAAGGCGCTCGGCCGGGTCCCCATCGCCGGCGCGTCCGCCGCGGTGGACCTGCCCGACGGGCGCAGCCTGCGGCTGACGGCGGAGGCCGCGGCCGGCCGCCGGAACAAGATCGTGACGGTCCTGGTCGAACCGGTCCCCGTCCCGGTCACCGAGCAGGAGAAACCCGAGTGACCCCCCAGGAGCTGCGCGTCTTCTGCCTGTCGTTCAACGCGGTGGTGGAGGACTTCCCGTTCAACCCCGAGACGTCGGTGTTCAAGGTGCTGGGCAAGATGTTCGCGCTGACGAACCTGGATGCGCGGCCCCTGACGGTCAACCTGAAGTGCGACCCGGAGGACGCGGTGCGGCTGCGCGGGGAGCACGCGGGGCTGATCATCCCCGGGTGGCACATGAACAAGCGGCACTGGAACACCGTCACGGTGGACGGCGGGCTCCCGGACCGGCTGGTGAAGGAGCTGATCGAGGACTCGTACGACCTGGTCGTCGCGGGTCTGCCGAGGGCGGAGCGGCTGCGGCTGGACCGGCCGTAAATCCTTTGCCGGGGCCGGTCGCGGGCATGCCAGAATCCGGCATGACCATGACCGTGCGTTATCCGCGCCCCCTGCGCCCCGGTGACCGTATAGGTGTGACGTCCCCCTCCAGCGGGGTGCCCGAAGAGCTGCGCGGGCGCCTCGACGTGGCCGTGCGCGACCTGGAGGCGCTCGGGTACGAGGTGGTCGTCGGCCGGTGCATGGACGGCTCGACCCACATCAGCGCGCCCGCGGCGGAGCGCGCCGCCGAGCTGACCGAGATGCTGACCGACCCGGCGATCCGGGCCGTGATCCCGCCGTGGGGCGGGGAGACCGCGATCGACCTGATGCCGCTGCTCGACTTCGAGGAGATCGGGCGGGCCGAGCCGACCTGGCTGGCCGGCTGGTCGGACATCTCCGTCCTCACCACCCCGCTGACCCTGCTCACCGGTGTCGCCACCGTGCACGGCAACAACCTCATGGACACCCCGTACCGCACGCCCGAGGGCCTCACGTCCTGGCTGGACATCGTCACCGCCGCACAGGGCGAGCCGTTCCGCCAGACCCCGCCGGGCCGTCACCGGTCGGGCGGCTGGGACGACTGGGCCGCGCACCCCGGCATCCGCGACCTCACCCTGGACGCCGAGGGCACCTGGACCCGCCTCGACGGCACCGGCGACGTGGACGCCGAGGGCCGGCTGATCGGCGGCTGCATCGAGATCCTCGCCAATCTCACGGGGACCCCCTACCTCGACACCTCGCGGTTCGCCGGGAGCGAGCCGCTGCTCGTCTACGTCGAGGCCTGCGAGGACAACGCGTTCGAGATCTGCCGCAACCTGCACGGCATGCGGCTCGCCGGCTTCTTCGACCGCGCCGCCGCCGTCCTGGTGGGCCGCACCCACGCCCCGGACAGCCGCACCCTCACCCAGCACGAGGCCGTCCTCGACGCGCTGGGCCCGCTGGGCGTGCCGGTCATCGCCGACGTCGAGTGCGGGCACGTCCCGCCCTATCTGCCCCTGGTGAACGGCGCGCGGGGACGCGTCGTGCACACGGCCGCGCGCAGCGAGATCGTGCAGACCCTCGACTGACACCCGCCCGGCACTTCGTATGCTCGGTGCATGACCGAGAGCAACGCGCTTGACCCCGAGGACCGCAAGATCGTGACCCTGGCCCGTTCCGCGCGGGCCCGCAACGGTGTCCCCGAGGGGGCGGCCGTACGGGACGAGACCGGGCGGACGTATGTCGCCGGGTCGGTGGATCTCGCCTCGCTGAAGCTGAGCGCGCTGCGCACGGCCGTCGCCATGGCCGTGGCGTCGGGGGCCGCGTCCCTGGAGGCGGCGGCGGTGGTGAGCGAGGCGGAGTCGCTGCCGGCCGAGGACCTGGCCGCCGTCGCCGACCTCGGCGGATCCGGGACGCCGGTGCTGCTCGCCGGTCCCGACGGAGCCGTCCGGGGCACCCTCTCCGCCGGCTGAAGCGACCGAACAGCAGGTCGGCTGGAATTCAACCTTGTTGGGTTCCGGCCGACGCGCATCAATGGGCCATACGTCCCGACGGACCGTCAGATCCGCACCCCCGTGCAGCGCGCCCGCACCCGCCTGCGCAGGCCTCCCCGTCCGTCGGCCGTCCCCCCATGGCACTCCCCACCAGGAAAGGGAAGCGGATCCCCATGAGAGGCACACGCACGGCAACAGGTGCGGCACTGGTGGCCGGGGCCCTCGCGGTCACCGGACTCGCCTTCGCGCCCACCGCGGCCGCCGTCACTCCCCAGTCGGCGACCATCACCGCGAGCTGCGGCATCTTCGGCGGCGGCGCGGCCACGCTCACCGCCACCCAGAGCGGCACCTCGGCCGCCATCACCCTGACCTCCACCGCGATCAAGGCGCCCGTCGCGGTGGCCCAGGACTCGATCACCTCCACGCTCACCATGGCCAAGGCGGGCGGCGGCAGCACCGTCTTCAGCGGGAAGAAGAACCCGGCCATGGCCAGTGGCGCCGCGGTCAGTGTCGGCCCCCTCCCCGGCACGGTGGCCTCCGGTGACAGCCTGGACGCGTACGGCGGCTCGCTGAAGATGGTGATCTTCG
Source organism: Streptomyces tricolor (assembly GCF_002155905.1). Classification (GTDB taxonomy): domain Bacteria; phylum Actinomycetota; class Actinomycetes; order Streptomycetales; family Streptomycetaceae; genus Streptomyces; species Streptomyces tricolor. Next base: position 3,355 of record NZ_MUMF01000037.1, on the reverse strand, counting down.
GGGTCACCGTGACCTGTACGACCCCGGCCAAGCAGTCGCCCGGCCCGTTCGTCTTCGACTGATCCGGCTGATCCACTGATCCGGCCGGCTGATCCGGCCGGCCGAACCGAGCGATGTGTTCCGGATGCCGCAGAAACTGATGATCCGTCAGGTTTCTGCGGCATCTCCATTGACTTCTCACCCCGGCTCCACATCAATGCCCCCTGTCGGCGCAGACGAGCCGCTGCGCCCGCAACCCTCAGGAGGGGGCCCATGGGTCGTACACCCCGAAGAGCCCGACGGTGGCGCTGGGCGTCGCTGTTCGGGTCGACCGCCCTCGCGGTCACCGCGGGCGGCGCGCTGGCCTGTCCGGCCGGTGCCGCCGGCACCGACGTGGACTTCGCCACGCACTGCATCCCGCCGGCCGTCTCGGGTCTTCCGCCGATCGACGGCACCACCACCGCCCGCGTGTCGGTGGACACCACCAGCCCCAAGGTCGGCGACACGGTCACCGTGACCTACACCGTGGTCACGGCCGCCGCGGGCAACCCCACCGACCTGGCCCTGCCGGCCGACATCATGACCCCCACGGGAAAGGTGACGCTCGGCGGCGCCCAGAGCGGTGACATCACCGTCGCCGGGCCGAAGAAGAACCCGCCGGTGCCGGGCAAGGCGGTCTTCCCGTCCTTCTCCATGACCGGCACGTTCACCGTCACCAAGGCCGGGCGGATCACCCTCTCGCCCGGCGACTACACCATCCACACCAGCTACATCCTGGAGCTGGACACCCCCTGCACGGTCATCACCCCGCCCGCCCCGGTCTCGCAGACCATCACCGCGACCGACGACGACCCCGGCAACACCCGGGCCATCACCCTGGGGTCGGCCTCCGGTGACCCCGGCGCCCGGGTCACGGTCAGCGGCAGCGGCTTCACGCCGGGCGCGACCGTCACCCTGGCCGGGCGGGCCGGCGCCACCCAGACCGCGGACACCGCCACCGTGACCGCGGACGCCCGGGGCGCCTTCAGCGGCTCCCTCGTCGTCAACGACCGGGCGACGACCGGGATCGTGGCCTACGAGGGCGGCGCCTGGAACCCGGACAGGGGCGCCGGCCCCGCGGCCTACGCCGTCCACGACGACACCCCCGTCCCCGACGGCAGCCAGAAGCTGACCACCACCGTCACGGCGGGCACCCTGGCCATGTCCCAGGCCGGTGACTCCGTCGCGCTGTCGGCGGTCGACTTCGGCCAGGGCGGGGCCTCCACCGGCCGGCTGAACACCGTGACCGTCAAGGACTTCCGCGGCGGGCCCGCGGGCTGGTCCCTGACCGGCAAGGTCACCGACTTCACCGGCCCCGGCGCCAAGATCGACGCCGGGAAGCTCAGCTGGACCCCCGCCTGCGCCACCAAGGCGGGCAGCCCCAGCACCTGCAAGGCCGGGTCGGCGGGCACCGTGGGCAGCGCGGGCGCGACCCTCGCCTCCACCCCCAACGGCACGCTCACCGGCGGCCAGTTCACCGTCGACGCCGGACTCTCCCTGGACGTCCCGGCGTTCACGCCGCCCGGCGCGTACTCCGGCGTGCTCACGCTGACGCTCACCTGACCGCACGGGCGTCCGCACCCGCCCGTTCCCCCGTCTCCCGCCCGTGGGGGTCCGCACCCATGCGCAAGCCCTCCGTCCTCCTGAGCCTGCTCGCCCTGCTGTCCCTGCTCCTCGGCCTGCCGGTGCCGGCCGCCCGCGCCGCCGACAACGGCAGCTGGTCCGTCTACCCGGTCGCCTCGAAGAGCGCCGCGCGGCCCTACTTCACCCTCTCCGCCGAACCCGGCCAGACCCTCACCGACAAGGTCGCCGTCCGCAACAAGACCGCCCAGCCGCTCACCTTCCGGCTCTACGCGGCCGACGCCTACAACACCGCGCGCGACGGCGGGTTCGCCGTACGGACCCTGAAGGAGCGGATGCGCGGGGTGGGCGCGTGGGCCAGGCCCGCCACCGCACGCGTCACCGTGCCCGGCCACCGGACCGTCACCGTGCCCTTCACCCTGCGCGTCCCGCGGGACGCCGAGCCCGGCGACCACCCCGGCGCGCTCGTCGCCCTGGACGAGCACGTCGACACCGGCAGCGGCCGGCTCGCGCTCGGTGTGCGGCGGGCCGTGGGCGCCCGGATCTACCTCCGGGTCGGCGGTCCCACCCTGCCCGCGCTCTCCGTCGAGCAGCTGCGCGTCAGCCACCGCCAGCCGCTCGTCCCCGGCCTCGGTGACAGCACCGCGACCGTCTCCTACACCCTGCGCAACACCGGCAACGTCACCCTCAGCCCCCGGGTGGAGCTGACGGCGCGCGGGCTGTTCGGCCGTACCCTGCTGGACCGGGAGCTGACCGGGGTGCCCGCCGAGCTGCTGCCGGGACAGCGGGTCCGGCTCACCGAGACCTGGCGCGGGGCACCCCAGCTCGACCGGGCGCGGGTGACGCTCACCGCGCGCGCCCGGGACAGCCGGGAGTCGGCGAGCGCGGGCTTCCTCGCCCTGCCCTGGCTGCCGGTGGCGCTGGTGCTCGCCGCGGCCGTGGCGGCCGGGACGCTGCTGGTCAGAGCGCGTCGGGTCCGCGCTCGCCGGTCCGCACCCGGACGACCGTCTCCACCGGAACGGCCCACACCTTCCCGTCCCCGATCTTCCCCGTCTGCGCGGCCCTGACGATCGCGTCGATCACGTCGTCGGCGACGGCGTCCTCCACCACGACCTCGATGCGCACCTTCGGCACCAGGTCGACGCGGTACTCGGCCCCCCGGTACACCTCGGTGTGGCCGCGCTGCCGGCCGTAGCCGCTCGCCTCGGTCACGGTCAGACCGTGCACCCCCAGCTCCTGAAGGGCGGTCTTGACCTCGTCCAGACGGTACGGCTTGACGATCGCGGTGATGAGCTTCATGCCTGGGTGTCGACCTTCTGCGTGCTGGCTGGGCTGAGGACGGAGTGGGAGACCGGGGCGCCGTGGCCCAGGACGCCGTGATCGTATGCGGTCTCGGCGTGCACCGTAAGGTCCAGCCCGGTGTGCTCCTGCTCCTCGCTCGCGCGCAGGCCCAGCACCGTGTCGAGCAGCTTGCCGAGGCCGTACGTCACGGAGAAGGCGTACCCGGCGACGACGACCACGGCGAGCAGCTGCTTGCCGAGCGGGGCGAGCCCGCCGCCGTGGAACAGGCCCTCCGTGCCGCCGGTCATCGCCCTGTCGGCGAACAGCCCGATCAGCAGGGTGCCGATGATGCCGCCCACCAGGTGGACGCCGACGACGTCCAGGGAGTCGTCGTAGTTCAGCTTGAACTTCCAGCTGACGGCGTAACTGCACACCACACCGGCGGCCAGGCCCACGACCAGGGCGCCGAGCAGGG
>NZ_MUMF01000368.1 GCF_002155905.1 Streptomyces tricolor | reverse complement strand
GGCCGGTGACGAGCGGAGGGGGGTACCCACCGGTGGCGATCGGGGGATGGCCCGGCCGGTGACGACCTGCGGGTGCGTCGGCCGGCGGCGATCGGGGCGCGCGGAGCGGTGACGGTCCTGCGGACCGCACCGTCCGGATGTGCCGCCCGGGTGCGCCGCATCCCGTCCGGAGAGACGATCACCGCCTGCCGGAGCAGCGGGCACGTGCCGACCGGTGAAGCGATCACTGCCCGCCGACCGCAGAGACGACCGCAGCCGCCGCGGAGGCGATCGGGGCGGTCTGTGTCACCGTCCTACCGGTGGTCCGGTGCCCGCCCTACTCCGGGTGGGCCACCGCCTCCTTCTGCAACTGCACCGCCGCCAGCAGGCTCAGACTCGGCTCCGCCTGGCGCAGCGCCTTCACGGCGGCGACCGAGGTGATGTCCCCGGTGAAACCGACCTGGGCCAGCCGGTCGCGCACCCACCCGGCCCGCAGCTGCCCCTCGCTGGCCCCGGCGATGTCCTCGACGAGCGCGACGGCCCGCTCCAGCCCCGGCCGCTCCTCCTCCGCCGCCCCGTCCAACGCCTCCCGCAGCGCCGCCGTGATCAGGTCCGAGTCCCGGAGGACCAGCACGAGGTCCTGCTTCTTGGTGAATCCAGCGAATCCCATGTGGATCATGGTGGACGCGGCGGACGGCCCTCTTCAAACCACTTGAGCAGTTCCAGAGCCTTGCCCTCCGTTTCGCGCCGCGCGCCCCGGCGGCTACGCGTCCGCGTACTTCGTGTCCGCCGCCGGGTCCAGGGCCAGGCGGTAGCCGCGTTTCACCACCGTCTGGATCAGCTTCGGGGCCCCCAGCGCCGTACGCAGGCGGGCCATCGCCGTTTCCACGGCGTGTTCGTCGCGGCCCGCGCCGGGGAGGGCGCGGAGCAGGTCGGCGCGGGCGACGACCCAGCCGGGTCGGCGGGCGAGGGCGCGCAGCAGGGACATGCCGGCCGGGGGCACCGGCTTGAGGCGGCCGTCGACCAGGACCGCGTGGCCGCGGATCTCCACCTGGTGGCCGGCGACGGGCAGACAGCGGGCGCGGGCGGGCAGTTCCTGGCACAGGAGCTGGACCAGGGGACCGAGGCGGAAGCGCTCCGGCTGGACCGTGTCCACCCCGTGGGCCTGGAGGGGCAGCGCGGTGACCGGGCCGACGCAGGCCGGCAGGACGTCGTGGGCCAGGGCCGACAGCAGCTCGTCCCGCAGGCCCCGGTCCTCCGCGCGGGACAGGAGGGAGGCCGCGGCGGGGGCGCTGGTGAAGGTGAGGGCGTCCAGGCCGCGGGTGACGGCCGCGTCCAGGAGGCGGTCCAGGGGGCTGATGTCCTCCGGCGGCATCCAGCGGTAGACCGGGACCGGGACCACCTCCGCGCCGGCGGCCCGCAGCGACTCGACGAAGCCGGGGAGGGGCTCGCCGTGCAGCTGTACGGCGATGCGGTCGCCGTCGACGCCCTCCTCCAGGAGGCGGTCGAGCACCTCGGCCAGGGACTCCGAGGTGGGCGACCACTCCTCGGTGAGGCCCGCCGCGCGGATCGCGCCCTTGACCTTCGGACCGCGGGCCAGCAGCCGTACCCCGCGCAGCCGGCCGAGGAGCTGCTCGCCGAGGCCCCAGCCGTCGGCGGCCTCGACCCACCCCCGGAAGCCGATCGCGGTGGTGGCCACGACCACGTCCGGGACCTGGTCGATGATCTCCTTGGTGGCGGCGAGCAGTTCGCTGTCGTCCGCGAGCGGCACGATCCGCAGCGCGGGGGCGTGCAGGACGGTGGCGCCGCGCCGCTGGAGCAGGGCGCCCAGTTCCTCGGCCCGGCGCGCGGCGGTGACACCCACGGTGAACCCGGCGAGGGGGCCGTGCTCGGGTTGCTGCTCTTCGTCGTACATGGGGCTCTCCTAGCTGACCGGCACGCCGAACGAGCCTGTCAACTCCGCGTGACAGGCTCGGTTCGGCTTGATGTCACCGGTGTTACGTCACACCTCGGCATAGTTGAGCTGGGCCTTCTCCTGCGAGGCGGCCGTGGTGGCGGGAATCCGGCCCGCCGGGCGGCGAAGGTATACGGCCCAGGTGACCGCGAAGCAGACACCGTAGTAGGCGAGGAACGCGACGAACGCGCCGGTGCCGGAGCCGTAGGAGAGGAAGGACTGGCGGAAGGCGAGGTTGATGCCGACACCGCCGAGCGCGCCGAGCGCGCCGATGAGGCCCATCGAGGCACCGGAGAGGCGCCGGCCGTACGCGACGGCGGCCTCGCCCTCCAGGCCCTTGGCCAGCGCCTTGGCCTGGAAGATGCCGGGGATCATCTTGAACGTCGACCCGTTGCCGAGCCCGCTGAGCACGAACAGCACGACGAAGACGGACACGAACAGCGGCAGCGACTTGTGCATGCTGGCCGCGATGAGCACGGCGGTGGCGGCGGCCATGCCGACGTAGTTCCACAGGGTGATGCGGGCGCCGCCGTAGCGGTCGGCGAGCCAGCCGCCGAGGGGGCGGATGAGGGAGCCGAGCAGCGGACCGATGAAGGTGAGGTACGCGGCCTGGAGGGGGGTCCGGCCGAACCCGTTCGTCAGCACCTGGCCGAAGGCGAAGCTGTAGCCGATGAAGGAGCCGAAGGTGCCGATGTAGAGGAAGGCCATGATCCAGGTGTGGCGGTCCCGGGCGGCGTCCTTGGCCGCGCCGGTGTCGTTCTGCACCGAGGCCAGGTTGTCCATGAACAGCGCGGCGAGTACGGCGGCCACGACGATCAGCGGGATGTAGATGCCGAGCAGCACGCGCGGGCCGCCGCTCGCGCCGATGATGGCGAGCGCGACGAGCTGGATGACGGGGACGCCGATGTTGCCGCCGCCCGCGTTGAGACCGAGCGCCCACCCCTTCTTCCTCAGCGGGAAGAAGGCGTTGATGTTGGTCATGGAGGAGGCGAAGTTGCCGCCGCCGATACCGGCCAGCAGGCCCACCAGGAGGAAGGTGGAGTACGACGTCCCCGGCTCCATCACCCAGAACGCGGCGACGGTCGGGACGAGCAGCAGGCTCGCCGAGACGATCGTCCAGTTGCGGCCGCCGAAGACGGCGACGGCGAAGGTGTACGGCACCCGGACCACCGCTCCGACCAGCGTGACCACCGAGGTCAGCAGGAACTTGTCGGCCGGGGTGAGGCCGTACTCCGGGCCCATGAACAGGACCAGCACGGACCACAGGGTCCAGACGGAGAAGCCGATGTGCTCGGAGAGCACGGAGAACCACAGGTTCCGGCGGGCGATCCGCTCCCCGGTCGCCTGCCAGAATCCCTCGTCCTCCGGATCCCAGCGCTCGATCCAGCGGCCACTGCGACGGGTAGGGGCTGGGGCTGTCATCACGCCTCCACGGGGCTCCGGCTGCTCGGTCTGCCAACCACTGACTGAGCCCGAAGGTAGGGAGGGCGCGTTTCCGGCCTGTGGCTGTGGGTGACCGGAAGGGAACGTTGCTCTCACTCGCCGGGGGAGCGGGTGGTGAGGGGGCCCGCGGCTGCCGGGGGCGCGGATCGCCCGTTCCTACTCCAGCAGCCGTTCGGCGTCCGCCGGGACCCAGGGGAAGGGCACGTCGGGCCACCGGGCGGCGGCCCACGCGTCGAGATCGACAGCGAGGACGGCGTCGACGAAGGCCCGCGGCGGCCGGTAGCCGTGAGCGGTGACGTAGTGGGTGATCAGGAACGGGGCGGCGTAGGCGATGCCGGCCTCGCCCGGGATCCGCAGCTCCCCGTTCCCCTCCGGGGCCTCTGCCCCGGGGCACAGGTCGCACGCGTGGACGCCGAGGCAGACGTTCATCCGCTGGACCCGCTGGACGCCCCGCAGCCGCTCCGCGAAGCCCGCGGGCACGGGCCCGGTCGGGTACGGCCGTCCGGCTTCCAGCCATCCGACGTTCAGACGGACGTACTCGGGCCGGTACCAGAGCGCGCGGAACGACTCGCTGTCCTCGAACGTGTCCTCGTCCTGGTACGTGTACGCGCTGAGATCCTCGAAGAACACCCGCACATCATCGCCGCACGCGTGCCGGGCACGGGGCGGGCCGGCCGCCGTCAACAGGGCCGGTACGGGGGGTTCCGGTGTTCCCTTCGCGCGGGCACTGTGGGGGAGACCCCGCTCGGTTTCTGCCTAGGCGGTGACGCACATGGCACTCGGTAGCGCCACACCCGCGTACGAGCTGCGGTTCGATGCCGGGCGGGTGTGCCTGGACCTGCTCGCCACCTCCCATCCGGACGAACGGCTGGACGGGGTGGGGGCGTTGTGCGCGTGGATCCGGGGGGCCGGGCTGGTGCCGGGCGGTACGGCGCTGGAGCATGCCGACG
>NZ_MUMF01000367.1 GCF_002155905.1 Streptomyces tricolor | reverse complement strand
GCGCAGCAGGTCGTCCAGCGACAGCAGAGGTACGCCGAGCCGGGCGGCCTCCGCCGCGTCGACGTACGGGTCGGCGAGCGTGACCGCCAGGTCGTACGGGCGGAGCAGCTCGATCAGGCGGCGGCCGACCCGGGAGGCGCCGACGACGCCGACGCGGCGGCCGTGGTTGCCGACACCGGGGAGGATGCCGCCGTAGGGGAAGGCGCGCCGCTCGCGCAGCCGGTCGCGGAGGGCGAAGACGTCCTTCCCGGCGAGCAGGATCATGGCGAGGGTGTACTCGGCGACGGGCAGCGCGTTGGCGGCGGCGGCCGAGGAGACCGCGATGCCCCGCCGCCACACCTCGGGGGTGGTGAAGCCCTTGACCGAGCCGGCCGCGTGCAGCACGGCGCGCAGCTTCGGCGCCGCGTCCAGGACGGCGGGGTCCAGGCGGGGGCAGCCCCAGCCGGTGATGAGGACCTCGGTGCGGGCGAGGGCCTCCCGCACCCGGGGTGCGGTGAAGTCCTGGGCCACCAGAGTGGAATCGATTTCTACACACGCGCGCAGCCGAGCCAGCAGTTCCGGCGGGAAGACGAGCGGCACGTTCTGGGGCGTCATGGCGAACAGGGCCTGGGGACGCTCGGGCAAGGAAGTGGCCTTCCGGCTCGGTGACGCTGGCGGCAGCAACCGGTCTCTACCGTAGGTCGCGCCGGATGAGAGGGTCAACGGACACGCAACTCTCCTGGAGGGACGCACGGATGACCGAGACAGCGGAGACGGGGGCCCGGGACGGCGCGGGCGCACTCACCAACTGGGCGCGCACCGTCACCTACACGGCGCGCGAGTTCCACCGTCCGCGCACGCCGGAGGAGCTGGCGGCGCTGGTGCGGGACAGCATGCGGGTGCGGGTGCTCGGCAGCGGGCACTCCTTCAACCGGATAGCCGACCCGGGCCCGGACGGCATACTGATCTCGACCGCCGCCCTGCCCCGGACGATCGACGTCGACACGGCGGCGCGTACGGTCCGGGTGGCGGGCGGGGTCCGCTACGCCGAGCTGGCCCGCGTGGTCCACGCGCACGGGCTCGCCCTGCCCAACATGGCCTCGCTGCCGCACATCTCGGTGGCCGGCTCGGTGGCGACGGGCACGCACGGCTCGGGTGTGGCCAACGGTTCGCTGGCGTCGGCGGTCCGGGAGCTGGAGCTGATCACCGCGGCCGACGGCGCCGGGACGATCGGCCGGGACGACCCGCGCTTCGACGGCTTCGTGACCTCCCTCGGCGCACTCGGCGTCGTCACCGCGCTCACCCTCGACCTGGAGCCGGCCTACGAGGTGGAACAGCGGGTCTACACCGAACTTCCGCTTGACGGGCTGGACTTCGACGCCGTGGCCGCCGCCGGGTACAGCGTGAGCCTGTTCACGGACTGGCGCACGCCGGGCTTCCGGCAGGTGTGGGTCAAGCGGCGCACGGACCGGCCGGCGGTGGACTTCCCGTGGGCGGCGCCCGCGGCCGTCCCGCTGCACCCGGTGCCGGGCATGCCCGCGGGCAACTGCACCGAGCAGCTGGGGGTGCCGGGGCCGTGGCACGAGCGGTTGCCGCACTTCCGGGCGGAGTTCACGCCGAGCAGCGGGGAGGAGATCCAGTCGGAGTACCTGCTGCCGCGGCCGGCGGCCCTGGACGCGCTGCACGCGGTCGACGGCATCCGGGAGACGGTCGCCGGGGTGCTGCAGACCTGTGAGGTGCGCACGGTCGCCGCCGACGCGCAGTGGCTGAGCCCGGCCCACGGACGGGACTCGGTCGCGCTGCACTTCACCTGGGTGCGCGACGAGGCGGCGGTGCTGCCGGTGGTGCGCCGGCTGGAGGAGGCGCTGGAGCCGTTCGACCCGCGCCCGCACTGGGGGAAGGTCTTCGCGGTCCCCTCGGCCGTGCTCCGCGGGCGGTACGCACGGCTGGCGGACTTCGCGTCCCTGGTCCGCCGCACGGACCCGTCCGGCACGTTCGCCAACACCTTCGTGCGGGAACTTCTCGGCCTGCCCGGTCACGGGTAGCCGCCCCGGACTTTCTCCAGCCCCTTTCCTAACCCCTTGTCGAAAGCCCCTTCCAGCCCATAGCCTGACGCCCGCGCCGGTGCCCGAGCCGCCCCGGCCTGGACGGGTCCGGACGGGACGGGAGGGGCAGCCGCGTGAAGCGCACATCACGTGACATCCGCACCGCGAACCGCTACGAGGTGCTGCGCCAGATCATCGCCGAGTCTCCCACCTCCCGGCAGGAGCTGGCCGCGGCCACCGGGCTCAGCCTGGCCACGGTGGCCACGCTCGTCGGCGAGCTGCTGGACCTCGGCATGATCACCGAGGTGGGGTTCGAGGACTCGGCCGGGGGCCGCCCCCGGGGGCTGGTCGCCGTCAACGCGTCGGGGGGCGCGTTGATCGGCGTGGACATCGCCGAGACGTACGTCCACGTCGAGCTGTTCGACCTGGCGCTGAACGTGCTGGCCCGGGCCGACGAGGACATGCGGCCCGGGGAGAGCCGGCCGGAGCAGGTGGTCGGGCATGTCGCCGCCGCGGTCGGCTCGGTGGTCGCCCAGGCCGGCGTCGAGGCGGCCCGGGTGCTCGGCGTCGGGGTGAGCGTGCCGGGCCAGGTGGACCGGGACACCGGGGTCGCCGAGTACGCGCCCAACTGGGACTGGCACGACGTGCCGTTGCTCGACCTGCTCGCCGAGCACATCGCCTACCCGCTGTACCTGGACAATCCGCTGCGCGCCTGCGCGGTGGCCGAGCTGTGGTTCGGGGCGGCGCGGGGCCGCGGGGACGCCGTGGTGGTCAACCTCGGCACCGGGGTCGGCGCCGGTCTGGTCCTCGGCGGCGGGCTGCACCGGGGGGTGAGCAACAGCGCCGGCGAGTGGGGGCACACCACGCTCGTGCTGGACGGCCGGCTGTGCCACTGCGGCAACCACGGCTGTGTGGAGACGTACGTCGGCGCGCCCGGCATCATGCAGAACCTGCGCGAACTCAGCCCGCGGTCCCCGCTGCTGCACCCCGAGGACCAGACCGCCACCATCGACGCCCTGGCCCGCGCGGTCGCCGCGGAGGACCCGGTCGCCCTCAAGGCCGTGCGCGACACCGCCCGTTACCTCGGCGCCGGCATCGCCGATCTGGTCAATCTGCTCAACCCCGAAGTGGTCGTGCTCAGCAGCTGGGTGGCCGCCCGGCTGGGCGAGCCGCTGCTCGGGGAGGTCCGTCAGGCGGTCGCCCGGCACGCCCTGCGCCGGCCGCTGGCCGCCACCGAGATCGTCCTCTCCCCGATCCCCACCGACCCGGTGTCCCTCGGCGCGGCCACGTTCGCGCTGGAGGGGGCGCTGCAGTCCGTCGGGCAGAGGGCGGTCAAGCGCACGCAGGCAAGGAGCCGTACCGCACCGCCTTCATGACGACGGAAGGGATGCACGTGTCTCACTCCCGCCTCCTCCGACCGGTCCTCCTGACAGCCGCGACCACGCTCGCTGTCACGGGATCCCTGATGTCCGCCCCCACCGCCCAGGCCGCGCCCGCGACGGCGGAGGTCTCGCCGCACGCCGCCCAGACCATCGACAACATCGGTGCCTCCGGCGCCTGGTGGGTCAACGACCTGGCGCACTTCGACCCCGCCGTCCGGGCCCGGGTGGCCGAGCTGCTCTTCTCCCCGGACGGCCTCCACCTCAGCTCGTACCGCTACAACATCGGCGGAGGCGGCACCGGCGTGACGTACGCGCCGCGCGCTCCCCAGGACTTCCTGAAGCCGGAGGGCGGTTACGACTGGGACAGGGACGAGGCCGGCCGCTACTTCCTCCGCGCCGCCGCCCGCTACGGCGTGCGGGACCTGATCGGCTTCGTCAACAGCGCGCCCGCCCGGTGGAAGACGAACGGCAAGAGCTGCGGCGGCCATCTGAAGACGGAGAACGAGCAGGACTTCGCCCGGTACATCGCCGACGTCACCGACCACTTCGCCGAGCAGGGCGTCGAGCTGGACTACATCAGCCCCTTCAACGAGCCGACGAACAGCTTCGACAGCTGCGGCCAGGAGGGCATGCTGGTCGACGTCCCGCAGCGCGACGACATCGTGCGGGCCCTGGGTGCGGAGCAGAGGGCGCGCCACCGGAGGACCGGCATCATCGCGGACGAGTCCAGCAGCACGGTCGGCTTCAACACCGAGCTCCCGCAGTGGATGTCCCAGCCGGGCACGGCCCGGTACGTGTCCCGCCTGGCGCACCACACGTACAACAACCCCGGTGACGATCAGCGGGCGCAGGTCCACGCGACGTCGAAGTCGGTCGGCAAAGCCTCCTGGTCGACGGAGATCTGCTGCTTCGGCAAGGGCGGCACCGGCTGGGCGCAGGAGTACGACCCGACGATCGACGGCGGGCTGAACCTGTCCCGGATCATCCACAAGGACTTCGCGACCGCCCACGACTCCGCGTTCCAGTGGTGGGTGGCACTGTCGGAGATGTACGGCAGCGACCCGGAGGCCCGCAACGACAAGGGCTGGAACGACGGCCTGATCTACTACGACCCGGACTACGCCGTGAACGGCAACCAGACCCTGTACTTCACCAAGCGCTACTACGCGCTCGGCCAGTACAGCAAGTTCGTGCGGCCGGGCGCGGCCCTGCACAACGTGACCGGGGCGCCGGACGGCGTGGAGGTGACCGCCTACGACCGCAACGGCCGGTGGGTCGTCGTGGTGAACAACCACAACACCACCGACACCGCGCTGAACCTGCACTTCAACAGTGAGGCGCCGGGACGGGCCACGCGGGCGGTGCGGACCTCCGCCGACGAGAACTGGGCCGACGTGGCACGGCCGACGGTGGCCGGCGGCACCATGTCCGCGACGCTCGCGCCCCGTTCGATCACCACGTACGTGCTCCCGCAGAAGGGGCACGGCAGTTCGGCACTGACGGGTGCGCTGGTCGGCGGCCAGTCGGGCAAGTGTCTGACGGCCGACGCGTCGGGCGCCGCCATCGACACCTGCACGGGCACGGCCGGACAGGCGTGGTCGTACGACGCGCGGGGCACCCTGAGGGGCGCGAACGGCTATCTGACGGCGGCGGATTCCGGCCTGACGACTGCGCCCGCGTACCGCGGTGACGGCACCCAGCGCTGGCTGCTGAACGGCAACGGGCAGATCGTCGACGAGGCGTCGGGCCGGTGCCTGGACGTCAGCGGACAGGCGACGGCCGACGGCAGCGAGGTCATCCTGCACCGCTGCACCGGCGGTGCCAACGAGGTGTGGACCAGGCGGTAGCGCGCCCGCTCCCCCGGCCGAGGGCCGCCGGCCACTCCCTGACCCGGCGGCCCTCATCTCGCTCGCCCCGCCCGCCCGTTCGCGATGCCGAACCTCCTACAACAACTCGCACCGACTTCGTCCAACCCCTTGCCGAAGCCTTAGCCGAAGGCTAGCGTCCCGCAGCACGCCCGTTGCGGGCCGTCTGCCCGCCCAGCGGGAGAGCCGCAGTCGTACTCGAACAGAGAAGGACGTCAGCATGTCGGCACAGAGCAGCACCTGGGACCGCCGTTCGATACTCCGGGCCGCCGCGGGCCTGGCCGCCGCCGGCTCGCTCGCCGCGTGCGGCGGCAACAACGGCCGGGGCGACGGCTCCGGCTCGGGCAAGCAGCTCGTCCAGTACTTCCACGCCTACGGCGAGGCGGGCACCGAGCAGGCGATCAAGCGCTATGCGCAGGCGTACACCAAGGCCGACGTGACCACGCAGTGGATCACCGGCTCGAACTTCGAGAGCAAGCTGTTCGCGTCCCTGCTCACCGACCAGGCCCCGGACCTGTTCGAGTTCCACCCGCAGATCCAGCTCGTCAGAAGCGGCCAGGTGGCGGACCTCACCGACATCATCGAGCCGGTCAAGAGCGACTTCAACCAGGCCGACATCCAGTCGCACACGGTCGACGGCAAGATCTACGGCGTGCGGATGATCGACGACCCGCAGTTCTTCTTCTACCGCAAGTCCATGCTGGAGAAGGCGGGCGTCGAGCCGCCGCAGACCCTGGACGAGCTGATCGAGGCCGCCGCCAGGCTCACCACGAGCAAGGTCAAGGGCCTGTTCCTCGGCAACGACCTGCACGCGGTGATCAACCCGCTGATCTGGTCGGCCGGCGCCGACACCCTGAACGAGAAGAACGAGATCGCCTACCACACGGACGGCGTGGTCGAGGGCCTGAGGAAGATGCGGAAGCTCTTCACCAGCGGCGACCTGCTGCTGGACGCCCCCGCCGACTTCTGGGACCCCTCGGCGCTCAATCAGGGCCTGTGCGCGATCCAGTTCTGCGGGATGTGGGCCATGCCGCAGTTCCAGCAGACCCTCGGCGACGACCTCGGCATCATGCCGTTCCCGAAGGTCGGTGACGCGGGCCGGCCGTCCGTCTACAACGGCGGCTGGTCGATGTTCGTCAACGCCAAGGGCCGGCACGTCGACGCGGCCAAGGAGTACGTGAAGTGGCTGTGGATCGACCAGAAGAAGTACCAGGAGGACTGGGCGACCTCGTACGGCTTCCACATCCCGCCGCGCACCTCCATCGCGCGGTCGACGGACAAGCTGAAGTCGGGGCTGCCGGCCGAGGGCGTGCAGCTGTTCAACGAGTACGGGCACTTCGACAACATCGGCTGGACCCAGGCGATGATCACCGCCACGGAGAACGTCTTCGCCGACTGCGTCCGCAAGGGCGGTGACCCGGAGGCCGCGCTCGACCGGTGCGACAAGACCGTGAACGCCGAACTGAAGAAGCTGTTCGGATAGGCCGCCGGACGGATCGCACCATGTCGACGACCACCACGCGCACCGTCCCGGGCCCCGCCCCGGCCGAGCCCGCGAAGGCCCGCCCCCGGCGGGGACTGCGCGGCAGCCGCACCGTCGCCTTCTGGCTGTTCGCCGCCCCGTTCCTGATCGGGCTGACCGTCTTCGTCTACGTCCCGATCGGCTGGAGCCTCTACCTCAGCTTCTTCGAGGCCCGCTTCACCGTCACGCCCAGCGACTTCGTGGGACTGGACAACTACCGGCAGATCCTGTCGGACACGCACTTCACCGGGTCCCTCGTCACCTTCACCGTCTTCGCCGCCTTCATCGTGCCCACCACCTGGGCACTCTCCCTGGGCCTCGCCCTGCTGGTGAACCGGCTGCGCTTCATGCGGGCGTTCTACCGGTCGGTGTTCTTCCTGCCGACCGCGTGCAGCTACGTCGCGGCCTCGCTGGTCTGGAAGATGTCCCTCTTCAACGGCGTGCGCTTCGGCCTGGCCAACACCGTCCTCGGCCTGTTCGGCGTGGACAACATCGCCTGGCTCGCCAACCCCGACCCGCCCTGGTACTGGCTGGTCATCATCACCGCCCGGCTGTGGCTCCAGTCCGGCTTCTACATGATCCTTTTCCTGGCCGCGCTGCAGAACATCCCGCAGGAGCTGTACGAGGCCGCCGCCATCGACGGCGCCAAGCGCGGCTGGCAGACCTTTCGGTACATCACGCTGCCCCAGCTGCGGGCCACCTCCACGGCCGTGGTCCTGCTGCTGCTCGTGGCCGCCTACCAGGCCTTCGACGAGTTCTTCAATCTGCTGTCCAAGACGACCTGGGGCCGCCCGCCGCTGGTCGAGCTGTACTACACCGCCCTCGGCCAGGACCAGAACTACGGCAAGGGCAGCGCCGGAGCCGTGGTGCTGACCGTGCTGATCTGTGTCGTCACCCTGTTCCAGGGCAGGATCATGGGCTTCGGCAGGGGTGAGGAGTCCAAGTGACCACGACCGCACCCGAGACCGGCAAGCGCGCCCGGCGCGGCGGGGTGATGAGTTCCGCCGGCCTGTACCTCGCCACCAGCGTCGCCGCGCTGCTCTTCCTCGTCCCGTTCTACCTGATCGTCCGCAACGCCCTGTCCACCGACCCGGAGATCACCGGCGAGAACTGGAAGTTCTTCCCGGTCGACATCCAGTGGGGCAACCTCACCGAGCCGTTCGACGACCCGACGGTCGACTTCGGCCGGTCGATGTGGAACTCGCTGGTGGTCGGCGTGCTGCACACGGCCGGCACGCTGTTCGTGTGCTCGCTGGCCGGCTACGCCCTGGCCCGCATCCCCTACCGGCACGCCGACAAGGTCTTCTACGCCGTGCTGGTGACCCTGATGGTCCCGGCCGCGGTCACCTTCGTCCCCAGCTTCGTGCTGGTGTCGTCCCTCGGCTGGGTGGACAGCTACCGGGGGCTGATCGTCCCGGGTCTCTTCAGCGGTTTCACCTGCTTCCTGTTCCGGCAGTACTTCCTCGGGTTCCCGAGGGAGCTGGAGGAGGCGGCACGCGTGGACGGGCTCGGCTACTGGGGCGCGTACTGGCGTGTCGTGGTGCCGAACTCGCTGAACTTCTTCGCGGCGATCGCCACGATCACCTTCATCAACGGCTGGAACGCCTTCCTGTGGCCGCTGGTCATCGGCCAGGACCCGAGCGCCTGGACCGTCCAGGTCGCGCTGTCGTCGTACATGACCAACCAGACCGTCAACTACCACCTGATCTTCATGGCGACCGCCATCTCGATCCTGCCCCTGCTGTTCGTGTTCCTCTTCCTCCAGCGCTGGCTGGTGCAGGGGATCGCGCAGACCGGCATCAAGGGCTGAGCTAGGAGACCGATGTCTTTCCGTCCCACCGCTTACGTCGAGGACGTCTCGCCGGGCTCGGGGGCGCTGCCGCCCCGCGCCCACGCGTCCTCGGACGCCCCGTCCCTCTCCCTCAACGGCAGCTGGCGCTTCCGCCTGTCGGACACGGCCGACGCCGAGGACGACTCCTTCGCGGCGGAGGGGTACGACGCCGGTGACTGGGCGGAGGTCACGGTCCCCGGCCACTGGGTGCTCCAGGGCCACGGCTCCCCCGTCTACACCAACCACCTCTACCCGTTCCCGGTCGACCCGCCCCGGGTGCCCACGGAGAACCCGACCGGCGACCATCTGCGCGTCTTCGACCTGCCCGCGGACTGGCCGGCGGGCGGGGGTGCCGTGCTGCGCTTCGACGGCGTGGAGTCCTGCGCCCGGGTCTGGCTGAACGGCACCGAGCTGGGCGACTTCAAGGGCTCGCGGCTGCCGCACGAGTTCGCGGTCGGCCCGCTGCTGAAGCCCGCCGGCAACGTCCTGGCCGTCCGCGTCCACCAGTGGTCGGCGGGCTCGTACCTGGAGGACCAGGACCAGTGGTGGCTGCCGGGCATCTTCCGTGACGTGACGCTGCTGCACCGCCCGGCGGACGGCGTCCGGGACTTCTTCGTGCACGCCTCGTACGACCACGTGTCCGGCACCGGCACCCTCCGCGTCGACTCCGACGTGCCGGGCCGGGTCACGGTCCCGGACCTCGGCGTCGACGTCGCCACCGGGGAGCCGGTGACCGTCCCGGTCGAGCCGTGGACGGCGGAGACGCCGCGGCTGTACGACGGTGTGCTGGCCACGGCGGGCGAACGGGTGCGGCTGCGCATCGGTTTCCGCACGGTGGCAGTCGCGGACGGCCTGATCAAGGTGAACGGGCGCCCGGTGCTCTTCAAGGGCGTCAACCGGCACGAGTGGCATCCGCAGCGGGGCCGCGCCCTGGATCCGGAGACGATGCGCGAGGACGTGCTGCTGATGAAGCGGCACAACATCAACGCCGTCCGCACCTCCCACTACCCGCCGCACCCGGCCTTCCTGGACCTGTGCGACGAGTACGGCCTGTGGGTGATCGACGAGTGCGACCTGGAGACGCACGGCTTCACCGAGCAGGGCTGGCGGGACAACCCCGTCGACGACGACCGCTGGACCCCGGCCCTGCTCGACCGGGCGGCCCGCATGGTCGAGCGCGACAAGAACCACCCCTCCGTCGTGATCTGGTCGCTGGGCAACGAGGCCGGCACCGGCCGGGGCCTGACCGCGATGGCCGAGTGGATCCACGGCCGCGACCCCTCCCGGCCGGTGCACTACGAGGGCGACCCCGACTGCCGCGACACCGACCTGTACTCGCGGATGTACGCGAGCCACGCCGAGGTCGAGCGGATCGGCCGGGGCCTGGACGGCGGGCCCCGACGCCGCCGCGCACTGCCCTTCATCCTCTGCGAGTACGCGCACGCCATGGGCAACGGCCCCGGCGGACTCGCCGACTACCAGCGGCTGTTCGAGCGCCACGACCGGCTCCAGGGCGGCTTCGTCTGGGAGTGGATCGACCACGGCATCGCCCACCCCGAGCTGGGCTACGCCTACGGCGGCGACTTCGGCGAGGAGCTGCACGACGGCAACTTCGTCTGCGACGGCCTGCTGTTCCCGGACCGCCGGCCCTCCCCCGGTCTGATCGAGTACCAGAAGGTGATCGAGCCGGTCGTCCTCACCGGCGACGGCACGGCCGGCACGGTGAGGGTCGCCAACGGGTACGACTTCGCGGACCTGTCGGCGCTGGCCTTCTCGTGGTCGTACGAGGTCGAGGGCGAGCCGGTGGACTCCGGCACCCTGTCGGTGCCCGCGCTGGCGCCCGGCGAGTCCGCCGAGGTCAAGCTGCCCGCCGTACCGGCCGGGGCGCCGGCCGGCGAGGCGCACTGGACCGTCCGCGCCCGGCTCGCCGCCGACACCCCGTGGGCGCCCCGGGACCATGTCGTGGCCTGGGGCCAGATCCCGGCGTCGGCGCGGCCGGTGCCGCACGTCGCGGCGACCGCCCGGCCGGCGGCCGGTGACGGGGTGCTCACCCTCGGCCCGGCCGAGTTCGACGCCCGGACCGGGGCGCCGAGGACGATCTGCGGGGTACCGGTCACGGGTCTGCGGCTGGACGTGTGGCGGGCCACCACCGACAACGACGACGGTGCCGCCTGGCAGAGCGATCTGCGCTTCGGGCTGCTGTGGCGGGAACTCGGACTGCACCGGATGCGGCACCGCCTGGACGCGGTCGAGCCCGGAGAGGACGCGCTGACGGTCCGCACCCGGGTGGCGCCGGCCGCCCGGGAGCTGGGGCTGTCGACGGTGTACCGCTGGACGTCGGACGGCGACCGGCTCCGGCTGACCGTGTCCACCGTCCCGGACGGCGACTGGACCGTCCCGCTGCCCCGCCTCGGCATCCGCTTCGGACTGCCCGCGGCCGACCGGGTGCGCTGGTACGGCGGTGGCCCCGGCGAGGCCTACCCGGACACCCGGACGGCGGCGCGGATCGGGCGCTGGCAGTCGACCGTGGACGAGTTGCAGACGCCGTACGTCCGCCCCCAGGAGAACGGTGCCCGGATCGACGTGCGCTGGGCGGAGCTGGGCGGCCTGCGCATCGAGGGCGACCCGGCGTTCTTCCTCACCGCGCGCCGCTGGACCACCGAGCAGCTGGACGCGGCGGCCCACCGCACCGACCTGGTGCCGGGCCCCACCGTCTGGGTCAACCTGGACCACGGCCAGCACGGCATCGGCTCCCAGTCCTGCGGCCCGGCCCCACTGCCCCGGTACCACCTGCGGGCCGAGCCGGCGGAGTTCTCGTTCGTCTTCTCCCCGACGGACAACGGTTCCCCAACCTCCCTTTGAAAACAGCGCAGTTGACGTGACCATGGGTCGCATGCGACCCATGGGACGACTCCTCGGCGCCCTCGCCGCCGGCCTGCTGACCGTGTCCGGACTCACCGCCTCCGCCGGTACGGCACAGGCCGCCGGCTCCGGGAGCTTCAGCGTCTTGACGTACAACGTGGCCGGGCTGCCGGAAGGGCTCAGCTCCAGTCATCCGGCCACCAACACGCCGCTGATCTCACCGCGGTTGGCCGGCTACGACATCGTCAACGTCCAGGAGGACTTCAACTACCACGCGGCGCTCTACGCCGACGACCACCACCCCTACCGCACGGCGACCAGCGGCGGCGCCGGCTTCGGCGACGGCCTCAACACGCTGTCCGACCGCCCGTTCGAGGACTTCGAGCGGGTGCGGTGGAACGACTGCACCGGCACCGACTGCCTGACACCCAAGGGCTTCACCCTGGCCCGGGTACGGCTCGCCGAAGGCGTCTTCGTCGACCTGTACAACGTGCACACCAACGCCGGCGACACCGACGCCGCCCTGGCCGCGCGCCGTGCCAACATCGCGCAGCTGTCGGCCTTCGTCCGGGCCAACTCGGCGGGCAACGCGGTGATCGTGATGGGCGACACCAACACCCGGTACACCCGCGCCGGCGACACCATCCGCACCCTCGTCGCCGACAACGGCCTGACCGACGCCTGGGTGCAGCTGGCCAAGGGGGGTACGGCCCCCGCGCAGGGCGCCGACCCGCTGCTGTGCCCGGCCTCCGCGCCGCCCGACGACTGCGAGGTGGTCGACAAGATCCTCTACCGCGGCAGCGACCTCGTCTCCCTGACCGCGACCCGCTACCACGACGAATGGGCGTCCTTCCTGGACGCGGCCGGCGGCAACCTCTCCGACCACTTCCCGCACACCGTGGACTTCTCCTACACGCCCAACCCGCGGCTGCGGGCGAGCGACTTCTTCGGCGGGCCGCACGGCACGGCCTTCAACGACGCCGACGACCTCCCGGCCGCACCGGCTCCGCGCACTCTCACGCTGCGCGGCGGCGCCCGCCTGGACGCCGTGTCCCTGGCCCACGACGGCGGTACCGTCCTCGGCCACGGCGGCACCGGCGGTACGGCCGCCTCCCTCACCCTGGCCGCCGGGGAGCACCTCACCTCGGTGCGGCTCAGCCAGGGCCGGAAGGACGGCCGTACCCGCGTCTCCTCGGCCGCCTTCACCACCGACCGGGGCCGCGGCCTCGCGGCGGGCACCCCGACCGCGGACACCACCACCTTCACGGCCCCCGCCGGCTGGCAAATCGTCGGCTTCACCGGCCGCTCGGGCACCGAGATCGACAAGCTGGGGGTGCTGTACGCGCCGATCGGCTGAGCCGGACCGCCCACCTTTCCTAGATGCTCTAGGCTATGCCCTAGGAACCCAAGGGAGGTGGGCCCGTGGCCCGGGCGGGACTCAGTGTCGAGCGGCTGGTGGCCGCCGCTGCGGAGCTGGCAGACGAGGCCGGCTTCGACCAGCTCAGCATCTCCGCGCTGGCCCGCCGCTTCGGCGTCAAGGACGCGAGTCTGTACTCGCACGTCCGCAACCTCCAGGACCTGCGCACCCGGCTCGCGCTGTACGCGGGCGGCGAGCTGATCGACCGGATCGCGGCGGCCGTGGCCGGCCGGTCGGGCAAGGAGGCGCTGACGGCGTTCGCCGGCGCGTACCGGGACTACGCCCTGGAGCACCCGGGCCGCTACGCGGCCACCCAGATCCGCATCGACCAGTCCCTGATCGCCGACTCCCCCGCACTGCTGCGCACCGCGCAGATCACCTACGGCATGCTGCGCGCGTACGGCCTTCAGGAGCCGGACCTGACGGACGCGGTGCGCCTGCTGCGCAGCACCTTCCACGGCTACTGCGTCCTGGAGAGCGCGGGCGGCTTCGGCGCGGACCGGGACGTACGGGCCTCCTGGGACAAGGCGGTCGACGCCCTGCACCTCGCCCTCACGCACTGGCCCCGGGAGAAGACGAGCGATGACTGACACCCTGCACTACGACGTCACGGGCCGCGGTCCGGTACTGCTGCTGGTGCCGGGCGGCGCCGGGCATCCGATGGGCCTCGGGCCGCTGACCGAGCGGCTGGCCAGGCGCTTCACCGTGGTGACGTACGACCCGCTGGGCCTCGCGCACGGACGGCTCGGCCGCCCGGTCGCCGAGCAGCGGGTCGCCGACTGGAGCGAGGGCGCGCGGCGGGTGCTGGCCGAGGTGCTGCCCGGCGGCGCGTCGGCGTCCGTGTGCGGCACCAGCTCCGGTGCCCTCGCGGTCCTGGACCTGCTGGCCCGGTACCCGGAGCGGCTGGCGCACGTGGTGGCGCACGAGCCGCCGTGCGTGACGGTCCTGCCGGACGGGGCGGCACGGCGGGCCGAGCTGATCGGCCGGCTCGACGGCCCGGAACGGCCGCCCGCCGAAGGCGAGTCGGCGACCCCGATGGGGGTCTTCCTGGCCCGGGTGCTGCGCCCGTTCACCACGTACACGCCCGCCGCTCCCCCGGCCCCGGACCGGCTCACGATCGCCGCCGGCGCCGACTCGCGCGGTCAACTCCTGTACCGCACGGCCGAGTCGCTCGCCGGGCGGCTGGGGTGCGGTTTCGCCGAGTTCCCGGGCGGGCATCTCGGGGCGCTGGATCACCCCGAGGAGTTCGCCGACGCGCTCGCCGAGGCGCTGCGCTCCAGCGCGCGGACCTCGGCGTAGGAGGGGGTCGTACCGGCCGGGGCGCGCCCGGCCGCGATGTCGGCCAGGGCGTCCAGGGCCGCGCCGAGCGCCCGCCGGTACAGCAGCGAGCCGAGGCTGACGCGGCGCACACCGAGATCGGCGAGGCGGGCGAGGGCGGGCCCGGTGGGCGAGTAGAGGACGTTGAGGGGGACGGCGGTGTGCCGGACCAGGGCCGCGATCCGCTCGGGGTCGGTCAGCCCCGGCACGAACACCCCGTCCGCGCCCGCCTCCTGGTAGGCGTCGAGCCGGCGCAGGGTGTCCGCCTCGTCGCCGTCGCCCGACCAGTACGTGTCCGTACGGGCGTTGACGAACAGACCGGGTACGGCCGCCTTCACCGCGGCGATCTTCGCCGCGTGCCGGTCCGCCGGCCCGAGGCCGTCCTCCAGGTTGATGCCCACGGCTCCCACGGTCCACAACTGCCGTGCCAGCTCGGCCACTTCGTCCGGGTCGTCACTGAAGCCGTCCTCGGCGTCGACGGAGAGGAGATACGGCTCGGAGCCGAGGGTCAGGGCGAGCCGGACGGTGTGCTCGCGGGTCGCCGCCGCCCCGTCGGGCAGGCCGACGGCCGCCGCGACCGCCAGGCTCGTCGTGGCGATCGCCGGGAAACCCCGGGCGGCGAGGGCGGCGGCCGAGGCGTGGTCCCAGGCGTTGGGCAGCAGCAGCGGTTCGCCCGGACGGTGGTGGAGGCCGGCGAAGGAGGGGGCCGGGGCGGGAGCGGGCTGTGCGGTCATACGGCCACGCTAACCCCGGGACTGTTCGGCGCCCGCCGAACCGTTCTCGGGGCGACCGCTCCCCCGAGCCGCGCGCGTCGGGGATGATGAGGCATGCGACCGGACGACTGGCACCTCACGGAAGACGTCGACGACGTTCTCGCCCGAGCCGGAGACTTCCTGCGCTCGCGCCCCGCCCTGCACAACACGCCGCTGACGACGATCGAGAAACTGCGCACACGCCGCGCGGACGCACCCGGCACCGAAGCCACCGTCTTCGGCCTGCTGGAGTCGGGAGGCGAGGTCCGGGCCCTCTGCTACCGCCTGCCGACCCACCGCCTGACCCTCACCCCCCTCTCCCCCGAGCAGGCCGACGCCCTGGCCGTCCGGCTGGCCGGCCACGGCCACCGCCTCTCCGGCGTCACCGCGGACCGTGACACCGCCACCGCCTTCGCCGAGGCCTGGCGGCGGCACGCGGACGCGGTACCGGAGCACACCTGGCAGGGCCGCCTGTACCGGCTCGGGACGCTCACTCCGCAGGAGCCGTTCCCGCCGGGCCGGGGCCGGCTCGTGGGCGAGCAGGACCATGCGCAACTCCTGCTCTGGTGCGGCGAGTTCGTCGCCGACGTGGGAGAGGCCCCGTCCATCGACGCCGATTCCTGGGCCGGCTCGCGCTTCGCGGACAAACGCTTCACGTTCTGGGAGATGCCGGACGGCACCCCGGTCTCCATGGCGGGCTCCACCGCGATGGTCGGCGGCATGGTCCGGGTGGACCCCGTCTACACCCCGGCCCGTCTCCGGGGCCGCGGCTACGCGGGTGCCGTGACGGTGGAGGTGAGCCGGGCCGCGCTGGCGGCGGGCGCGACGGACGTCGTCCTGTTCACCCACCCCGCCAACCCCACCAGCAACGCGCTCTACCAGCGCCTCGGATACGTCCCGATCGCCGACTTCGCCGGGTACACCTTCTGACACCCGCCGCGGCGCCGCCGGCCTGCCCCCTAGCGAGGCGCCACCGACCACGACGAGCCCGCGGACGCCCCGTCCGGCGCCGTGAACCGGAAGGCGGCGGCCTCGCCCGAGGCCCAGCTCACCCGGACCTCGTAGCCCTCGTCCTCGGCGGCATCCCCCCGCACCGCCACGGACACCAGCTCCGCGAGCGGCAGCGGGTCCGGCTCCCCGGTGAGCCGGGCGAGCGCCACGAAGAGCGTGGCCCCGCCCTGACCGGTCGTCCCGGTCAGCTCCGCCGACAGGCCGCTGACCGGGGCGAGTTCGGCCCGTACGCCCCGCCCGGCCGGCCAGCCCGTCACCCGTACCGGCGTCCCGGGCGCCGCGCCCGCCACCAGATGGGCCCGCACCTCGACGGCGCCCCGGACCACCACCAGGCTGGTGACGCCGACCCCGCCGCCCCCGGTGTGCCGGGAGGCGATCCATCCCTCGCCCGTGCCGAGCGGCTCGATGCCCGTACGGCTCGGATCGCCGCCGACGATCACGCTGTTGTCGCGGGAACCGCTGTCGTGCGACGGCGCGGTGGCGGTCGAGTAGGCGAGCCGGGTGTAGTAGGGGTCGTAGCGGACGTCCTCGCTGCCGTGGTTGTGCAGCCGGACCAGGCCGTCCGAACGGGTGGACTGGAGCAGCCAGTTGGGCACGGGCACGGGGTGGGCCCGGTCCGCGCGGTCGGCCGGGGCCGGGGTCTCGCGTGCCGTCCACACCTCGTGCTCCGGCGGCAGCAGCAGGCCGAGGAAGCCCTTGCTCGCCCAGTACGGCGAGGCGGGGCCCGAGTAGTTCTGTGCCAGGGACACGTCGGGGCCTAGCCAGCCGAGCGGCAGCAGGCCCCGCCCGTCGACCGCGCCGCCGTCGAGGAAGTACCGCAGCGCGCCGGAGGCCAGGCGCCGGGTCTCGCCCGGGGGCAGGGGGGTGTGTCCGGTCAGGGCGCCGAGCCAGAGGGGTGCCGTCGTCGCGAAGCGGTAGGTGAGCGAGCGGCCCTGGTGCACCGGTGCGCCGTCGGCGCCGAACAGGCGGGCGTAATCGCCGAGGTGGCGGGAGAGCCGCCGGCCGTACCGGGCGAGCAGATCGCCGTCGCCCGCGAGCCAGGCGTGCAGGACCGGGTACAGGTGCAGGGCCCAGCCGTTGTAGTAGTCGAACTTCCGGCCGTCGCCGTCCGTGTACCAGCCGTCGCCGAGGTACCAGCCCTCGATCCGGTCCAGCCCCCGGTCGATCGCCTTGCGCGCCGCCTCCTCGCGGTGGCCGATCTCCGCGAGGAAGCCGCCGACGGTGACCGGGAACAGCTCCCAGTTGCACGGCCAGGGTTCGGCGGTGAGCGCGTCCGCCAGCCAGCCGGCGGTCCGCTGGCGCACCGCGTCGTCCAGGCGGTCCCACAGCAGCGGCCGGGTGAGCCGCAGGGCGAGCGCGATCGAGGCGGCCTCGACCAGCGGCTGGCCGCGGTCCGTGATCCGGGGCCACACCCCGCCCGGTCCGGCCGCGAGGCCCTCGGCGTACCGGCCGAGCGCGGTCTCGTCGCGGCGGAACGCGGCCAGCAGCAGGGTACGGGCGTACCCTTCGAGCCCGTCGGAGAGGTGCCCGGAGTGGCTCATATGGTCGCCGGGCAGGTGGTAGAGGGCGCGGTCGGGGGTGGCGTACGGCGCGACGGCGGCGAGCAGGGCGTCGGCGGCGGCCTCCCAGTGGGCGCGGGTGTAGCCGGTGTACGGGCTCGCTGCGCGGTCGTCGGCGGGCAGTTCGATCACGGCGGTGGCTGTCCTTCCTCGCGGGACCCGGGACGCCCCGGTTCCGGTCGGGGCGCCCCGGGCGTTCATCCCACCCGTACCGTGCCCGCGGGCACCAGATGCCGGGCGAGCAGTTCGTCGCGGACCAGCTCCGCGTAGCGGGTGGCGCCGTGCACGGAGGTGTGCGTGTTGTCGCGCTTCTCGTCGTAGAGGTAGAGCAGCTTCGAGCCCTCCACGCCGAGGGACTCCACCAGCGCCCTGGTCTTCGCCGTGAGGTCGATCAGCGGGACGCGGTGGGCGGCGGCGACCGAGCGGACGACGGCCGGGTGGTCGACGCCGAGGCCGTTGACCAGCAGGGCGGTGGGGTTGTTCAGGGTGCCGTCCGCGGTGAACCAGCGGCGCACGATCGGGGTGACGAGCACCGGCTCGCCGCCCCGCTCCCGGATGCCGGCCACCAGCGTCTCCAGGTTGCCGCGGTAGGTGGCCTCGTCGGTGGTCTTGTCGTTGTGGGCGAGTTGGACGAGAACCAGGTCGCCGGGCCGGATCCGCTGCCGGACGGCGGCCCACAGCCGCGCGTTGCGGAGGTAGCTGACCGTGCTCTCCCCGGAGTCGGCGTGGTTGGCGACGGACAGGCCCTGGCGCAGGTACTGCGGCAGCTGCTGGCCCCAGCCGGAGTAGGGGTCGCCGGGCTGGTCGCAGACCGTGGAGTCGCCGATGAGGAGGATCCGGCGGGCGTGCCGGGCGGGGGTGACCCGGATGCCGGCGAGCGCGGGCGCGGAGCCGCCGAGCGCCAGGTCAAGACCGGGGGTTCCGTCGGGGCCGGTCGGTTCGCCCTCGGGGGTGCGGACGTCGACGGTGAAGCCGCGGGTGACGCGCTCGCCGGCCGCCACGGCCGTCTCCGGGAGGAGTGAGCGCCGGGTCTCGCCGGTGACGCGGGTGCTGGACGCCTTCGCGCCGCCGAGCCGGACGGTCACGTCGTAGGTGCCGGGCGGGACGTCGAAGTGGCAGGCGGTGGCCGTGCAGTTCTCGATGCCGAGCGGCCGGCCGCCGTGCGCCTGGGCGGGGGCCGCGGTCAGGGCGGTGCCCAGGGCGGCCGGCACCAGCAGGGCGGCTGTGACACGTCTCATGAGCGGCTCCTCCGTCGGTCGGACCTCGGCCGAGCCGAGACGGTACCGCTCGGGACAAGCGCTTTCTAGACCTCGGCAGGATTTCACACAATCACCGACTCCGGAACTGTGAAAGCCCTTTCGCGAATGCGCGTCAACTGTCACTCTGCCTCACACCGCACCCCCCGGACCTCCCGAAGGAGGCACCCCCATGCCCGGATCTCCCGACAGCGCGGTCACCCGCCGCGCCTTCGTCGTCGGCGCCGCTGCCGCCGCCGGTTCGGCCGCCCTCGCCGGCCCGCTCGCAGGCGCCGCGTCCGCCGCCGGCTTCGGCTGGAGCGACGACGGCTCGCACTACGTGGTCGACACCGGCGCGGACCTGGTCTTCAAGGTCGGCAAGACCAACGGCGACCTGACCTCGCTGGTCTACAAGGGCACCGAGTACCAGGGCTACGGCGGCAAGAACTCGCACATCGAGTCCGGCCTCGGCAGCTCCACCGTCGGCATCAGGCAGTCCGGTGCGACGATCCTGGTCTCCGTCGCCCACGGCACGCTCCGGCACTACTACGCGGCCCGCAGCGGCGAGAACAACGTGTACCTGTGGACCCACAAGGCCGACTCCTCGGTCAGCGCGACCCGGTACATCCTGCGGGTCAAGGCGGGGATGTTCCTCAACGACCAGCCGGACTCCTACACCTACGCGCCCACCACCGTCGAGGCCGCGGACGTCTTCCGGAAGGCCGACGGGCAGACCCGCTCCAAGCACTACGCGAGGCTCCGGGCCATCGACTACGACTACACCGGCTGGAGCACCGGCGGCGTCGGCCTGTGGATCGTGCGCAGCAACCACGAGAAGGCCTCCGGCGGCCCCTTCTACCGCTCGCTGCTGCGCCACCAGAGCGCCGACGGCGGCGGGCTGTACGAGATCCTGTACTACGGCGAGAACCAGACCGAGGCCGAGCGGTACGGCCTCCAGGGCCCGTACGTCATCGCGTTCACGGACGGCGGGGCGCCCTCGTCCGCCCTGTACCACGGCATGCTGACCACTCCGTGGGCCGACTCCCTCGGCCTCTCGGGGTACGTCCCGGACAGCGGCCGGGGCCGGGTCGCCGGGGTCGGCATCGCGGGCCGGGACACGGCGTACCCGTACACCGTGGGGCTGGCCAACGCGGCGGCGCAGTACTGGAGTGCGGCCCGCGCCTCCGACGGCTGGTTCTCGATCCCGCGCGTCCTGCCGGGCACGTACACGCTGACCGTCTACAAGGGCGAACTCGCCGTCCACAGCACCCGGGTGACCGTGGCCGCCGGCGCGACGACCGCCCTCAACACGATCACGATCCCGGCGTCCGGCGACCCGTCCGCCGCGCGCGCGATCTGGCGGATCGGCGACTGGAACGGCACCCCGAGCGGATTCAAGAACGCGGACCTGATGACGTACGCCCATCCGTCCGACGTGCGGGCCGCGCCCTGGACCGGCAACGTGGTGATCGGCAGCGGCACGGAGACCTCCGCCTTCCCCTGCTACCTGTGGAAGGACGTCAACAGCGGCCTGCTGGTCCACTTCCGGCTCACCGCCGCGCAGGCCGCCGCC
>NZ_MUMF01000366.1 GCF_002155905.1 Streptomyces tricolor | reverse complement strand
AGCTGGATGCCGTTGCCGGAGACCAGCCCGGGCGAGCCGGCCGCCGAGCCGTCGGCGCCGGCCCCGCCCGCCGCGAAGGCGGCGGACACCGGCAGCGCCACGGCCATCGCGCCGGACGCGGCGGCGACGGCGATCACACCGTTTCGGGTAGCCCGTCTCATAGGTTCCCTGCCTTCCAGAACGTCGTCGCGGGCAGCCACCCGCACCCCGTAAAACGCATGCGAACCATCAGAGTTATGGCTTATCGGTCTTTCACCCCATCGAGCGGCACTGTTATCGAACGGGATGTAAAGCCACAGAATGATCACCAACGGGGCAGGGAGGGAGCGCATGGTACGGCAGCGGGCGGCGTCCCGCTCGTCCGGAGGCGGGCCGTCCGGGGGCCGCATATGGTGATCCGAGGGCGCCGGCGGGCGCCCGGGAGGCGATCCATGCTGGCCAAGCTGTCCACACGGCCCGCCGTGCGGCGCTGCGCGGGTGCCTCGGCCCTCGCCCTGGCGCTGCTCGGAGCCGGGCTGCCCGCGGCTGCCGCCGACCGGCCGCAGCCCGACCTGTCCCGCTTCTACCGGCAGAAGCCGGCCTGGGGCGCCTGTGAGGGCCCGGACATGCCGAAGGACATGCAGTGCGCGAAGGTCACCGTCCCGCTCGACTACGCCCGGCCGCGCGCGGGCACCCTCGACGTGGCCCTCGCCCGCTACCGCGCCACGGGGCAGCGGCAGGGCTCGGTGCTGCTGAACTTCGGCGGCCCGGGCGGGGCCGGCGTCGCCGAGCTGGCCGCCGAGGGCCGGCAGTTCATGGACCTGACCGACGGGTACGACGTGGTCACCTTCGACCCGCGCGGTGTCGGCCGGTCCTCCCCCGTCAGCTGCGGGGAGGGCGGCGACGACCTGGCCTCGGCGGTGCTGGGGAAGGAAGCCGACCTCAGCCGTCCCCAAGAGCTGCTCCAGCGCTTGCGGCAGGCCGCCGACCAGTGCGCCCGGCACTCCGGCCCGGTGCTGCCCCACATCGGCACCGTGAACGCCTCCCGCGACCTGGACGTCATCCGCCAGGCGCTGGGCGACGACAAGCTCAACTACCTGGGTTTCTCCTACGGCACCCGGCTCGGCGCGGTGTACGCCGCGCAGTTCCCGGACAAGGTCGGCCGGCTCGCCCTCGACGGCGTGGACACGCTGACCGAGTCGCTGGCCGAGCAGGGGGTGGCCGGCGCCGAGGGGCAGCAGACGGCCCTGGACGACTTCCTGGACTGGTGCACGAAGGACATCGGCTGTCCGTTCGGACAGGACCGGCGGGCGGCGGGCGAGCAGGTGCTCCGGCTGGTGCGCTCGCTCGACGAGAACCCGGTGCCCACGGACTTCGGCGGCTCGTTCTCCGGCCAGGACCTGGTGGGCGCCATCGGGCAGGCCCTGTACAGCAAGGAGCTGTGGCCCTCGCTGGAGCGCGCGCTGGCCTCACTGATCGAGGACGGCGACACCCGGCGCGTCCTGGCCTTCTCCACGGGCGGCATCGGCCTGCCCCGCGACCGGTACCGCACGGACGGCGGGCTGGTCGACGCGCAGGAGGTCCCGGCGGACAACCTGCCGGCCGCGCTGATGGCGATCAACTGCGCGGACGACCCCGACCGGCCCACCGCGGCGCGGCTCACCAAGGACCTGAAGGACCTGCGGGCCGCGTACGACGAGGCCTCGCCGGTGTTCGGCCGCTTCCGGCTGACCCAGCTGCTGATGTGCTACGGCCGGCCCAGGGGCACCGACTTCATCCGCGACCGGGTGAAGAACGTGCGGTCGGCGAAGATGCTGCTCATCGGCACGCGCGGGGACCCGGCGACGCCGTACCGGTGGACCGTGGAGACGGCCCGCCGGCTCGGCCCGTCGGCGGTGGTGCTCGACAACAAGGGCGAGGGCCACACCGCGTACTCCTCCTCCAAGTGCGTGCACCGCAAGGTCAACGACTTCCTGCTGTACGGTTCGCTGCCCGCGAGCGGCAGCTCCTGCCCGGCGGACGCGACCCGCGAGCGGGTCACCTCGGACGACACCGGCTGACGCGACCGGGTGACGGCCGCGGACCGGGGCAACCTCCCGGCCGCCCCGGTCGTCACACCGGGTGGGCGGGCTCAGGCCGCCGCCTCCCGTACGTGACCGCGACAGAGGGACACCGTCATGCGCAACCGCGCCGCCATCGCCGTACCCGCCGCCTCGGCCGCCGTGGCGGCCCTGCTGCTCAGCGCGCCGCAGAGCCAGGCCGCCGCCGGCCCCGACCGGCCCGCCCGCTGCACCGAGAAGGCGCTGACGCTGCGGGCGAAGGCCGTGCCCGGCCACCCGACCGTGCTGCGGGTCAGCGTCACCAACCGCGGCACGCGCGCGTGCCGCGGTTGGTGACGCTGACCC
>NZ_MUMF01000365.1 GCF_002155905.1 Streptomyces tricolor | reverse complement strand
GCCCGCGTCCGGGGCGGCGGCCCGGCCCCGTCCCCTCCGTCGCGGCCGGGCGCCGGCACGGACGGCGGACCCGCGTGCGTGGCGGGCCGCCGTCCGGTCTTCGAGTGCCCCGTTCTGCGGAGTTTGCGCAGCGGCGGTACGGAGGCGGGCGGTCACACACCCTCATCGCCCGGTCGCGGACGCTGGTGTCACGGCGCGTCAGGTCCGGGGGGAGCGACGGCGTTGCGTCGCGGTGCCCGTGGACCCCGGCCCGGGCCTGGGGCGGAGCTGCGGGTTCCGATAGCCTCGGGGTTGTGACGGAACAGCACGAACAGCCTGCGCACACGTTCGAGCGGGGCACGGACGGGCCGAAGGTCATCGTCGTCGGCGTGGACGGCTCGGACTCCTCGATGCGTGCCGCCGCGTACGCGAGCGGTCTGGCCCGGCGCCAGCACGCGCTGCTGGCGGTGGTGTACGTGCAGCCGGTGTTGGCGGCCGGGGCGGCGCTCGGGGCGCCGGTGGCGGAGACCACCGACGAGATCGCCGAGGACCTGGTCGCGCAGATCCGGGAGGCGGCCGAGCGGGTCAAGGGGATATTCGAGGTGCGCTGGGAGTTCCACACCTTCCGCGGTGACCCCTACAACGGGCTGGTGCAGGCGGCGGACGAGCTGAAGGCGGACGCTGTGGTGGTGGGCGCCTCGGAGCAGGCCGGGCACCGGATCATCGGCTCGGTGGCGGTCCGGCTGGTGAAGGCGGGGCGCTGGCCGGTGACGGTCGTACCGTAGGGCGCCGCAGCAGGGGGCCGACAGCATCCCGGCCCCGGGCGAGCGCGGGGACACGGTCCGGCGTGAGCCGTGCGTGGCGTCTTCCCTGAGGGTCCTCGCTGAGCCATCATGATCCGCCGTCAGCCGTTTGCCGTCGGCGAAGAGGTGAGGCGTATGGCCAAGCTCCGCATGGGTGAGGGGATTCTCCGCCGCAAACCCATCGAACACATCGAGGAGACGGAGGTCGGCGAGGGCACCCGGCTGGACAAGTCGCTGGGGCTCTGGCAGCTCACCGCCATCGGCGTGGGCGGCATCATCGGCGCGGGCATCTTCACGCTGGCCGGCACGGTGGCGAACGGCACGGCGGGTCCCGCGGTGCTGGTGTCCTTCCTGATCGCCGGCGTCGCGAGCGCCTGTGCGGCGCTGTCGTACGCCGAGTTCGCCGGGCTGATCCCGAAGGCGGGGTCGGCCTACACGTACGGGTACGCGGTGCTCGGCGAGTTCGCGGGCTGGTTCATCGGCTGGGACCTGCTGCTGGAGTACACCGCGATCGTGGCCGTGGTGGCCATCGGGATCTCCGGCTACTTCAGCTTCCTGGTCGAGGAGCTGGGCGCCGACCTGCCGCAGTGGATGCTGGGCGCGCCCGGCACCGGGGACGGGCACCGGGTCGACCTGTTCGCGGCCCTGCTCTGCCTGCTGATCGCCTGGCTGCTCACCCTGGGCATCCGCAGCGCGGCCCGCTTCGAGACGTTCGTGGTCGTGCTGAAGGTGCTGGTGGTGCTGCTGGTGATCGGGGTGGGCGTCTTCCACATCACCACCGCGAACTACCGGCCGTTCTTCCCGTACGGCATCGGCGGGGCGTTCACGGGCGCCGCGACCGTGTTCTTCGCGGTGTTCGGCTACGACGCGATGTCGACGGCGGCCGAGGAGTCGAAGGACGCCCAGCGGCACATGCCGAAGGCGATCATCTACTCGCTGGTGATCTCCATGGTGCTGTACGTGGCAGCCTGTCTGGTGCTGACCGGCATGCAGAACTACAAGGACATCGACAAGGAGAGCGGCTTCTCCACGGCGTTCAAGTCGGTGGGGCTCGACGCGCTGGCGGACGTGATCGCGGTCGGCGCGATCATCGGCATCCTCACCGTGATGTTCACGTTCATGCTGGGCGTGACCCGGGTGTGGTTCGCGATGTCCCGGGACGGGCTGCTGCCCCGCTGGTTCGCCCGGACGCACCCGACCCGGCACGTGCCGACCCGGGTGACCTGGATCGTCGGGCTGGCCTCGGCCGCCATCGCCGGGTTCGTCCCGATCGGCGAGGCGGCCGAGCTGACCAACATCGGCATCCTGCTGGCGTTCGTGGTGGTGTGCGCGGCGGTGATCGTGCTGCGCTACCGGCAGCCGGAGCTGCCGCGCACCTTCCGGACGCCGTGGATGCCGGTCGTGCCCGCCCTGGGCATGGTCTTCTCGATCTGGCTGATCACGTTCCTGCAGTGGCAGACCTGGGCGCGGTTCGCGGTGTGGTTCGCGCTCGGC
This sequence comes from Streptomyces tricolor, assembly GCF_002155905.1. Lineage (GTDB taxonomy): Bacteria > Actinomycetota > Actinomycetes > Streptomycetales > Streptomycetaceae > Streptomyces > Streptomyces tricolor. The sequence continues at coordinate 6,624 of NZ_MUMF01000365.1, read as the reverse complement.
TGCGTGATCTACTTCGGCTACTCCTACCGGCGCTCGGTGCTGGCCACCCGGGAGACCGCCGGCTGACCGGCGGCCGGTCACTCCGCCATGACCAGGCCGTCCTGCGCGGCCCCCCGGCTGAGCACCACGTCCCGGATCCGGTCGCGCACGGCCTGGAGTTCGGCGCCCTGCGAGATGGCCCGGTTCAGATCGACGACCCGGCCGGCGTCGAGGTCGTACAGCTGCGGGACGAATTCGGCCTTGGTGACCCGCCAGCGCTCGCCCGGCCGGGCGGGCGGGGCGAAGGTGAAGCGGCCGAGGGTGGACTCGTTGCCCCGCGGGTCCTGGGCGCCTTCGCCGTTGTACATCTCGCCGGCGATCTGGTCGCCCATCCCGTAGATCACCCAGGTGCCGTTGACCTTCTCGTAGGCCTGCGGGACGTGGGCGTGCGTGCCGAGGATCAGGTCGATGTCCGGGTGGCCGTCGGTGGCCGAGGCGGTGAGCCGCCGGGCGAGGTCGAGCTGCAGCCGGTCGGGCTCGTCCTGCCATTCGGTGCCCCAGTGCACGGAGAGCACGACGACGTCGGCGCCGGCCTGCCGGGCGGCGCGGGCGTCGGCGATCATGCGGTCGGGGTCCATCAGGTTGACCGCCCAGGACTGGCCGGGCGGCAGCGGGTTGCCGTTGGTGCCGAAGGTGTACGACAGGTGGGCGACCTTGGCCGTGCCCGCCCGGAGGATCGTGACCGAGCGGGCCTCGGCCTCGCTGCGGGCGGTCCCGGCGTGCCGGAGGCCGGCCCGGTCCATGGCGTCGAGGGTGCGCCGGATGCCGTCGGCGCCGTCGTCCAGGGCGTGGTTGGAGGCGGTGGAGCAGCCGTCGTAGCCGGTGGCGGCGAGGGCGTCGGCGATCTGCGGCGGGGACTTGAAGTCGGGGTAGCCGGCGTAGTCGCCGTCGGCGCCGTAGACGGTCTCCATGTGACACAGCGCCAGGTCGGCGCGGGAGACGACCGGTTCTACGCCGGCCAGCATGGGGCGGAAGTCGTGGCCGCTGCCGCCGGCGTCGAAGGAGGCCCGTTCGATGACGGAGGTGTGGGGCAGGACGTCCCCGGAGGCGACGAGGGTGAAGCCGCGGGCCGCGGTGGGCGCCGAGCCGCCCTGCGCGCCGGACTCCCGGTGCTGGTTCTGGCAGGCCGCCCCGGCCGCGAGGACGGCGGTCAGGGCCAGGGCCACCTGCTGTCTGCGTCCGATCATCAACTCACCCCAGGTTTGTCGTATATACAGACGAAGCCGTGACGGGCATATGGGTATGAAGCTGATGTGTCGGATAAACAGCTCGGGTCGTGACATTAGCCCGTCCGGGGTCTCGCTGGACCGCTCGGCCGACCGTTCGCCGACGCGATCGACCGTCCGTCGCACAACCCGGCCCGCCCCCTGTGCGCCGGCCGCGCCCTGCGCTGCGATACGGCCATGACGGCCGGAACCTCACTCACCCACGGGACGACGACCGCCGAGCACGAGCTGGCCGCGCTCCAGCGCGAGCACGGCGGCCCCCTGTTCGCCCTGCTGTTCAGGCTCTGCGACGGAGACCGCCAGCGCGCCGAGGACCTGGTGCAGGAGACCCTGGTGCGCGCCTGGCAGCATCCCGAGGCACTGCACGCGGACGGCTTCGACTCCGTACGGCCCTGGCTGCTCACCGTGGCCCGGCGGCTCGCCATCGACGCCCGGCGGGCCCGGCAGGCACGGCCGCCCGAGATCGGCGACGAGGTCCCCGAGAACGCCAGCGTGAGCGCCGACCACGCCGAGCGGGCCGCTGCGATGCTCGACGTCCGGGAGGCTGTGAAGACACTCACGCCGGAGCACCGTGACGTCCTGGTGCTCGTGTATTTCCTCGGGGCCAGTGTGGCGGAAGCGGCGCAGACCCTGGGGATTCCACCCGGTACCGTGAAGTCCCGCGCGTACTACGCGCTGCGCGCCCTGCGCCGGGTCCTTCCCGGTTACGCGGCCGACCTGCGGTGAAACCGGAAGCCTGGTCAAACCTCGGTAAAGCGCCTTGCTGTGGCCCCCGTTCGGGCAATGGGCTGTCCTCATCCGCGTTCCGGTCGGGGGCGGCCCGGGGTTCGGGCGACGCGCACGTACCGGAGGAAGGCAGGAAGGCATGCTGCACAGAGGTCACGAGAGCACGGACGGCACCGGCGGCGGTGAACTCGCCGTCCCGATGGCGTGGTTGTACGCCGAGTACATCGCCGACGAGCTGCTGCGCACCGGCGATCTGATGCCGCCGACGTCCTTCGAGTTCCGGGCCGGCCGGGACGCCCTGGCGCTGACCGTCTTCCTGTCCGACACGGACGGGGAGCTGTCCGGCATCCGGGTGATCTCCCAGCTGGAGAACTGGCTGTCGCTGACCGCCTACGACCAGCCGTGGCGGGACTGGGTACGGGGACGCATGGCCGAGCTGACGGAGCGGGCGGCCGGCTCCGGCGCCCCCTCCCCCGACCTGGCGCTGGCGGCGGACGCCTGGCGGTGGCTGGAGGAGACCGAGCTGCTCGCGCCGGACCTGGACGCGGTGCCGGGCGGCGCGGTGTCCGGGGAGGACGAGGGGCCGAAGGTGTGGACGCCGGCCTGGCGGCTCGGGCTGCCCCTCGGGCACCTCGCGATCCACCTCTTCTGAACCTCCCGGAATTCACACCAATCCGCGGGCCGGACCGCTCCGAATCTCTTGTCCGCGATTCTGCGCGTGGCTTGAGTGATTCGGCGGTCGGCTGCGTACGGGTGGGAGCAAGGAGTAACCCCACCCGCACCCATCGGCACGAGGATTCGGCATGAGGTCCCTGGAAAGGCATCGCGACGCCGGCGCGTACGCGCTCGGCGTGCTGGACGAGGCGGAGGCCTTCCGCTTCGAGGACCACCTCATGGAGTGCCCTCAGTGCGCGGCACACGTGACCGAGTTCGGGCCCACGACCCGGCAGCTGCTGCTGTACCGCCGGGCCACGCCGCGTTTCGTGCACCCCATGGCACAGCCCGGTCCCCGGCTGCTGGACCGGTTGCTCGGCGAACTGGCGCACCGGCACCGCACACGGCGCCGCCGGCTGCTGTACGGCCTGGCCGCCTCGGTGGTGCTGGCCGTGGCCGGCCCGGGCATCGTGGCCTTCGCCGGCCACACGGAACCGGCCGCGCGGGTCACCGCGGCGACCGATCCGCGCACCGGGGTGTGGGCACAGGTCACCTCCGCGGACCACGACTGGGGGAGCGACCTGCGCCTGGAGGTCAAGGACGGCTCCGGACGGCACACCTGCCGGCTGGTCGCGGTCGGCCGCGACGGCACGGAGGAGGTCGTCGCCGGCTGGACCAACCCCGGTGACGGCGCCCGGCCCACCACCGCGTTGGGTGCCGCCGCACTGCACCCGGACCAGATCGCGCGCTACGAGGTCCGCACGGCGGAGGGAAAGCTGCTGGTCACGGTGGGGGCGCCGTAGCGGGGCCGGATCGCGGAGGAGCGCCGGTCGCGGTTTTCGCGGCAGCCGGCGCCGAGCCCCGCGCTCATTTCAGCAACCGGGACAGTCTGCGGTCGGCCAGGGGCTTGCCGCCCGTCTGGCAGGTCGGGCAGTACTGGAGCGAGGAGTCGCTGAAGGAGACCTCGCGGACGGTGTCGCCGCACACCGGACAGGGCTCGCCGGTACGGCCGTGGACGCGCAGTCCGCTCTTCTTCTCCGTCTTCAGCCGCCCGGCCGCCACGCCCCGGGACCGCTCGACCGCCTCGGTGAGCGTGTCGCGCAGCGCCGTGTACAGCCGGTGGACCTCCTCCGGGGTCAGGGAGGCGGCGAGCTTGAACGGGGACATCTTCGCGGCGTGCAGGATCTCGTCGCTGTAGGCGTTGCCGACGCCCGCGATCAGCGACTGGTCGCGCAGGGCGCCCTTCAGCTGCCGCCGTTCGTCCCGGAGCAGGGCGGCGAAGCGGTCCTCGTCGAAGTCGGCGGCGAGCGGGTCCGGGCCGAGGCGGGCGATGCCCGGCACCTCCCGCGGGTCGCGGACCACGTACACCGCGAGGCGCTTCTGGGTGCCGGCCTCGGTCAGGTCGAAGCCCTCGCCCGTCTCCAGCGCCACGCGCAGCGCCAGCGGGCCCTTGCCGGGCTTGGGCGGGCCGTCCGGCAGCCGGTCCCTCCACTGGAGCCAGCCCGCGCGGGCCAGATGGGCGACCAGATGGAGCCCGCCGTCCGTCTCGACGTCCAGGAACTTGCCGTGCCGGCGCACGGCCGTGACCTCGGCGCCCTCGACGGCGGTGACCGGCGGGTCGTACGTCTTCAGGACGCTGACGGCGACCGGCAGCACCCGCACCAGGCGCCGTCCGACCAGGTGCTCGGTGAGGAAGTCCGTCAGCGCTTCTACCTCGGGCAGTTCCGGCATACGTCCAGAGTGCCATCCGGCACCGACAACGCCCCGCGGTCCCGTCCGGACCGGTGCCTACGGCAGCCGGAACTCGCACCACACCGCCTTGCCGCCGCCCCGCGCCTCCACCCCCCAGGCGTCGGCGAGCCGGTCCACCAGGAGCAGACCGCGGCCGGAGACGCCGTCCTCCCCCGCGTCGCGGCGGCGCGGCAGGGCGCTGGAGGCGTCCTCCACCTCGATGCGCAGCCGGCGCTCGCGGCCGACCAGGGACCGCAGGGTGACGACCGCGGAGCCCTCGGTGTGCAGCAGGGCGTTGGTGATCAGCTCGTCGGCGGCCAGCTCGATCTCGTCGGCGCGGTCGCGGGCGCCCCAGGCGCGGACCGCGGCGCGGATCATGTGCCGGGCCTGGACGAGGGCCTCCGGGTCGCCGGGCGCCACATGCTGCTGGAGCCGGCCGGCGGGGCGCGCGGCCTCGGGGGCGCGGCGGCGCAGCAGGAGCAGGGCCACGTCGTCGTCGCCGCCCTGCTCCTCGGACCGCTGGATCAGCCGGTCGGCGAGGTCGCGCACCTCGTCCGGGCCGTCCGCGACGAGCGCGGTGAGGCTGCGCATGCCGTCGTCGAGATCGGTGCCGGGCTGCTCGACGAGCCCGTCGGTGCACAGCAGCAGGGTGTGCCCGGGGTCGAGTTCGAGGGTGGCGACGGGGTACTCCAGCCGGCCGAACTCGGCGGACAGCCCGAGCGGCAGCCCGCCCTCGACCGGGATCCGGGCGCAGCTGCCGTCGCTGCCGCGGACCAGCGGATCGATGTGTCCGGCGCGGACCATCTGGACGACTCCGGTGGACAGGTCGGCCTCGGCGTACAGGCAGGTGGCGAACCGGTCGGTGTCGAGTTCGTGGAGGAAGACGGAGGCGCGGGCCATCACGGTGGCCGGGGTGTGGCCCTCGGCGGCGTAGGCGCGCAGCACGATCCGCAGCTGGCCCATGACGGCCGCCGCGTGCGTGTCGTGGCCCTGGACGTCCCCGATGACCGCGCCGACCCGGCCGCCCGGCAGCGGGATCAGGTCGTACCAGTCGCCGCCGATGTCCCGGCCGAGGGCCGCCGAGCGGTAGCGGACCGCGACGTCGGCGCCGCGGACGCTGGGGATGGTGCGGGGCAGCATGGCCTGCTGGAGGCCCTGGGCGAGGTCCTTCTCCTGCTCGTAGAGCATGGCCCGCATGAGGCTCTGCGCGATGCTGCTGCCCAGCGCGACCAGGACGGCGCGCTCCTCGGCGGAGAAGCCGCGCCGGTCGTCGTAGAGCAGGCCCATCGCGCCGATCGGGCGGGCCTGGGCGATCAGGGGCAGATAGGCGGCCGAGGTGATGTGCAGGTCGGTGATGTGCGGCCAGAGGATCGGGTAGCCCGCGGCGAACTCCTCCGGGGACTCGATGAACCGGGGGGTGAGCGTGCGGACGACCTCGCTCATCGGGTACGGCTCGTCGATCCGGGTGACCCGGGTGCCGGGGACGAAGCTGCCGGCGGGCCCCTCGGCCACCAGCCGGATCCGGCCCGCCTCCATCAGGCCCATCACCAGGCTGGCGGCGCCCAGATGGCGGACGCCGTGGGTGTCCTTGAGCACGTCGATGACGTCCTGGACGCTGCGGGCGTGGGCGAGGGCGGCCGAGATGACCTGGACGACGCTGGTCTGCTGCCGGAAGGCCTCCTCCTGGGCGGCCCGGAGGCTGCGGGCGGTGCCGTCGGCGAGTTCGTCGGTGGCGTCGCGGACGATGCCGACGACCCGGCGCGGGCGGCCCGTCTCGTCGCGCCGGATGTAGCCCTGGGTGTGCGTCCAGCGCAGGGTGCCGTCGCGGCAGCGGATGCGGAAGTAGGCGCCGTAGTTCTCGCTGCCGTCCTTGATCGCCCGGGCGATCACCGCGTCCAGCCGGGCGGACTCCGGCGGCGGCACCCGGACGGCCAGGCTCTCCGGGCGTCCGTCGTACTCCTCGGGCCGCAGGTCGAACACCTCGAAGGCCTGGGCGTCCATGTGGAAGAGACCGGCGTCCAGGTCCCAGTCGAAGCTGCCCATGCGGTTGAGCGCGAGGATCGGGTCCGGGTGTGCGGGCCAGTCCTCCGGGAGTGACAGGGCGCTCGCTCCCCGATCGGCCATGGGGCCCAGATTGCCAGCATCCGGCCGATTCTTCGACTTGATCGGCGGGCGCTGCCGGGAACGGGCGGGGCGGCGGTGCGGCACCGGTGGCCGGGCTCAGGCGCCGGCCCGGCCGGCCGGGCCG
>NZ_MUMF01000364.1 GCF_002155905.1 Streptomyces tricolor | reverse complement strand
CACGCCCGGCGCGCTGTACATGAAGAACCGGGGCGCCGGGCGTGAGCAGTTCGGTGATGGGCCGGTGTTCGGAGGCGCCCGTGGGGTCCTCGGGGAGCATCACGGTGAGCCGGCCGAGGCGGTGCCGGTAGTCGTAGACGCCCCTGCCGCGGATGGTGACCCGGGTGCCGCCGGTGGCCATCTCCATCGAGGTGCCGGCCTTGGAACTGCCCGCGGCGCGCAGCGCGTCGGCGGCCCGGTGCAGGGTGCCGACGGGGTCGCCCGGGCCCTTGACGTCCTCGGCGGCGGCCCCGCGGCCGGAGCAGCCCGTGGCGCCGGTCCCGAGGCCGAGGAGGATGCCGACCGCGAGGACGGTGCTGCCCGCGCGCCTGTGCTGCCGCCGATCCATCGCCTGCCTACCCCCAGCCGGTGTGTCCGTCACGGGCCCCCTGTCGCTCGGTTAACGACGGGTAGGGGGTGCCGTCACGCGCCGTCACGCACGGCGGGGCATACGGAATCCGGACCGACCCTGTGCCCGCGGCCTGGGTACCGTTGTCGGCGTGGCAGTCACGGCAGTACCGGAGGACGGGCCGGAGCATGCCCGGACCGGACAGGAGCACCTCACGACGACGACCGAGCAGGGCCCCTTCTGCACGGCCCGGTGCAGCTGCGGCTGGCGCGGCCCCGCCCGCCGGGCCCGCAGCCAGGCCCGCGCGGACGCACAGGCCCACACGGCGGGCCGTTAGCCACCGGCCCTCACCGACAGCCGCCGGCCGTCACCGGCGGACGGCCGGACGTGCCCCCCTCGGCTGAATCCGGCGCCGTCCGCCCTCCCGGCGGCCGTCCGTGCACCACGATGAGCTGCCATGAGCGATGACACCTTCCGCCGTGTGGTGATCCTCCGCCATGCGAAGAGCGAGTGGTCCGACGGAGACGATCACGAGCGTCCGCTCGCGGACCGCGGTCGCAAGGACGCGCCCGCCACCGGACGCTGGCTCGCGGGCTCCGGCATCACCCCGGACCTGGCGCTGTGCTCGACGGCCGCACGCTGTCGGGAGACCTGGGGCCTGGTGGCGCCCGAGCTGCCGCAGCGGCCCAGGACGGTCTACGACGAGCGCCTGTACGAGGCGTCGACGGGTGAGCTGATCGCCGTGCTGAACGAGGTGTCCGACGAGGTCCGCGACCTGGTGCTGATCGGGCACAACCCGGGCACGCACGCGCTCGCCGACGCCCTCGCGGGCGAGGCGGAGGGCGACCTGCTGGCGCGCATGAACCGCAGCGGCTTCCCCACGTCCGCGCTGGCCGTGCTCACCTTCGACGGCTCCTGGCGGGGCGTCGAGCACGGCGTCGGGACACTGGTCGCCTTCTGGGCCCCGCACGCTTAGGGCCTGTCGTTCGGATCATGCCGGCGTCGCGAAAGGCGACGTGCCCCACAGCCGACCTGATCCGAACGACAGGCCCTAGCCGTCAGTCCCCCGCGCGCCGGTCGGAGCCGATCGCCGCCAGGGCCGGGGTGATCAGCTCCTTGTCCCGGGGGTGGGTCAGGCGGGCGTGGGCTTCGGCCGGTGGCAGCCACAGCAACGCGGTGACCTCGTCGTTGGGTGCGAAGGTGCCGCCGGTCGACTCCGCGGCCCAGTACGCGACTTCCTTGTCCCGGCCCGCGTTGTCGACGTAGCGCAGGGTCGGGAGAGCGGGTCCGAGCCGGCAGGTGTGGCCGGTCTCCTCCTGCACCTCGCGCAGGGCTGCCGCGCGGGCCGTCTCCCCCTTCTTCACCTTCCCCTTGGGCCAGGACCAGTCGGACCACTTGGGCCGGAAGACCAGGGCCAGCTCGACGGTGCCGCAGGCGGAGCGGCGCCAGAGCACGCAGCCGGCCGCGCGCACCGCCGGGGCACCTCCCACGGATTCCGTCACGGCGCGCTGACCGGCCGCTTCTGCCAGGCCTGCTGGAACGCGAACCGGGCCGCCTCCACCTCGTGCCGCTGGTCGGCGTGGAGCACGCCGAGCGCGTACGCCGTCGCCGGGGTGATGCGGGGCGTACGC
>NZ_MUMF01000363.1 GCF_002155905.1 Streptomyces tricolor | reverse complement strand
GATGGGCGGTGCCGGTGTGCGGTTCGTGCAGAAGGTCTCCGCCACGCGGGTGTTCGCGAAGGCCGCCCCGCGGGTGATCCCGGCGCTCGACCGGGGCGTGCACCGGCTCACCCGCGGGCGCGTGCTGCTCAGTGCCCGGCTGCTGCCCGGCCTGGTCCTCACCTCGACGGGAGCGAGGAGCGGGCTGCCCCGCCGGACCCCGCTGGCCTGCATGCCGGAAGGGGACGACGGCGGCTGGATCCTCGTCGGCTCCAACTTCGGGCGCACCGCCCATCCCGCCTGGACGCACAATCTGCTCGCCCACCCCGAGGCCTCGGTCAACTGGAAGGGCCGCGACCTCCCCGTCACCGCCCGGCTGCTCACCGGGGAGGAACGGGCCGCCGCCTGGCGGGCCCTGCTGGCGTTCTGGCCGCCGTACGCCGTCTACCAGGCGCGGGTGCGGCGCGAGATCCGGGTGTTCCGGCTGACCCGGAGGGACGGACCGGGTCGGTCCGGCGGGGCGGAGGGTTCCTAGGGCGGCACTTCCCGTCCGCGGCGCGACGCCGTGCGCGCGGTGTTCTGCACCCCCGAGAGGCGGACGCGCTCGCGGGGCGCAGGACGTGTGGCGGTCCGTGGGCCGCCGCGGCACGTGCTCCGGCCGGGCGGGAACCCTAGAGCGTCGCCAGCCGTTCCACCAGCAGGAGCGCGCCGATGCCCAGCATCGCCGCGCCCGAGGTGCGGGCCACCGCCCGGGCCGCCGCCGGACGGGCCGCGAGGAGGGCGCGGGCGAGGGCGCCGACGGCGAGGTAGACGGCCGCGCACGCCGCCATGTGGAGGAGGCCGAGGGCCGCCGTCTGCGCGGGGACGGGCAGATGGGCGCCCGTGAGGGTGAGGAACTGGGGGAGCACGGAGAGGTAGAGCAGCAGGCCCTTGGGGTTGAGGCCGCTGATCGTGGCGCCGCGCAGGAACAGCCGGCCGTCGGCCGCCGGCGTGCTGCCCGCGTCCGGGACCGCCGGCCGGCGCAGGACGCCCCAGCCGAGCCACAGCAGATAGCCCGCGCCCGCCACCGTCAGGGCCGTCAGCAGCCGGGGCGAGCCGGCCACCAGCACGGCCAGACCCGCCGTCGCCAGGGCCGTGTGCAGGGCGTAGCCGCAGACCAGGCCCGCCACCGCGCGCGGTACCGAGCCGCCGCGCAGCGCGGTCGTGATGACGTACGCCCAGTCGGCGCCCGGTACGCACACCAGCAGCAGGTCCACGACGAGGAACGAGAGGAGCAGTGCCGAGTCCATATCGGGGACATTAGGCGTGAATGGCCCGAAAGTGTTCCCGAAGTTTGCCCATGATCGCGTAGTCTGAGCAAATATCTTCTTCATGGACGACGTGGACCGAAAAATCCTTGCCGAGCTGCAACAGGACGGGCGGCTGACCGTGACCGAGCTGGCCGCCCGGGTCAGGCTCAGCGTCTCGCCCTGCCACCGGCGGCTGCGCGAGCTGGAGCGGTCCGGCGCCATCCAGGGCTACCGCGCGGTGGTGGACCCGGCCTCGCTCGGCCTGAACTTCGAGGCGCTGGTCTTCGTGTCCATGCGCCAGGAGGACCGGGACACGGTCGCCGAGTTCGAGCGGGCGGTCGGCGAGCTGGAGCACGTGCTGGACGCCCAGCGGCTGTTCGGCGAGCCGGACTACCTGCTCCGGGTGGCCACCGCCGACCTGGCCGCCTTCCAGCGGCTGTACGACGAGCGGCTGGCGACCCTGCCGGGTGTGCAGCGGCTGACGTCGACGCTCGTGATGAAGCACGTGGTGCGGGACCGGCCGTTGCCCGCGTAGACGGCAGGCGGTGGTCCACTCATGTGAACCACCGCCTGCCAGACAGGACTTGGACCCGGATGAAGGGGACCGCTTACTTGGACGGCTTCCTGCCGGTCACACCCAGGTGCACCAACAGCGCCAGGTTCGGCTTGAGTTCGGCCTGCTTCACGCCCCAGGAGGAGAAGCCCTTCTGGTGGGCCGCCACCGCGGCGAGCATCGCGACCAGCGAACCGGCCACCGCCGCCGGGTTCACGTCCTTGTCCACCCGGCCCTTGGACTGGAGCTCCGCGATGGAGTCCGCCAGGGAGTTGTTGACCGAGTTCAGGATCTTCATACGGATCTTGTAGAACCGTTTGTCCCCCTCGGCCGCGCCGAGGTCGACCACGCGCAGGATGGCGTCGTTCTTCCGCCAGAACTCAAGGAAACCGTCCACGAGTTCCTGTGCGGTGGCCCACCCGGACTTGCCGGCCCAGCTGCGCCCCTCCAGCAGTTCGGTCAACCCGGCACCCTCGGCCGCCATCTGCTCGGCGATCTCCAGGACGGCGCCTTCGACGTCGGGGAAGTACTGGTAGAAGGTCGCGGGCGAAGTGCCCGCCTTCCGGGCGACATCGATGACCTTGACGTCCCGGTAGGGGGAGGAGCTGAGCATCTCGCTGAGGCAGTCGAGCAGCTTCTGCCGGGTCGCCTGCCCACGCCGGCCGGCCACACGGCCGTCGACGGTACGCACTTGTCCTGTCATGCCGTCAGCTTACCGAGGGGTGATCGGAGCGCGATTCGGCCGACTGCAAATGGGGTGCCCGGGGGTATCGGGGATGGTGTGCCTGGTCTGCGCGGTGCGCGCGGCCCGGTTACTTTGGCGGCATGGCCGAAAACAGGGCATCCGCGAACGAAGAGACCTACGGGGAGGGCGTCCCCTGCTGGGTGGACGCCCAGCTGCCCGACGTCGAGGCGGGCAAGCGGTTCTACGGTGAGCTTTTCGGATGGACCTTCGAGGAGGCGTACGGCTCCTCCGTGTGGGCCCGGCTCGACGGCGACCGCGTCGCCTCGCTGGCACCCAAGACGGACGGCCGCATGCCCACCGTCTGGACGGTCTCCTTCGCGACCTCGGACGCCGCGGCCCTCGGCCGGCGGATCACGGCGGCCGGCGGGCAGCTGGTCATGGCCCCGTTCCCGGTCGGCGACCTGGGCACCGCCGCCCTCGCCACCGACCCCGAGGGCGCGGTCTTCGGCCTGTGGCAGCCCGGCACCCACCCCGGCTTCGGGCGGCGGCACGAGCCGAACACCTTCGTCTGGGCCGAGCTGTACACCCGGAACACCGCCGCGGCCAACGCCTTCTACGGCGGCCTCTTCCACGAAGCCCTGTTCGGCGCCGGCGCCGAGCCCGACTTCGGCCGCGCCGACGTCACCGACGTCTTCCCGGCCGAGATGCCCCCGCACTTCCTCGTCCACTTCCGGGTCGCGGACCTGCCGGACGCGCTCGGGGCGGTGCACCGGCTCGGCGGGCGGGTGCAGGCGCCACCCTTCGAGACGTCGTACGGAGTGGTGGCCGTCGTCACCGACAATCAGGGGGCGTCGTTCGCACTGTTGCAGCGCTGATCCGTCCGCTTTGGCCGGATCGGGCATGAGACACCCCGATTGTCACCGGGTTCGCAACCAGCCGCCCGGCCAGGAAGAATCGGGGTGCGTGCCGCCATGGCGGTGCGGTGGTGAGACGCTGCACTTCGGTCGCGTACATATGGAGAGTGGCGCGGCTCGTACGGGGAGGTGGCAGGCAAGTGGTGGATCAGCTGACGCAGCACGATCCGCGGCGGATCGGGCCGTTCGAGGTGCTGGGCCGGCTGGGCGCCGGCGGCATGGGGCTGGTCTATCTCGCGCGCTCGGCGTCCGGCCGGCGCGTGGCGATCAAGACGGTGCGCACCGAGCTGGCCGAGGACCAGCTCTTCCGCGTCCGCTTCACCCGCGAGGTGGAGGCGGCCCGCGCGGTCTCCGGCTTCTACACCGCGGCCGTGGTCGACGCCGACCCGCGCGCCGCCGTGCCCTGGCTGGCCACCGCCTACGTCCCCGCGCCCTCGCTGGAAGAGATAGTGAACGAGTGCGGGCCGCTGCCGGCCCAGGCCGTGCGCTGGCTCGCGGCGGGCGTGGCCGAGGCCCTCCAGTCCATCCACGGGGCCGGGCTGGTCCACCGCGACCTCAAGCCCTCCAACGTGCTGGTGGTCGAGGACGGCCCCCGGGTGATCGACTTCGGCATCGCCTCCGGCGTCTCGAACACCCGCCTGACGATGACGAACGTCGCCGTCGGCACCCCCGCCTACATG
>NZ_MUMF01000362.1 GCF_002155905.1 Streptomyces tricolor | reverse complement strand
CGACACGTTCGAACTCTCCCGCCCGATGGCCGAGTCGGCCGGCCCCCGGCGCGGGTGCGGCGGCGGATGTGTTCGACGACACGCCGCCCACCGCCACGGTCGACAGCAACTTCACCGTGTCGTCGTGCCCGGCAGGGCAACTCGCGGGGGCGGCCGACTCGGCCATCGGGCGGGAGAGTTCGAACGTGTCGCCGCAGGTCCGGCAGCGGTACTCGTAGCGAGGCATGCCCTCAGGTTAGCCGTCAAGGCCCGGCGGGGAGCGTCTCAATGTTTCATGAGTGTTGCTTTCTATCCGGCATATGTGCCGGGCATTCGAAAATGTTACTGATAATTTGTGAACGCCGTTGCGAGGATGCTCAGCTCACCCGCGCGAGCAAGACCGAGTGCGGAGGGAGACGCAGGCGTGACCGATGCGTCGCAGGGGGAGGACGGCCCCATGGGGGGTGGCCGTGGCGATAAGCCGTTGGACGCCGACGAGACCCTGCATCTGAGAGTCGACGCCCTCAGGGCGGACGAGACCATGCAGCTGCGCGTTCCCGCGCCACCGGAGCCGCCCGCTCCGGGCGGCGGCCGGGCCGAGCGCCGGCGCGGCGCGCGCTCCGCCGGACGGGAGCGCACCGCGAGCCCGGCCGGCCGTCTGCTCGGCCCCCTGGCCCCGTACACGCGCCGAATAGCCCCCTACGCGCGCCGCCTCAAGCCGGTCTATCCGCGCCCCGGCCGCACCGGCTGGCGCCGCTGGATGCCCTCCTGGCGCCAGTGGCTCGGCGCCACCCTGACCTCGTTCGGTCTGCTCAGCGCGTTCCTCGTCACCGCGTACGCGATGACGGACATACCGGACAACCTCAACTCGTACGCCACCCAGCAGGACAACGTCTACTTCTGGTCCGACGGCACGCCCATGGCCCGGACCGGGTGGGTGCAGCGGCAGGCGATGCCGCTGGAGGACATCCCCGAGGACGTCCGCTGGGCGGTGCTCGCGGCGGAGAACGAGAGTTTCTACTCGGACCCGGGCATATCCGCCAAAGGCATCACCCGGGCCGTGCTCCGCACCCTCGGGCAGGGGGACACCGAGGGCGGATCGACCATTACCCAGCAGTACGTCAAAAACGTCTATCTGACGCAGAACCAGACGGTCAGCCGTAAATTCACCGAGGCGATGATCGCCCTCAAGCTCGACAACAGGATGAGCAAGGACGAGATCCTGGAGGGCTACCTCAACACCAGTTGGTTCGGCCGCGGCAGCTACGGCATCCAGCGCGCCGCCCAGGCGTACTACGGCAAGGACGTCGACAAGCTCAGCGCCTCCGAGGCGGCCATGCTCGCCTCGCTGCTCAAGGGCGCCGGCCTGTACGACCCCACGCTCAGCAAGGCCAACCACGCGCGGGCCGTCGAGCGCTGGTCCTGGATCCTCGACCGCATGGTCAAGATCGGCAAGCTGTCGCCGCAGGAGCGGGAGAAGTACACGAAGTTCCCCGAGCCGCTGAAGAGCAACCCGCTGTACAACACCGGTGCGCAGAGCGACTACCTGGTGGAGCTGGCCTCGCAGTACGCCAAGAAGTCCGCGCGCCTCACGGACAAGCAGTTCGATCTGGGCGGCTACCAGATCTACACGACCTTCGACCGCAAGCGGGAGAAGGCCCTGACCGACGCCGTCACCAAGGCCCGCAAGAAGGCCAAGCGGGATGATCCCGCGGTGGCGAAGAACGGCCACTACGGCGCCGCCTCGGTGGCCGCCGACGGCCGGATCCTCGCCGTCTACGGCGGCCCCGACCACCGTAAGCAGGGCTACAACGAGTCCAACGCGACCACCGTCCCGGCCGGCACCGCCTTCACGCCGTTCGTCTACGCCGCCGGACTCCAGCACGGTGTGCACAGGACACGCGGCGGCCCCGCCACCCCCGTCACCCCCGACAGCGTCTACGACGGCGACGACGGCGTGCCCGTGACCACGCCCGAGGGGCCGTACTGGGACCGCAGCGGCAAGAAGGTCGCCGCGCACAACGACGGCGGAAAGTCCTACGGGCGGATCACCCTGCGCGAGGCGATGGCCAAGTCGGTGAACACCCCGTTCATGCAGCTCGGCATGGACGCCGGCCTGGACAAGGTGCGCCAGACCGCCGAGGCGTCCGGACTGCTGTCCTCCAGCATCGGCCCCCAGGTGCCCGCCCTGTCGATGGGCAACTCCACGCCCAGCGCGATCCGGATGGCCAGCGGCTACGCCACCTTCGCCGCCGGCGGCACCCACACCGAGCCGTACTCGGTGCGCCGGATCACCCGCAACGGCTCCCCGGTCCCGCTGGCCACCCCGCGGCCCGAGCGCGCGATCCGCACCGAGGTGGCCGAGCAGGTCACCGAGGCGCTCACCGACTCCTTCCGCACCGCCCACCCCGAGGCGGCGGCCGGCCGGTCCGGGGTGTCCGGGAAGGCCGGCACCACCGAGAAGGACACCGCCGCCTGGTACGTCGGCACGGCCGACTCCGTGTCCACCGCGATCGTCGTCTACCGGATCGACCTGGCCGAGTCCCTGGAGCCACTGCCGCTCAAGGGCCTGGCCGGCACGTCCGCCAACAGCGTCCCGTATGCCCTCTGGTCGGCAGCGACGGGCATCGGCTGAGCCGGTCCCGTGCACCCTCCCCTTCCGCAGAATGAGCCGCGCATGTCCCGCAAGATGTCGTCCTCAGGCCGCCGTCGAGCCCCCCGCCGCCGCAGCACACCCCGTGCCACCCGGCCGCAGGTCCTGACGCTGGCCGCGCTCCTCGTCGTGGCCTCGCTGGTGGCCGGGTTCCTGGCGCTGTCCGGCACGGACAGCAGCAGCTCCCCGGCCGCCGCGGCCGGCAAGAAGCCCACGACCGAGCCGAAGGCCACCCCGACCACCCCCGAATGGGACGGCAAGACCAAGATCCTCGGCGACGGCTCCACCTCCTACACCGGCCCGCAGAAGGGGCAGCTGAAGCCGAAGCCGCTGCGGCCCGGCGAGAAGCCGCCCCAGTTCGTGGTCTTCTCCTGGGACGGCGCGCTGGAGGGCAGCGACCACCTGTTCTCGCACTACCGGGAGCTGGCCAAGCAGTACAACGCCCACATGACCTTCTTCCTCACCGGCATCTACCTGCTGCCCAAGAGCAAGAAGGCCCAGTACCACGGCCCCATGCACTCCCCGGGCGACGCCGCGATCGACTACGCCACCGACGACCACATCCGCACCACGCTGGAGCAGCTGGGCAAGGCCTACCAGGACGGCAACGAGATCGGCACCCACTTCAACGGCCACTTCTGCGGCGCCAAGGGCGGCGGCGACTGGAGCGTCGAGGAGTGGAAGAGCGAGATCGACCAGTTCTACTCCTTCGTGTCGCGCTGGAAGACCAACACCGGCTGGAAGGACGTCCCGCCGCTGCCCTTCGACGTCAAGAAGCAGATCGTCGGCGGCCGGGCGCCCTGCCTGGAGGGCCAGCCCAACCTGCTCAAGGCCATCAAGAGCTACGGCTGGCGCTACGACGCCAGCTCCCCGGGCGACTTCCAGATATGGCCCGCCAAGAAGAACGGCATCTGGGACTTCCCGCTCCAGCTGCTGCCGTACACGGACAACGTCCAGGCCCTCTCCATGGACTTCAACTTCCTCTACAACCAGTCCGACGGCGAGACCCAGGGCGACCCCGCCAAGTTCGCCGAGTGGGAGCAGATGACCGTCGACTCGTACATGAAGGGCTTCAACCGGGTCTACTACGGCAGCCGGGCCCCGCTGTTCATCGGCAACCACTTCGAGGACTGGAACGGCGGCATCTACATGCGGGCCGTCGACAAGATGGTCAAGACCGTCTGCACCAAGAAGGGCGTCAAGTGCGTGTCCTTCAAGGAGCTGGCCGACTGGCTCGACGCGCAGAAGCCGCAGACCCTGGCCGCCCTGCGCAGCCTCGACCCCGCCCAGTCGCCGGACTGGTCCGCGGTCGTCAAGTGACAAGTACGGGCGGGAGATTCCACTTGTGCAACCCCCTTCACAACCGCCGCACCCGCCGTGGCAAGATGCCCCTCGCCCGGTAGGTGTACCGGCGTAGAGGGGAACATCATTGAAATCTAGAAGACTGAGCCGTGGTCGGCGCCGTACGGCCATAGTGACCGCCGCGGCCGCCTCGGTGGTCGCGGGCGTGGCCCTGGTGCCCAACTGGAGCGCGGGCGCCTCGGTGACCGACGACCCGACGGTGGACGCGGCCACCAAGGCCACCTTCCAGCGGCTGGCCGACGCGGTCTTCACCGACCGCACGCAGGCCCTCGTGGCGGGCACGGGCAAGGCCGACACCCGGCACGCGTCCGGCTTCTCCGGATCCGTGCGCCTGTCCGGCGGGCAGACCCGCGAGGAGAAGACCGCACTGGACGAGCTGCGCGACCGCCGCGGCCGGCTCGCCCGGCTGGGCGAGAAGTACCGCGCGGGCAGCACCAAGGTCACGCTGGACGCCACCCAGGTCAAGGGCCGGCGCGCCAAGGTCGCCGTCACCGAGACCACCACGCTGACCTACGACAAGGCCACCGGCAAGAGCCCGAAGTCCACCGGGTTCCAGGCCCACCACGAGCTGACCTTCCAGGCCGACCGCAACGGCACCTGGCAGCTCACCGGCATCCGCGACACCGACGACGGCTACCTCGCCGTGAACCAGGTCGCCAAGCCCGCCGTCACCTCGGCGAAGACCGCCGCCGAGGACGACGGCCCGCCGTCGGCGGCCCGCGCCGCCACCAGCTGGCCCGCACCGGCCAAGGCGAAGAACTTCTCCGCGACCGGCTACGACTACAAGGCCATGGTGGCCTACGCGCAGAAGTACTGGAACAACTACAACCCCGCCTACCCGGACTTCAACGGGCAGGGCGCCGGCGGCGACTGCACCAACTTCGTCAGCCAGGCCCTGAAGGCGGGCGGCTGGAAGCACGTACCCGGCTACGTGTACGACTTCCACAAGTGGTTCGGGAACTCCGAGATCCAGTCCCACTCGTTCGTCGGCGTCAACGAGTTCTCCTGGTTCGCCCTGTCCTCGAAGCGGGCCACCAGCCTCGCCAACGTCTACCAGATGGACCTCGGCGACGTGCTGCAGATGGACTTCAACCGCGACGGGTCCAAGGACCACACGATGATCGTCACCTACCGGGACCGCCGGGGCGTGCCGTACGTGAGCTACCACTCCACCAACACCTACAACAGGTCGGTGGCCAGCCTCGTCGCCTCGTACCCGACCGCGGCGTTCTACGCCTACCGGACCTGACCGGCTACAGGACCTTCCCCGGTCCCGGCTGTCGCGGACCCCGCCGCTCCGGCCCCTCCCGCCGCTCGGGCTGCATCCGCTCCCCGGGCGGCGTCCGCTCCTCCTGCGCGGAGGCCTCGGGGTGGCGGGCCCGCCAGTACGGGTTGTCGTGCGGCAGGGCATGACCGACCCGGCCGTACATGCCGAACGTCATCAGCAGCAGACCCACGACGAAGCTGAAGTAGACGTTCTGGATCTTGAAGGCCAGGAAGTTGCTCTCGGTGTCCAGCAGACCGAGGAACAGGAAGCCGTTCAGCAGGAACAGCACGCCCAGCACCATGTTCAGGGTCGACGCGAAGTTCCCGCCGATCACCATGCCGACCAGCAGCACCGCGCCGATGCAGATCGACAGCACACTGAGCGCGCCGTTGGTGTTCAGCCCGGCGACCGTGTTCCCCCCGGTGTTGAAGAAGCCGATCTGGTCGACCAGGCCCAGGATCCCGAAGACGACCAGGAAGACACCGATCAGGCCCGCCCCGATCCGGTAGACGGTGTTCAGACGGTGGTCGACGGGCAGGTGATCGTCCAGCCGGATCCCCCGGCTCTCCCGGCTGTCCCTCGTGTGCGCTGAGTGTGTGGCCATGTTCCGCCTCCCTCGGGCGCTAGCGGAGGCCATCCGTCCCAATCAATATCCGCCAGCCCCGCACCTCCGGCAACACACACCTCAATGCCCGGCGCCGCGCTCCTCGCGGATCTGCGCCACCACCCGCGCCACGGCCCGCCGCACCGCCTCCGTCTCGCTCAGGAAGTGCCAGTAGTCCGGGTGCCGCCCCTCCAGCGTGCCGACCGCCCGCTCCAGCCGGGCCACCGCGTCGTCCAGCGGCCGGGCGTGCCGCGGATCGGGGGTCGTACGGCCCGTCATGGCCAGCCGCTGGGCGTCCCGGATCGCGAACCGGGTCCGCTCGATCTCGGCCTGCGGATCCTTCTGTACGGCGTTCAGCCGGCTCAGCCGCTCCCCGGCGGCCGACACCGCGTCGTCGGTGGCGTTCAGCAGCGCGCGTACCGTCGACAGCAGCGCCGTCGCGTCCGGCCACCGCTGGGCGTCCCGCGCCGCCTGCGCCTCCCGGAGCTTCAGCTCGGCCTGCCGCACGTTCTCCGCGGCCAGCGCCGGCACCCGCTGCAGATCCTGCCAGCAGGCCGCGGCGAACCGGCGCCGCAGCTCGCTCAGCACCGGCTCCACCTGCCCGGCCCGCGTCGTCAGCGCCTGCGCCCGGGTGCGCAGGCTCACCAGCCGGTGATCGATCTCGGCCGCCCGCTCCGGCAGCCGCTCGGCCTCCGCCCGGATCGCCCCGGCCTCCCGCTGCACCCGCTCGGCCCGCTCCAGCGTCGACTGCACCCCGTGCTGCCCGGCGCCCTGGTTCAGCTTGGTCAGCTCCGGCGACAGCGCCGCCAGCCGCGCGGCCAGCTCGTCGGCCCGCAGGTTCCCCGCCCGTACGGCGTCCAGGGCGTTGCTCGCGGCCAGCAGCGACTGCCGGGCCCGCTCCACGGCGGGCGCCAGCCGGGCCAGCTGGGTCTCCGCCTTGCCGAGCAGCGGACCGAGCGAGCCGCCGAACCGGTCCAGCTCCTGCCGCACCCGCACCAGCTCGTCCTTGGCCGCCGTCAGCTCCGCCCGCGCCCGGGCCGCCGTACCGGCCTCCAGATCGTCCCGGTCCAGGTCATGGGCGTCGACGGCCTGGATGTACTGCCGGCTGACCTCGTCGATCCGGTGCCCGAGCGCCTCGAAGTCGGCGACGGCGCGGCGGGCGGCGGGGGAGTCGTCCACCGCCGCGATGGTCTCGATCGAGATCCGCAGATCCCGCTGGGCGGTGTCCAGTTCGTAGAACGCCGTCGCCGCCGCGTCCTTCGCGGCCTGCGCATCGGCCCGCTGACTCTCCGCCCGCCCGCCGAACCACCGCCGGGTACCCCCGCCGGCGAACGCGGCGGGCACCGCGAGCACGGCCAGCACCGGCAGCCCCAGCAGCAGGACGGCATCCCCCAGCGAAGACCGCCCGCCCCGGCCCCGCGCGACGGACGACGGCGGGTACGACTGCCTCGCTGACGTGCCCGGTGTCGCCGTCACATCCCTCTCCCGTGCCCTCGTTCACGCTGGGTGGTGCCATTCTCCCACCCTGGTAGGACGAACACACGGGCCGGTCAGTTCGCTGCGGTCGGCGGATGGTGCGTGGTGGGCGGGGAAGCCCCGGACTCGGTTTGCCGCACAGCCGCTCGGGCAATGTAGGCTGTCGACCTGTTCCGGGTGCGTAGCTCAGGGGTAGAGCGCCTGCCTTACAAGCAGGATGTCGGCGGTTCGAAACCGTCCGCGCCCACCGGATCGGCCCCTCGGAGGAGACTCCGAGGGGCCTTTTTCGTCGCTAGGCCTCCTCCGGTGGCTGTTCGTGGGCGTGCTTCAGGGCGGAGCGGGCCTCCATGCGGTCCGCCGCGGGGACCTCGGCCCAGAAGCGGTGGGTGCTGACGAAGACCGCGAGTTCGTGTTCGCGCCGCCGCAGCTTCTCCACCTCGGCCTGTTCGTCCTCCGACCAGCCGGGGGACGCGGGCCGCTCCACCTTGCGCCAGCCGGTGTCGTCGCTGAAGCCGTCCATCGGCTCGACCGACCAGGGCAGCCGCTTGAGCAGGGCCGACAGCTCGGCCCGGACCTGATGCAGCTCCTCCTGACCGGCGAGGAGGTCACTGGGGAATTCATAGGTCGTAGCCACGCGGCAATGCTACGCCTGTTCGATTTACAGGTGCGAGGTCGGACAGGTGGTTCGGCTGAGGTTCCGTCGAACGAGTGACCGGGCGTCAGTGGCCGGCGGCCCGGAGCTCCCGCACCAGGCGTTCCGTCACCGGCACCGGTACCCCGTGCCGGTCCGCCGCGCGCAGCAACGCCCCGCCGATGGCGTCGAGTTCGAGGGGACGGCCCGCCTCGGCGTCCCGCTGCATGGAGGACTTGGTGGCGGCCGGGAAGGCGTCGTACCGGGCCAGGGCCTGGGCCGGGTCGGCGGGGGCGCCGCAGGCGCGGCTGACCGCGGCGGTCTCGGCGACCAGCGCCTCCAGCTCGTCCCGGTGCCGGGTGCGGGCCGTGCCGAGCGGCACGCCGTACCGGGTGGTGAGCAGGGCGAACGGGGCGAGGAACACCATCTTGGCCCACAGGGCCGCCGTCTCGTCCCCGGCCACCCGGGCGGTCGTGCCGGCGGCCGAGAGGTGGCCGGCCAGCACGTCGAGGCGGGCGCGGGGTACGGCGTCCCCGGCGAGGTCGAGCTCGATGAACGGGCTGCCGTGTTCGATCACGCCGGGGGCGACCCGGGTGGACTCCGTGCGGATCACGGCCGGGGCCACCAGGTCGGGGCGGTAACGCGCGCGCAGGGCGGCTGGGTGTTCGACACCGTTCAGGAACGGTACGACCAGGGCGTCGCCGACGGCGGCGGGCGGGACCTGGGGGAGGGCGGCGTCGAGCGCGGTGTGCTTCACGGTGATCAGGCAGGCGTCCACCGGTTCGCGCAGCTCGGTGTCCGCCTCGACGGCAGCCGTGAAGTCGCCGTACTGCCTGCTGTGGACCGTGATGCCGTCGCGGCGCAGGGTGTCGGCCGTGTCCTGCCGGGCCAGGCAGATCACGCGGTGGCCGGAGCGGGACAGCAGGGCGGCGAGCAGGCCGCCGATGCCGCCGGGGCCGAGGACGGCCACGGTGAGCTTCGTCGTCACCGACTGGTTCATGAAGTTGTTCCCTTCGACGGTCGGCCCCGGGAGTCGGTGGCCGCCTTCCCGCCGATCATGGCAGGGGTGCGTCGGTGTGCGCCAGACTGGTCTCATGTGCCGGAGCATCAAGACCCTGCGCCCGCCCGCGCTGCCCGGTGAGGCCACGGACGAGGACATCCACGCCGCCGCGTTGCAGTACGTCCGCAAGATCTCGGGCTTCCGGGCCCCCGCCGCCCACAACCGCGAGGTCTTCGACCGGGCGGTGGCCGCGGTGGCGGAGGCGACGGCGGAGCTGCTCGGGGGGCTGGAGGTGCGGGGCCGGTCCGGGAGGCATGGGGCCAGTCCGTGAGGCGTGGGCCCAGTGGGGCGTGGGGCTGGTCCGTGAGGCGTGGGGCCGGTCGTGAAGCGTGGGGGCAGTCGGTGAGGCGTAGGGCCGGTCAGTGAAGCGTGGGGGCAATCCGTGAGGCGCGGGGCCGGTTTGTGAGGCGCGGGGCTGGTCCGTGAGGCGCGGGGGCAGCGTCCCGACAAGGGGGCGACCAGCCGTGATCGGTCGTGACCAGCCGCGATCCGCCCCAGCGGGCCGGTCGTCGCCCGGCATTGGCCCTTGTCGCCCACATTGTCCGACAGGTCGGACAACTCCGGCCGTCCTCAAGGAAGTTGGCGTGCGCAGGGCATGATGAACGCCGCCGTCCGCTTACCCCGGCGGACCCGATGCCCTGGAGCCCCTTTTTGTCTGCCGCACTCGACATCGCCCTGGTCGGCGCCGGACCCCGCGGAACCAGTGTCCTGGAACGCCTCTGCGCCTCCGTGCCGGAACTCCTGCCCGCCGGGACCCGGCTGACGGTCCACGTGATCGACCCGGCGCCCCCCGGCCCCGGCAGGGTCTGGCGCACCGCGCAGCCGGCCGAGCTGCTGATGAACACCGTGGCGAGCCAGGTGACGCTGTTCACGGACGCCAGCGTGGACTGCGCGGGCCCGATCCGGCCGGGCCCCAGCCTGTACGAGTGGGCGGACGGCGGGCTGGGCCCGGACGACTATCCGACCCGCGCCCACTACGGGCGGTATCTGGAGTGGGTGTTCGCCCGGACCGTCCGCACCGCCCCGGCGGCGGTGCGCGTCGAGATCCACCGGGCCCGGGCCGTACGGCTGGCCGACCAGGCCGACGGCCGCCAGCTGCTCACCCTGGACGACGGCCGGACCCTGCCCGGCCTCGCCGCGGTGGTCCTGGCCCAGGGTCACCTGCCCGCCGCCCCGGACGCGGAGCAGCTCCGCACCGCCGCGTACGCCGCCCGGCACGGCCTGTGCCACATCCCGCCCGCCAACCCGGCCGACGTCGACCTCTCCGCGGTCCGGCACGGCGCGCCGGTGCTGCTGCGCGGCCTGGGCCTCAACTTCTTCGATCACCTGGCCCTGCTGACCACCGGCCGGGGCGGACGCTTCACCCGCCGGCCGGGCGGCGGTCTGCGCTACCGGCCCTCCGGCCGGGAGCCGCGCCTGTACGCCGGTTCGCGGCGCGGAGTGCCGTACCAGGCGCGCGGCGACAACGCCAAGGGCCCGTACGGCCGGCACGCCCCGCTGGTCCTCACCCCGGAGGTGATCGCGGGCTTCCGCGAGCGCGCCGGCTCGGGTGCGGCGCCCGACTTCCTCGCGGAGGTATGGCCGCTGGTGGCGAAGGAGGTGGAGACGGTCTACTACGCCGCGCTGACCGGGCGGCCGGACTTCGCCGCGCGCTTCCTCGCCGTGCCGCACGGCGACCCGGGTGAGGCCCTGGTGCTGGACGAGTTCGGGGTCGCGGCGGCCGACCGGTGGAGCTGGCGGCGGATCGCCCGGCCGTACGGGGAGCGGCGGTTCGCGGGGCCGGGGCAGTGGCGGGCGTGGCTGCTGGCGTATCTGCGCGAGGACGCGGCGCAGGCCGCGCTGGGGAACGTACGGGGGCCGCGCAAGGCGGCGCTGGACGTGCTGCGCGATCTGCGCAACGAGATACGGCTGGTGGTCGACCACGGCGGGCTGAGCGGTGCCTCCCGCCGGGCGCACCTGGACCGCTGGTACACCCCGCTCAACGCCTTCCTGTCCATCGGGCCGCCCCGGCGCCGGATCGAGGAGCTGGCCGCGCTGGTCGAGGTGGGTGTGGTGGAGGTGCTGGGGCCGCGGCTGGAGGTGCGGGCCGAGGACGGGGCGTGGGTGGCGTCCTCGCCGGACGTGCCGGGCTCGGCCGCCCGTGTGACCACTGTCATAGAGGCGCGGCTGCCGGAGCCGGATCTGCGGCGCACGGCCGACGAGTTGCTCGCCGGGCTGCTCGCGGACGGCGGCTGCCGGCCGCACACCGTGGACGGGTACGAGACGGGCGGGCTGGATGTGAGCCGGCGGCCGTATCATCTGATAGACCGTCAAGGAGTAGCGCACGCACGGCGGTTCGCGTTCGGTGTGCCTACGGAGGGGGTGCACTGGGTGACCGCGGCGGGCGCCCGGCCGGGGGTGGACTCGGTGACGCTGTCGGACGCCGACGCGGTGGCGCGGGCCGTGCTGCGGGCCGCGGTGTCCCCGGCGGGGCGGGGCGAGAAAGTTCCCGCACGGTCAGATGTTGAACTTGCAAGCATTGATTAGGTGCCCCTAACCTGGGTCTCCCATTCGGTACCGCCGCCCCCACGACCGGCCTTCCAGTCCCCGGCCGGCCCGTCCGACACCGAAGAGGAGAAATCCCCTCATGTCCGCACGTCTCAACTCCGCTCAGCCCTATGCCATAGGGCTCTTCCGTATCGTCCTCGGCCTGCTCTTCGCGGTGCACGGTGTCGCCTCCCTGTTCGGCGTCCTCGGCGGCGCCGCGGGCACCGACGGCGGCACGGTCCCGGCCGGCACCTGGCCCGGCTGGTACGCGGCCGTGATCCAGCTGGTCGCGGGTGGCCTGGTGCTGCTCGGCCTCGGCACCCGCGGCGCCGCGCTGATCGCCTCCGGCTCGATGGCGTACGCCTACTTCGACGTCCACCAGCAGGCCGCCCTGTGGCCCATCCAGAACGGCGGCGAGCTGTCGGCGCTGTTCTGCTGGGGCTTCTTCCTGCTGGTCTTCACCGGCTCCGGCGCCTTCGGCCTGGACCGGCTCTTCGCCCGGCGCGCCGCGGCGGACGGCGAGCCCGCGGCGGAGCAGCAGCCGCTGGCCGCCTGATCCGCACGGCCGCTCGGCCTGCCCGGCGGTACGCGCGACGAGCGGGGCCGTGCTCTGTGAACGATCTGTAATCACCCCACGAACCCCCCGCGAAGCTCCTGTCACACCCCCGGCGTACGCTGTATGGCTGTTAACGGGGGAGTGACGGGAGTCGTCGTGTTGGAGAGCGTGGGGTCGCTGGCGGCCGGACCGTGGATCTATGCCGTGGTGGCCGTGTCGGTGTTGCTCGACGTGTTCCTGCCGGTGCTGCCGAGCGGTGTGCTCGTCATCACGGCGGGCACGGCCGCGGCGGCGGGTACCGGCGCGGCGGCGGGCCAGGTCCCGCAGGAGGTGCCGGACATCCTGGCCCTGATCCTGTCCGCGGCGACCGCCTCCGTCGTCGGCGACCTGGTGGCCTACCGGCTGGCCTGGCGGGGCGGGGAGCGGCTGGACCGGGCGATAGCCCGCTCCCGGCGGCTGACCACCGCGCAGGAACGTCTCGGCGACGCCCTCGCCCGGGGCGGCGGCGCACTGGTCGTCCTCGCCCGTTTCGCCCCCGCCGGCCGCTCGGTCGTCTCCTTCTGCGCCGGCGCCGCGCACCGCCGCGCCCGCGACTTCCTGCCCTGGTCCGCCCTGGCCGGCCTGTCCTGGGCCGCCTACAGCGTGGCCCTCGGCTACTACGGCGCCCAGTGGCTGGGCGCGACCTGGCTGGCGACCGGGGTCTCGGTGGCCGCGCTGTTCGGCGCGGGCGCGGCGGCGGGCTTCCTGGTCCGGCGTGCGCCCGCCTCCTGAGGGAGGGCCGCCGCGGCGCCCCGGAGGGGCGTGGGGAACCGCGCGGGACACCACGGCCGAGCCGTACCCGCCGGACGCCCGAAGCCCTTAGGGCGCGACCGCTGAAGAACTCAGCAGCTTGCCAGGTAGTTCGTCAGCGCGCTCTTCTCGGCCGAGTCCACCGACAGGTTGTAGTAGTACTTCACCTGCACCCACGCGCGCACGTACGTGCAGCGGTACGCGGTCCGGGACGGCATCCAGGTGGCCGGGTCCTGGTCGCCCTTGGCCTGGTTGACGTCGTCGGTCACGGCGATCAGCTGCGGGCGGGTCAGGTCGTTGGCGAAGGCCTGCCGCTGCGCGGTGGTCCACTTGCTCGCGCCGGAGTCCCAGGCCTCGGCCAGCGGGACCAGGTGGTCGATGTCGAGGTCGGAGGCGGCGGTCCAGGTGGCGCCGTCGTACGGGGAGTACCAGCTGCCGCTGGTGGCGGCGCAGGCGGAGTCGGTGACGACGTTCGAGCCGTCCCGCTTGAGGACCGTCTCGCGGGTGTTGCAGGAACCGCTGATCGTGATCCAGTGCGGGAAGAGATCGCGGCTGTAGCCGGTGCGGTTCTCGGTGGCCACGGTGAGCTGGGAGAGGTAGGTGCGGGCGGTGGCGCCGCTGACCGGCGTGGGGAGCGCGGCGGAGGCGCCCGGGGCGTTGAACAGGGCGACGGAGGCGATCAGGCCGGTGAGGGCCGCGAGGATGCCGGTCCGTCGACGCGCGTAGAACCTGGACATGCGTGAACTCCCTTGTGGGGTCGGGGTGTTGGAGCGCGAGCGAGGGAATGCTCGCGGTGTGGCGTTGCCGGCGGGTGAGCGCTCGGTAAGAAGTTAGTGACGTGCGCATGTCACGACAAGGTTTACGGTGGAACCTTCACATCCCGTACGATGGGGAGCGCAGAAGGGGAGTAGCTCTTCGCCGGACCGTCGACATACTGCTCAGCGAGCCTGAGCCGGCGCCCGGAGGCGGACCACCGAGTTCCATCGAGGTCCGCCAGCGAGACCTTCGGCAAGCAGTGCACGCCCGTGCCCCCCGGCGCGGGCGCCGAGTGCGCTGCCGTGCCGAGGTGTCATCGCGTGACGTACCGCACTCTCGGTGGGGCAGCCCGACCGATTGAGGACCCTTGATCAGTATCACCGTGACGGCGCTCGTCTTCGGCGTCATCTTCCTCGCCGAGCTGCCGGACAAGACCGCGCTCGCCGGCCTCGTCCTCGGCACCCGCTACCGCGCCTCGTACGTCTTCGCGGGCGTCGCCGCCGCCTTCCTGCTGCACGTGGTGCTCGCCGTCGCGGCCGGCAGCGTGCTCACCCTGCTCCCGCAGCAGATCGTGCACGCCCTCACCGGCGTCCTCTTCCTCGGCGGCGCCGCGATGCTGCTGCTGAAGAAGGACGAGGACGAGGAGGAGATCAAGAAGCCCGCCGACCAGTCCTTCTGGAAGGTCGCGGGGACGGGCTTCATGCTCATCCTGGTCGCAGAGTTCGGCGATCTCACCCAGATCATGACCGCCAACCTGGCCGCCCGCTACGACGACCCGGTCTCCGTCGGCCTCGGTGCGGTGCTCGGTCTGTGGGCCGTCGCCGGACTCGGCATCGTCGGCGGAAAGGCCCTGATGAAGCGCGTACCGCTGCGGCTGATCACGCAGATCGCGGCGCTGCTGATGCTGGCGCTCGGCGTGTGGAGCCTGTGGGAGGCCGTGAGCGGCTGAGCTGAACGCCGGGTGAATGCTCGCCCGGGGTGGTGGCGGGATCCGGGGCGGGTTTTGTACCGTGGAGGAACAAAGTGGCTCCCGCCCGTTTTCCCTGACCGGCGGGCGGGGCCGCCTTGTCCCTCCCCGCACGGGGCCTGTTTCGTTCCTGGAGCTGCCGATGCCGGCCACCCCCACGCCCACCGTCCTGACCGCCCGTGCCCTCCTGCTCGACATGGACGGCACCCTCGTCAACTCCGACGCCGTGGTCGAGCGCATCTGGCGGCGCTGGGCCGAGCGGCACGGGCTGGACGGCGACGAGGTGATGAAGGTCGTGCACGGCCGGCAGGGCCACGCCTCCATGGCCGTCCTGCTGCCCGACCGGCCCGTGGAGCAGAACCTCGCCGACAACGCCCGGATGCTCGCGGAGGAGACCGCCGACACCGACGGCGTCGTCGAGATCCCCGGTGCGCGGGCCTTCCTCGCCGCGCTGGAGGGGCTGCCGCACGCCCTGGTCACCTCCGCCGACGTGGCGCTGTCCACCGCCCGCATGAACGCCGCCGGGCTGCCCCTGCCGGCCGTCCGCATCACCGCCGAGTCGGTCGGCGCGAGCAAGCCCGACCCCGAGGGCTTCCTGAAGGGCGCCGCCGAACTGGGGGTCGAGCCGGCCGACTGCGTGGTCTTCGAGGACTCCGGGGCGGGGATCTCGGCGGGGCGCTCCGCGGGGATGACCGTGGTGGGCGTCGGCCCGCGTGCCGTCTCCCACGAACCGGACGTGGCGGTGCGCGACCTCACTCAGGTGCGGGTCGAGGCGACGGCGGACGGCACGATCCGTCTGCTCGTCGGCTGACGGGGCGGGGGATTCGCCGCTCTGCGGGGTCCGGGCGCGTGGGGGTTGCCCGCGCCCGCGGGGCGG
>NZ_MUMF01000361.1 GCF_002155905.1 Streptomyces tricolor | reverse complement strand
CGTACTTCTCCTGGCCCTTCTTCGGCTGGACCAGCTCGATGCGGTGCAGCGGCGGCACGGCGGCGAAGACCCGGCCGGCCTCGACCATGGGCCGCATGTAGCGCTGGAACAGCGTCAGCAGCAGACACCGGATGTGGGAGCCGTCCACATCGGCGTCGGTCATCATGATGATCTTGCCGTAGCGGGCCTGGTCGATGTCGAAGGTGCGGCCCGAGCCCGCCCCTATGACCTGGATGATCGCACCGCACTCGGCGTTCTTGAGCATGTCGGTCACCGACGACCGCTGCACGTTGAGGATCTTGCCGCGGATCGGCAGCAGGGCCTGGAACTCGGAGTTCCGTGCCAGCTTGGCCGTACCGAGCGCGGAGTCGCCCTCGACGATGAACAGCTCGCTGCGGTCGACGTCGTCGCTGCGGCAGTCGGCGAGCTTGGCCGGCAGGGACGAGGACTCCAGGGCGGTCTTCCGGCGCTGGGCGTCCTTGTGCTGGCGTGCCGCGACCCGGGTACGGGCGGCCGCGACCACCTTCTCCATGACGACCCGGGCCTGGGCGGCGGCGTCACGCTTGGTCGCCGTGAGGAAGGCCTTCAGTTCCTTGGTGACCACGCTGTTCACGATGCGGCGGGCCGCCGAGGTACCGAGGACCTCCTTGGTCTGCCCCTCGAACTGCGGCTCGGCCAGGCGGACCGTGACGACCGCGGTGAGGCCCTCCAGGGCGTCGTCCTTGACGATGTTGTCCTCGGCCACACGGAGCAGCTTCTTGGCGCGCAGCACATCGTTCAGCGTCTGGGTGAGCGCCTGCTCGAAGCCGGTGACGTGAGTGCCGCCCTTGGGGGTGGCGATGATGTTCACGAAGGACCGGACGGTGGTGTCGTATCCGGTGCCCCAGCGCAGCGCGACGTCGACCCCCAGCTCACGGGTGACCTCGGTGGGGGTCATCTGGCCGTGCTCGTCGAGGACCGGAACGGTCTCCTTGAAGGTGCCCCGGCCCGAGAACCGGAGGACGTCGCAGATCGCCTTGTCGTTGGCCAGGTACTCGCAGAACTCACTGATGCCGCCGTCGAAGCGGAAGGACTCCTCGCCCTTGCTGCCGCCTTCACCGAGGCCGAACTCGTCGCGCACGACGATGGTCAGGCCGGGCACCAGGAACGCGGTCTGCCGGGCACGCTGGTGCAGGTTCTCCAGGGAGAGCTTGGCGTCCTTGAGGAAGATCTGCCGGTCGGCCCAGTACCGCACGCGCGTGCCGGTGCGCGTCTTGGGGATCTTCTTGGTCTTGCGCAGACCGCTCTTGGCCTCGAACTTCGCTTCGGCGCTGCCGGCGGCGAAGACGCCGGGCACGCCACGCCGGAAGCTGATGGCATGGGTGTGGCCGCCGCGATCCACTTCGACGTCGAGCCGGGCGGACAGGGCGTTGACCACGGAGGCGCCGACGCCGTGCAGACCACCGGAGGCGGCGTACGAGCCGCCGCCGAACTTGCCGCCCGCGTGGAGCTTCGTCATGACGACCTCGACCCCGGACAGGCCGGTCTTCGGCTCCACGTCCACGGGGATGCCCCGGCCGTTGTCGCGCACCTCGACGGAGCCGTCGTCGTGGAGGACCACCTCGATGTGGTCGCAGTAGCCGCCGAGGGCCTCGTCGACCGAGTTGTCGATGATCTCCCACAGGCAGTGCATCAAACCGCGGCTGTCCGTCGAGCCGATGTACATGCCAGGGCGCTTGCGCACGGCCTCGAGGCCCTCGAGGACGAGCAGGTGCCGCGCGGTGTAGTTGGAACCGTCCCGGTCTGCTCCTGCCAGCAGCGCTGTGGACGGCACGGACGTATCGGCGGTCACGCGGTTCGCTCCTCGCTGAATTTCAGGTGGCCCCCTTTTGGGTAAGGGGGCGGCTTCGGTCGCCGCACAGAGGGTACCGAGCCCTGGTAGAGCCGGTGTAACGCCACCCTCGTCGGCCCCTCACACTAGTCCAAGTTCGCATACACGTTCGATCCCTCGATGGAGTGAAGTACACATCACGTTCCCTTCGAGGCATGAACCATTTAGGCTCCGGGCACGTCCTCATGAACAACCGGCAACCCAGCCGGGAGGACCGAGACAGCAAGACAGCGCGAACCCGTACGCACACAAGAGACGCAATACGGCACATTCGCCGCCAACCGGCAGCAGACAGCCGCCCCGGAAAGATTTTTTCGAGGAAAAGCCACGAGCGGGAACGTTTTCGGGCTGGTTGGATGTTGACCCTGGTACGACAGCTCGTCGAGCTAGAGAAGAGGCGACGTGACTACTGTTCTGACCCCCGCGAGCCCGCTGACGGCCGCCGATCGCTGCGACCGCTGCGGCGCCCAGGCATACCTGCGCGTCGTCCTGCTGAGCGGCGGAGAACTGCTCTTCTGCGCCCACCACGGTCGCAAGTTCGAGCCGGAACTCAAGAAGATCGCCGCTGAGATACAGGACGAGACGGAGCGACTGACGGCCGTTCCGAACACCGCTTCCGACGAAGAGCGCTGAATCTCGCACACACGACGAGCCAGCCCCGGCGCAGGCCGGTGAACGGGCGGCCTCTCCTCACCAGGAGGGGCCGCCCGTGCTCATGCCCCCGCACGCGCTCGCGGGCGCGCGACGGGCCGCTTCTGGGCCGCTGTGGCCGCTTTCAAGGCCCGTACGACCTCGGAGACGCGCGTGTAGACGCCGGGGAGCCCTGCCCGCCCGCAGCCGCTCCCCCACGACACGAGGCCGATCAGCCGTCCCCCGGCCACCAGAGGCCCGCCGCTGTCCCCCTGGCAGCCGTCGGGCCCTCCGGCGGCCTCACCGGCGCACAGCATGGTGCTGGCCTGATAGGTCCCCTCAGGGCCGCCGGGGTAGGCGCGGGCGCACAGCTCGTCGGGCAGCACGCGCACGCGTGCGGCGCGGAGCCGGCGCGCGTACGCACCTGTGCCGGTCGTGTCACCCCATCCGGTCACCAGGGCCTGGGTGCCCGGTGCGTAGGCCGGGTCGCCCGCGCCGGCCATGGTGACGACCGCGCTCTGCGGCAGCGGTGCGGCCAGCCCGAGGACCGCGAAGTCGCCGGAGTTGGTCGTGACGTCGTACGCGGGATTGAAACGGATCTCCCGTACGGCGATCTCCTCCCCCTGCCCGGACAGCAGGTCCGTGCGGCCCGCGATGACCTTGAGGTCGCGCACACGGTTCGCCGGTACCCCGAGCACGTCCGTGGCCAGGCAGTGGGCCGCGGTGAGCACCGTGCTGCGCCCGATGGCCACGGCGCCGCAGAACTGCCCCGCCCGCATACCTCCGAACAGGTCACGGCTGGCCAGTGCCACCGTCCACGGAGCCTGGGAGACGTCTATCGGGAACCCACCGACCACGACGCTGTCGGCGACCGCATGAGTGGGGCTCACCAGGGGTATCGCGGTCACGGTGGCCGCAAGGGCCAGCGGCCGGATCAGTGCCCGGGCAACGGAACGGCGCATGCATGCTCCTCACTCTGCGGTCCTCCTGGACACCCAGAGTGATCCACCTGTCGCGAGTGCGCAGCACGAAGGCCCGGCTCCCGCGAGGGGAACCGGGCCTTCGCCGTCGTAGACGCGGGACCTAGTCGAGGTAGTCGCGCAGCACCTGCGAACGCGACGGGTGGCGCAGCTTCGACATGGTCTTGGACTCGATCTGGCGGATGCGCTCACGCGTCACGCCGTACACCTTGCCGATCTCGTCGAGGGTCTTCGGCTGACCGTCGGTGAGACCGAAGCGCATGGAGACGACGCCCGCCTCGCGCTCGGACAGGGTGTCCAGGACGGAGTGCAGCTGCTCCTGGAGGAGCGTGAAGCTGACCGCGTCGGCCGGAACGACGGCCTCGGAGTCCTCGATGAGGTCACCGAACTCGCTGTCGCCGTCCTCGCCTAGCGGGGTGTGCAGCGAGATGGGCTCGCGGCCGTACTTCTGGACCTCGATGACCTTCTCCGGGGTCATGTCGAGTTCCTTGGCCAGCTCCTCCGGGGTGGGCTCGCGGCCCAGGTCCTGGAGCATCTGGCGCTGCACGCGCGCGAGCTTGTTGATGACCTCGACCATGTGCACCGGGATACGGATGGTGCGGGCCTGGTCGGCCATGGCGCGGGTGATGGCCTGACGGATCCACCAGGTGGCGTACGTGGAGAACTTGTAGCCCTTGGTGTAGTCGAACTTCTCGACCGCGCGGATCAGACCGAGGTTGCCCTCCTGGATGAGGTCCAGGAAGAGCATGCCGCGGCCGGTGTAGCGCTTGGCCAGGGAGACCACCAGTCGGAGGTTGGCCTCCAGGAGGTGGTTCTTGGCGCGGCGGCCGTCCTCGGCGATGATCTCCAGCTCGCGCTTGAGCTTCGGGGCGAGCTTGTCGGAGTTCGCCAGCTTGTCCTCGGCGAACAGGCCCGCCTCGATGCGCTTGGCCAGCTCGACCTCCTGCTCGGCGTTGAGCAGGGGGACCTTGCCGATCTGCTTCAGGTAGTCCTTGACCGGGTCGGCGGTGGCACCGGCGGCGGCGACCTGCTGCGCGGGCGCGTCGTCCTCGTCCTCGTCGGACAGGACGAAGCCGGCGCTCTCGGCGCCCTCCGGCTCGTCGGCGACCTTGGTGTCCTCCAGGACCTCCTCGTCGAGAAGCTCGACGTCGTCCTTCTTGGCCGTGGTCTTCTTGGCGGCCGTCTTCTTGGCGACGGCCTTCTTGGCGACCGTCTTCTTGGCGGTCGCCTTCTTGGCGGCGGCCTTCTTGGCGGGGGCGGCCTCTTCGGCGGAATCGGCTGCTGCCGGGGCGGCGGGCGCCGCGGGGGCAGCCGTGGTCGCGGTGGCCTTCCTGGTGGTCACCGTCTTCGCCGCGACCGTCTTGGTGGCGGTGCGCTTCGCCGGGCTCTTCGCTGCGACGCTCTTGCGGGTGCGCTTGGGCTCTGCGGCACTGACCATCAGCGTCACACCCTCTTCCTCAAGAATCTGGTTGAGGCTGCGCAGTACGTTCTTCCACTGAGTGGCCGGAATCTGGTCAGCTTCGAAGGCCCGACGCACATCGTCGCCGGCGATCTGCCCCTCAGCCTTTCCCCGCTCAATGAGCGCCATGACAGAGACGGACTCGGCGATCTCCGGCGGGAGCGTACGGGATGTGCTGGCCGACACGAACAACCTCTCGGAACGTTGGAAAACGGCTTCCGGCACCGTCCACTGCGGACAGGAGCCGACCACCGGCCTGGGGATGGGCCGACGGCGCGGGCGGGGGCCGGGAAGATGCACAGCGCCTGATCTGGCGTCCGTATTCCTTCCGCGGCTGTCACCTCTTAGGTCATCGCGCTGTCTCCACGAGCGTTACGCCCAATCTACGTGGCCCGAGTCACACCCCGTAAGCGGTCAAAAGCGGTCAGACATGCGCAGATGAGATCATCAGTGGTTGCCATCCCGGCCACACCCACGACCAGGGTCTCCCGTCGCACCGCCGGGCCCCGCCGGACTCCAGAGGGTCCGACGGGGTCCGGCGACGGCCGGTACCCGGGTCCGGCGCCGCCACGAGCACCACGAGCACGCCGCACACCGGCGACCGCACCGCACCCCTCGCGGGGTCAGTGCTCGCGCGGGGCGGGCACCACGCGCTCCACCTCGGGGTGGACCGTGAGCAGCTGGCGCATGGCCGTCTCCGCCGCCGTGCCGTCGCCGGTGCCGAGCGCGTCGACGATGCGCGCGTGCTGCGCGAGGGACGCCTCGTTCGGCCGGTCACAGGCCGTGACCGGCCCGCCGGAGACCTGGAGGGCCGCCGAGACGATGCCGGAGAGGTGCTCCAGCATGCGGTTGCCCGCGATCTGGATGAGCATCGTGTGGAACTCGGTGTCGGCGCGCGAGTAGGTGAGCGCGTCGCCCTGCGCCATGGCGTGGCTCATGATCTCGACCATGTCGCAGAGGCGCTGCTGCACCTCCTCGCGCCCGTGCCCGGCGGCGAGACGGGCGGCGAGCGGCTCGATCGTCCAGCGCAGCTCGCTCAGCTCCCGGCGCTGGTCGTCGCGCTGCGGCCCGAAGGCCCGCCACTCGATGATGTCCGGATCGAGCAGGTTCCAGTCGCTGACGGGACGCACGCGCGTGCCGACGTTCGGGCGGGCGCTGACCAGGCCCTTGGCCTCGAGGACGCGGAGGGACTCGCGGACGACGGTGCGGGACACCTCGAAACGCTGGCCGATCTCCTCGGGCACGAGCGGGCGGTCGGCCCCCAGGTCGCCGGAGACGATCATCTGTCCCAGCTGCTGGACGAGTTGGCCGTGCAGTCCGCGCCCGCGGCTGCCCGTGGCCCGCCGGCCCACGCGGCCCAGCTCCGGGTCCCCGGTGTCCCAGGCGGGCGCGCCGACGCGGTCGGCCACCGGGGCCTCGGCGTAGGGGTAGCGGTCGAGTTCGCCCGGGCCGGCCAGACCTGAGTCTGCGGGGCGGGCGGCGGTCATCATGGTGTGCGCAAGGGTACTCACGGATCCTTTGTCGGCGTCGCCTCCAACTCCCTTGAGGTCTTTGGTGAAAAGCACACGAAAGGGTGATCGCTCACCCCGTCGCAATTGACGCCTTATCGGAAAGAAATGGGCTTTCTGCGGGGAGTTGTGGGCACACGGGTACCAGAAGCGTGCGGACCGTCGTCAGTGGAGCCGGGTACGCAGCGCCGTGAGCACGTACGCGCAGAGTAGCGCCGCCAGCGACAACGCCATTGCTGCGCCTACGGGTTGGGCGAGGATCCGAGCTGCGGCGAGCAGGTACCGCTCCCCTCCGAAGGGCCACTGCAACAGGAAGACCTCGTGCATCCGCACCGGGAAGTCGGCCGCCAGCCGCACGGCCGGGCCCTGCAGGGCCTTGTGCACGAGGGGCACGACGAGCACGGGTACGGCGAGGACGGCGGCCAGTCCGGCCGTCGTGGACCGGAACACTCCGGCCGCCAGCACACCGGCCCAGGCGCAGCCGACGACCAGCCCGAACCAACTCGCGGTGAGCGAGAGCCAGTCCGCGGGAACTTGCGTGAGCTCCCGTCCGTAGACGATGTAGAGCACTTCGGCGTCGCAGCCCACGGTGAGGAAGGCGAGCAGCACCGCGGCGGCCCCGGAGACGAGCAGTTTCGCGGTGAGCAGTCCCAGCCTGCGGGGGACGGTGCCGCGGTCGGCCGCCAGGGCGGGGTGGCGGAACTCGTCCCCGAAGGCCAGGGCGCCGAGCAGGCCCGCCGC
>NZ_MUMF01000360.1 GCF_002155905.1 Streptomyces tricolor | reverse complement strand
CAGCGCGGCATCCGCCGTCGTCGTAGCCCCGGAGTGCGGCGACGGCGGATGCCGCGCTGACGATGAGGCCGAGCGGCGGGAAGGCGAGCAGGCTGGCGAGCAGCACCAGGGGCAAGGCCGCGGTGATACCGACGGCGGCGAGGACGGCGATGGCCCAGCCGCGGTCGCGGAGTGTCCAGGCGGTGGCGAGGCCGGGCGCCAGGGCGGCGATGGCGAGTATGGCGAGGAGCATGGGGTGGGTCCTTCAGTGCAGGAGGGCGAGGGCGCCGGCGGCGGGGTGGAGGGCGGCGAGGAGCAGCAGGGCGGCGCCGACGGTGACGGCGGCGCCGCGGGCGAGACGCGGGGCCCAGCTGCGGGTGTGGCCGTCCCAGGAGGCGACGGCCACACCGAGAGCGAGCGCGACGACCGCGATGCAGACGATGGCGAGGAGCAGACCGGCGGCGGCCATCAGCCAGCCAACCCTTGGCGGAACATGCGCATGTAGCGGGCGACCGTGTCCGGGGACGGGGCCTTGCCGGTGACGTCGGCGACGTAGCGGACGGCGGCGGCGTCGTCGCGGATTCCGCTGTCCCAGGCGATCCGGACCGCGTCCTTCGTGGTCAGGGCGCCGGGGCGGATCGCGCGTACGTCGGCGTTCGGATCGTCGTCGGATCGTCCGGACTGGTCCGGATCGGCGGATCCGGAATCCGCGAGCGCACCGAGGGCGCGTTGCTCCGCGTCGATCACGGCCTCGCCGCGCTGAAGCTCCCGGCGGATCGGGATCATGGCGAGCTTGCCGTCTAGGGCGGCACGCCGCTTGGCCACCCACTGCTGGGTGCGAGGGTCGAGCGGCCGGGCGTGCACGCGCATGGCCATGGACCAGCCGCCCTTGGCGAGCGCGGACACGACAGCACCGACCGCACCGATCACCCACGTGTCGGCGATGAGGTAGCCGTGAGCGAAGACCGCGCCCATGGACACGGCGAGCGCCCACCGGCCGGCCCGGCGCGCGACCTGCGCGCGCTCGGGGTCGTAGCGCAGCAGCCACTCCACCCCCATGCACATGATCCAGCTGGCGTCGAAGGCAACCGCAGCGGCGTAGGCGACAACGGCGATCGTGACGGCGGAGAGGAGGTCGCCGATGCTGGCGGTCGTCCAGGCGAGGGAGGCGGCAACGAGGACGATCGCGCCGGCGGTGACAGCGGTGCGGACGAGTTGGTCCCAGTCGCGGGGCGGAGCGGGGACCTCGATCTTCTCGCGGTCGAGGACCATCTCGGTGACGCCGTCGACGGTGTGCGGGACGAGCCGGGTCCGCTCGATGGTGCGGGTTCTCACGGTGCTCCTCCGGGAGCGGGAAGAGGCCGGCCCCCGCGGACGGGCGAGGGGGTGGGTGTCCGCGGGGGCCGGCGGTCTGGCGGGTCAGTGGAGGTGGCGGCCGAGGAGGCAGAGGGCGCGCATCAGTCGCTGTCCTTCCAGCCGAGGCGCCGGCGGACGTCGTCGGCGTCGGCGTAGTCCTGCTGGCACGCCTCGACCGTGGCGGGCTCGCCGCTGATCGGGTTGGGCTTGGGGGCCGGGTCCCGTTCCTCGGGCTGCTGCTCGCTCATCACAGGTCCCTCGCGGCGTCGGCCAGGCGGACCGCGTACTCGCCGCAGCTGGTGCGGGCGATCTGGGGGAGCATGGCGCGGGCGCGGGCGGAGGCGTCGGCGCGTACGGCGTCGGGGAGGGTGGCGGTGATGGCCTTCTCGCCGGTGGTGAGGGCGTCGTGGACGCTCCACGGGGTGACGGGGGCGACGCTGCTGCCGAGGCAGAGGACGCGGGCGGCGACGGTGAGGATCTGCGCGGCGTAGCTGGGCTCGGGGAGGACGCTGGTGGGGTTCGGGATGGTGCCGATACCGTTGGGCACGGTCATTTCTCCTGTTCACGGCAGGGGACGGCTGGCCCCGGTCGGGCTTCCACACACCGACCGGGGCCGTTCCATTGGTGCAGTGCCAGACTGGCAGGAACCTCTTTACAACGTCAAGAGGTTCGGGAAGGATGTTGTCGTGCCCAAGAGCCCTGACAGCGAGGGGGTTCCGCGCTTGATGACCGTCACGGAGATCGCGGAGGAGCACGGGGTCAGCCGCCAGACGGTGCACTCGTACCGGCGGCGCGGCGCCTTCCCGAAGCCCGTCGAGGGTGAGGGCAGCACCCGGCCCCGGTTCCGCGCGGACGAGGTTGCCGCATTCTTCGCAGCCAACCCGCCGCGGCCGGGCAAGCGCACAGACCTCGCGACCCAAGACGAAGGAGTGTCAGTGGAGTCGACCAGACCTGCGGTCCCGCCGAACGAGGCCCTGGAAGCGGCCCGCGAGTTCGTGCAGTGGCTGCGCGCCCAGCTCAACGAGGACGAGCGGATCGCGCGGGCGGCCGATGACTCGCTCGGCCAGGTGAACCTGGACTGGGTGTACCAGCCGGACGACGACTTGGGCGGCAAGGTCGTGTCCGCGCGCGGCACCGACCTGATCCTCAACGTGGGAGCAGGGCTGGCAGCCCATGTCACCGAGCACGATCCGCGCCGGGTGCTGCGTGAGGTTGCTGCCAAACGGCAGATCGTTGACCTGTACGCGGCGGCTGTAGAGGAGCGAGTTGTCCTACGTGACCGGATGCGTCAGGTGATCGACGCGGACCCCGACGAGTTCGGCCGCCTTCACCAACAGGAGACGGAGTTGATCCGGGTCGCTCAGCAGCTCACCCCGGTAGTTCGCCTGCTCGGTCTGCCGTACGGCGACCGACCCGGCTACCGCGAGGACTGGCGGCCGTAGCCGCCCCCGTTCAGCCCCCGTCGCGCGCGCCGAGGCGGGGGCATCGTCATGTCCAGGCCTAAGATCCGCTCCGTGGACCTACCTGATGATCTGATCGCACTGGAGCGCGCCGCCGAGGAACAGCGAGCCAAGCTGGTCGGCCTGGACGGCGAGGAGTACGAGGCGCAGCGCCGAGCTTGGCGCGAGGCCGCAGCCGCGGTGCAGGCGGCGATCACCGACCACGCGACGGCGAGTGGGCAGTCCCGGTACGACGTGGAGATGGCAGTGAAGCGGGCGGTCCGGCACGTGGAGGAAGACCAGGCGGGGTGACGCCGGGGTCGGAACCGGAGCGGCCCAGGGTCAGCGCGTCGAGAGGCGGTACTCCCCGACCTTCGGCATCGCCTTGAAGAAGTCGGCCAGCGTCGCGCTGGCCTCGGCCGCCGTGGGCTGCGACGCGGACGGCGGCTGGGACTTGTGCCGGTCCAGCTGTCGGCGGGCGCGGGCGGGGTTGGGGTACGGGCGGTGAGCCATGGCGGCCAGCATGGCAGACGGAGCAGCCCCAGGTGCGTCGGACGTCAACACGGCGCACCTTGGGTTCATGGCCAGCACGCAGCCTGTGGTGATCTACCCGCCCGATGAGGAGGGCGGGCGCCGGGTGCGGGTCGACGGCGAGATCCTGGGCCGGGCGTACAGCGTGCGGGACGTCGCGAGGTTCATGCAGGAGGCCGGCCTGGAGGGGTGGGACGAGATGGATGTCGTCCGGTCGGGGCTGATCGAGTGGCGTGGCGGCGGGCCGGACGTGTGGGGGCACTGAACGATCCCGCTACTCTCCCGACCCATGAGTATCCCGTGGGCGGACATAGGCGCCGTCTCCACTGCCGGCCTCAGTGCGATCGCCACCTGGGGCGCCTGGCTCGCAGCTCGCCGGTCGGCGAAGACCGCCGAGGCTGTGGCGCGCATCGAACGTCAGCGGTGGCACGCTGACCTCACGCCGCAGTTCGACATCAGCATCGAGCGCAGCGAGAGCGGCCGTGCAGCTCTCAGTATCCGTCTCGTCGGTCCCTTGCCGCTGGGACGCCTTGACGAGATCGCGGTCCGGATCGTCAGCAGTGACGATATGGACCGCACGGCGCGGCTTCCCGGCGGACCTACCCAGGAGGACCTCGACGCCCAGGTCTGGGGTCCGTGCCGCTTCACCCATGGCGCAGACGGCGCTGACGAGAACGGGCAGACGGTTGCACCGTTCTCACTGAGCGTCGGTACGGGGCGGCCGTTCAGCATCGAGCGGACGCGGCCCCCCCACTGGCAGGAAGGCCCGGATGTTGAACGGCGGTGGCGCGACGAATGGCTGAATGCGCCGATGCGGCTCGTGATCACCTGCACGCGCGAGGAGTTCGAGCCGTGGGTGGTGCCCTGTGACGTGGAGGTTCCTACGGCCGTGCGGGTTCGATGGCTGAACTGAGGCATCACGGCCCGCCAGTCCCCCCGGCACAGGCGGGCCGCGTGCTGCTCAGGTCCTCGTCGCGGAGACGGCACCCTCGTACGCGTAATCGGCTCGGGGTGGCGTGCTGAGCGTGATCGAGCGCAGCCGGTAAATGGCCAGCGCTGCCGGATCGTGGTCCGGCCGGATGCTGAGGTTGCGATCGAGCGTCTCGGTGACGGGCCAGTGTTCTGTCTGGCCGTCGAAGGGGCCGCCGTAGAACGTGACCGTGATGGTGGGCATGTGCGAAGTACCTCACTTCATCAAGGCCCCGCGCCCTGCCAGCCAGTATGGGGCACGGCACTGACACCGTTCCCCGCCTTGAGTCAGGCGGGGATCGCACCGGCCTTCGTCCAGACCGCTCCGCACCCGGTGCAGTGCGCGACCGGCTCCCTGCCCTCCCCGCCGTGCACGTCGATCAGGCCGCCGCAGTCGTGCCGCTGCTCCAGGGTCCGGCGCTGCGCGGCGATGTCGAGGGCGCGCTCCAGGCGCTCGGCGGCGCCGGCCGCGACCGTACCGATCCGCCGCTCCTGCGCATCGGTGATCGGGCGGCACGGGCCCGGCGCGCGCTCGACCCGGGCCAGCAGCCACAGCGCGGCGTACGGCGCGGTCCGGCGGCCGGTGTACCGCCAGCGACGCGGGTCGCGCTGGTCGGCGAGCGCGAGTTGCTCGCGCCGCCGCCGGTCGGCCGCCGCGATGTCGGCGTCACGCTGGCTGGCGTACGGGACGACGGCGGTTCGTCGGGCGGTGGGGGCCAGAATCGG
This sequence comes from Streptomyces tricolor, assembly GCF_002155905.1. GTDB lineage: Bacteria > Actinomycetota > Actinomycetes > Streptomycetales > Streptomycetaceae > Streptomyces > Streptomyces tricolor. The sequence goes on along the minus strand of NZ_MUMF01000360.1, from coordinate 18,294 downwards.
CGCGCGCTGGGCGGCGTGGGCGATGTCGTCGGCGCAGGCGACGAGGGCGGCCTCGATGACGCGCATGGTGTCGAGGATGTGCAGGCGGACTGGGACGGGGCGGTCGCCGAGCTGGATCGGGTCCCGCTCCAGGGAGCGGAGGTAGGCGGCCTGGAGGCGTTCGTACTCGATCTGTTCGGCGTCGACCTGGTCGAGGCGGGCGAGGTAGCCCTTCAATCCCAACCCGAAGGCGCCGACGGTGACGGGCTGGCCGGCGGCTTCGGCGAGGTCGGTCCAGTGGAGGGCGATGGTGCGGAGGTGGGTGGCGGCGGTGCTCATCGTGGGTGCTCCCGTGGTGCTGGGGACGGTACGGTGATAAGCACCGAGGGGGCGCGCCGGGTCTGGGGAGATCGTGGGCGCGCCCCTGTCGCGTGTTCAGCGGCGGGTGGTCCAGCCGGAGACGGGCGGCCGGGCGCCGACCTGGACCACGTAGTCGATGACGTCGCCGATCAGGTCGGCCTCCGTGTCCCGGGCGTCAAGCGTGAGGTGGATCATCCGCTCTTCGAGTGCCGGGGTGGTGTGTTCGGTGATCTCGCCGGTGGCGTAGAGGCGGCTGATGGGGCCGCCGTCGCGGTGGGGACGGAGGAGTTCGCGGACTCGGGCGTCGTGCATGTGGGCTCCCTGCTTGGGCGTGGTGGGGGGCGGGTGAGTCTTCGTCCTGCTCAGGGCTGTTGGTGCTCGCGCTGCGCCAGCTGGGCCGTCCACGCGGCGATGTGCGTGTACTTCTCCTCGGTGGTGTGGCCGTCCCACAGGGCGCGGACGTCCAGGGCGCCGACGCGCTCGACGTGTTCGAAGAGGTCGGCGTCCCGGGGCGCGATGTGCCAGCTGCACTGCTGGCCGCCGAGGGTGAGGTAGACGATCTGCCAGCCGGGCTCTTCGACGTCGGGGGCGTAGGTGATGACCGCGCCGTCGGTCATGGCGGCGAGGAGGGCGACGAGGTGGGCGCGCTCGCGGTACGCGCCGTCCCGCTCCTCCTCGGCCGTGTGCTTGTGCTCGCCGAGGGCCTTCAGGCCGTGCTCGCGCTTCTGGGCGATGGCCTGCCAGTCGATGGGTGCTGCGTGCTCGGTCTGCTCCGCGGTCACTTCTTCCTCCGTGCTGCACGCGCCAGGGCGCGGCGGGTCTCGCGGTTCGGTGGGGTGGGGTCGGGTGCATCGTTGTCCGCCAGCTGCTCACGGCGGACCAGGCGGTGGGTCCAGGTGATGCCCGGGGCGGGCGTGTGCTCGCCCCGGGGCGTGCTGCTGGGGCCGGTCACTGCTGGCCAGTCCCGTTGAGCCGGGCCCAGATCCACTGGACGTCGGACTCGGCAACGTGTGCTCCGCCGGCCCGGGCCACGATGATCTGCGTTGGCTGGCCGTCGCTGTCCCGCTGAGGACCGATGAACGCGCCCCAGGGCTGACCGTGGTTGGGCGGGGTGTGGCCGTCGGGGCAGTGGGGGCAGCCGGGCACCAGCTCGTAGCGGGGCGCGTCCTCGATGGCACGCAGGACAGTCATCGGGTCGTCGGCGGGCTCGGGGTCGTCCCAGACGATGCGGGTGTGGCCGCCGTGTCCGTGGACGGCTTCGGCGTCCGCCAGGCTGCCCCAGTGGACGGTGGAGGGCCGTTCTCCTCGCCACCGGATCGACACCGTGCCATCCGGCCACACCACGCCGTCGGCCACGGTCCCCGTGCCGGATACGCCGGTGATGTCGGTGTCGCGCTGGAGGTGGAAGCGACGGGGTTGTTCGCTCATCGAGGGCTCCTTCGGGTGCGGATGATGTCGGTGAGGGAGGTGATGCCAGCGGCGAGGAAGCACAGGCCGCCGAGCACGAAGCAGGCGAGGGCGGCGAGGACGAGGACGCCGGGCGTGGCGGGCGTGCTCACGAGGCCTGGTCCTTTCGGTGGGTGGTGGGTCGTGGCAGGTAGAGCCAGTGGGCGCAGAGCACGCCTGAGGTGCTGACGACGAGCACGACGTACGCGATGACGGCGGTCACAGGTACGCCCCGACCAGCGGCACGTCGCGGATGGAGTGGCGCTGGCGCACGGTGAGGCCCTGGCCCCAGAGGTCGGCGTTACGGCGGGCGCGGCGGCGCTTCTTCGCGCGGCGGGCCCTGGCGGCGCAGCCGTCGCAGAAGTCGCGGCCGTCGCGCTTGTGGACCCAGCCGCGGGCCTTGGCCTGGCGCCGGGCCTCGCTCACGCCCGGGGCGGCGGGGACGGTGCTGGTGTCGAACGGCTCGTCGCAGCCGTTGCAGAAGATGAACGCGCGGACGAAGGCGGTCACGGTCGCTCCGGTGGGGTGGGTAGGGTCTGGGGTGGCCGGCCGCCCGCAACTCGACTGCGGGCGGCCGTACTGGTGCTCAGCTGGCCTGCGACTGGGCGGCGCGCCAGGCGTCCACGACTGCCTTCGGCACCCTGCCGACCGCCGGGCAGTCCACGCCGTTCTCCGCCGCCCAGGCGCGCACCTCGGCCGCCGGGTAGTCGACCGGCTTCCGGGTCTTCTTCGGCTTGGCCGGCTCCAGCTCGTCCTTCCGCGCGCGGATCTCCGCCAGGCGCTGCGCCAGCTGCTCCTCCTCGCTGGTGAGCGCGGACAGTTCCCGGTCGGCGGCGTACCGCTGGCGCAGGCCGGCGAGCGCGGCCCGGGCTCGTGCGGCCTGGTTCTGGATGTCGGGGTCGTCGTGCTGGTCGCCCCACGCGAGGAGCTTGCTGACGGGCAGCTGCTCCGGGGTCTCGTCGGCGGCCGGCGGACGCAGCGCGACGAGCGGCGCGGTCGGCTGCGGGACGGAGTGGGCGGGTGCGGTGGTCATCGGTGCGGTGCTCCTTTGGCAGTCGAGGTGAAGGCGGTCCTGGCGGGCGGCCTCGGGGCCGCCCTGACGGTCGATCTCGGCGAGGAGGTTGAGGAGGGCGGCGATGGTCACAGGCTCGTCTCGGCCGCGGCCCACGCGTCCACCGCGCGCCGCACGCTGTCCGCCTCATGCCAGTACGGCGCGTGCCCCTCCGGCAGCGGCTCACCGGCCAGCAACGCCCGGACCACGGCGACCACGGCGGCCGGGTCGGCGTACCGGCCGAGCGCCGGCAGGAACTCCGGCTCCCGCTCCAGGTGGCCGTCCCCCTTGCGGCGCGCCCACTGCCACTGCTCGGCCGGGTGCTCCCACAGCACGGTGATGCCGTGCTCGGCGACGGCGTCCCCGATGGCCGGGTGGTCGCCGTCCCAGACGAGGACCGCGGTCAGCATCGTCGCGAGGCCGGCGAGGTCGTCGTCGCGGTACGGGTCGAGTTCGGTGTCCTCGGTCCAGTACTCGGTGGGCTCCAGGCCGGCGGCGGTGAGAGCGTCGCAGACGGCGGTGATGTACGGGTCGTGGGGCAGTTCGCGGGTCATGGTGGGTGCCTTCCTGGTGGGTGTCGGGTGGGTGGCTGTATTGCGCGGGGGCCGGTGGAACCGGATCGGCCGGGTGAGGGCTACGTGACAGCCGCGAAGAGGTCGAGCTGCTCGGTGCGGTGTGGTGCTGCGGTGGGCTGCGGTGCGGGCTGGTGGCAGTGGCAGTTGCACCAGACGCGGCATTGGCGGTCGGCGAGGTAGACGTCGGCGTTGCCGTAGAGGCGGAGCGAGCCCTTGCAGGGGAATGGGCCGAAGCCCTGGCCGATGACGGTCTCCCGCTCGGGGCACTGGTGGGTGGTCCAGTAGTCGTGTCCGCAGTCGCTGTGCTCGCCGGTCTCACAGGCGTTGGAGACGATTTGGCAGGGGCATCGGGCGGCGGGCGGAGGGATCTCCCGGGGGGTCAGGACGTGCTCTTGGACCCACGTCGCCTGTTCGGGGGTCATGCGCTGTGCCTTTCGTGGTCGGTGTCGGACTGGGTTGGGCGGGTGGTGCGCGACGCTCGTCCTCGTCCCCCTATAAGGCGGGGGACGAGGGACGAGGTCGCTGCGTCCTCGTCCCGACCTCGTCCGGGACGAGGTGGGACGAGGTCAAGCGATCAAGGGATGCGCTGGTGGGAGGGGGTGTGACCTCGTCCCGTGACGGTGTGTCAGGTCGGGACGAGGTCGCGACCAAGATCGGGACGAGGTTGGCGACGCTGTGACCTGCGGCCTTTACGTACACTTTGCGTACTGACGAAGCGTCACGGGACGAGGTGGGACGAGGTGACTTGCGGGTAACTTGGATGTGCCGGAAGACCGTGCAGGCGGAGCCGTTCCGGGGCTCGGCGGGGACCCACCCCGTCCCGATCTCCGGGACGAGGTCGGGACGAGGTCGGCACGCCTGTGACGTGCGGCAACGCAACGCCCGTCCAGCGCCCCAGCAAGATCGGGACGAGGTCGTGGCGAGACTCGGGACGAGGTGGAGCACGACGGCCGTCACGACGCACCGTCCTCGGCGGTCTCGGCCTGGGGCAGGGAGTGCAGCGCGGCCCCGCGCGGCCCCTTCTCGGCGGTCACACGGCCCGCGTGGACCAGCCGGGTCAGGGCGCGGCGGGTGACGGAGGCCCGTCCCGGGATGAGGTCTTCCAGGGCGGCCTTGCTCATCGGCTCCGTGGCCTTGGCGAGCGCGGCGAGGACCGCGGTCTCCCGCTCCCTGATGTCCGCCTCCTCCTGCGCGGCCTTGTCCTGTGCGACGGCGGCCGTCTGCGGGTCCTCGGTGTGCTGGACCGGCGGGTACAGGTGGGCCTGGGCGAACTCCTCGCCGCTGGAGCGGATGACGAGGTCGGCGAACCAGTGCATCGGGTTCCGGCCGCCGGGCAGCGCGTGCCGGCGGACCTGGGCGGGCCGGTCCTTGGCGATGCGGAGCCGGGAGCGGCCTTCGGTGTTGATGCCGAAGGGGCGGACGGCCTCGAGCATGTACTGGACGCCGTCGACCGCGTTGAGCTTGTGCACGCCACCGAGGGCGTACCGGCCCCGGGACTCGTTGTTCTTCACGACGTGGTCGAGGGGGACGACGGCGGCGCCGGTGTCCGCCAGGGGCCGCAGGAGCATGCGGCCGAACCGGGCGATCTCGGTGTTCTCCTTCAGCTCCAGGCCGAGCATGACCATGGCCTCCGTGACGCCGTCCACGATGATCAGGGACGGGCCGAGGTCGGCGATCCGGCTGATGAACGTGCGCAGGGCGGCCTCGGTGGGGGTGGTGCCGGGGCGGACGTAGTGGAACTGCTCGGCGATGTCGCGGGGGTTGGCGCCGATGAGAAGGAGCCGGGAGACGACGCCTTCCTCGGAGTCCTCGAAGTCGAGGTAGACGACGTGGTTGCCGCGGTTGATCTCGGTGAGGCAGGAGATGAGCGCCACCCACGACTTCCCGGCCTCGGACTCGCCCTGGATGCCGTTGACGCGGCCCGGGTAGAACAGGCCGATGCCGTCGTCCCGGGCGCCGATGGTGGGCTGGGCGGGCTTGTGGGTGCCGTCGAGGACGGGGGTGAGGTCAGAGAACGACCAGCCGGTGTCATCTTTGCTGCGCGGCCCGGTCACCTCGGTGGCGCCGGTGACGCGCTCACGAACGAGGTCGAGGACTTCGGCCAGTTCGCCTTCGCCCGAGCTGACGAGGCCGGCCGCGCGGTCGAGTTCTTCGAGAGCGCGGCGGCGTACGGCGCGGTCGTGGACGATTTCGGCGTAGTGCTCGGCGTTGGCGGCGGTGGGGACTTGCTGGACGAGATGGTGGAGGTAGGCGGCGCCGCCGACCCGGTTGATCTCGCCACGCTTGGTCAACTCGTCGGTGACGGTGACGGGATCGACCCGCTGCTCGCCGCGGACGGTCATGTCAACGATGGCGTTGTAGATCGTCTCGTGGGCGGGGCGGTAGAAGTCCGGCCCTTCGAGGATCTCGATGACCTCGACGGTGGCGCGTTCGGACAGCAGCATGCCGCCGAGGACGGACTGTTCGGCGCCGAGGTCCTGGGGAGGGAGCCGCTTGAAGCCGTCGTTGTCCGCCGGGTCGCGCGGGAAGGGGCGGACGTTGTCCACGGTGGCGGTCTCCCTCAGAAGAGCGTGCTGGGTGCGGTGGTGCAGCGGTGGGTCAGGAGGTGCTGGTGCGGACAGTCCGGCGGGTGCCGGCTGGTGGTCCAGCGGATCCGGAGCGGGCCGTGGCGGGGGCGGGGCAGGCACCAGACGAGGTCGTGGGCTGTGCTGGCCGCCGCGGCGGGCCCGTAGGGGCGCGGCTCGTCCGGTGGGAGGAGGTCGACGCTGGCCTTGAGGGCCGCGGTGTGACCGACCCACTGGACGAGGAGCGGTGCCCGGCACGCGGGGCAGCGGGTGCTGCCGTCGCCGCCCCGCGGCCGGGCCCCGGTCACGCCGGTGTGCCGTTCAGGACCGGAACGTCGATGTCCTCACCGATCGCCGCGACGACGTCCTGGAAGGCGGTGCGCAGGACGTCAGCCGGGCGCTCCAGCTTGTAGCCGAGCTGGAGCGGCCCACCGTTGATGCGGTACCGCAGCCGGGCGGTGAGGCGGTAGCCCTCGCTGCCCTCGAACGGCACCAGACCGATGACGAACGTCTCGGGGATGACGAGTTCGCCTTTCTGGCCGGCCTTCGCGGTGACCGTCTCGACGTAGGCGAGCTTGCGTTCACCGCTGGCGAGGCGCGTGCCGGAATGGAACTCGGCCTTGGCGACGCCCTGGATGGACTGGGCGATCTCCAGCATGGTCGCGGCGGCGGGCTCCAGGAGTTCGGGGAGGTGGTCTTCGAGGAACTCCGCGAACTGCTCCTGACCCATGAGCTTGCCGTCGAGCGCCAGCCACTGCTTCCACGCGTCGGTGGTGCGCAGCTGGAGGGAGAGGCGGTGTCCCTGCCAGCGGGGGGTGGTGGCGGTGTCGGCGTCGAGGACGGCGGTGACGGTGAGCCGATCGGCGTCGGCGTACACCTCGCTGTGCTCGTCGGAGTGCTTGCGGTAGAGGGCGAGGAAGGAGGTGGTGTCATGGACGACGGTGGTGCCGGTCTTCCGGGTGGGGGCGTCCTTGTACTGGTCGCCGGTCAGGTCGACCTTGTGGACGCCGGTCGAGGTGTGGAAGCCGTAGACCTTGCCGGGTTCGAGTTCGACGGGCTGGGCGGAGCGCAGGGCGGTGTCAACGATGACCTGGGTGTTGTCGGTCGTCATGGGTCAGGCGTCCTTGAAGTTGGTGGTGGCGGGTGCGGTGCGGAAGTCGAGCTGCATCTGGCGCGGGTCGTTGCGGGTGGGGTTGCCGTCGTCGTCCACGAAGTAGATGGCGGCCGGCGGGGTGGACTTGGGGGCCCTGAGGTCGGACTCGACGCTGATGGCGAGGGGGTCACCCTCGACGTGCCCCTTGGACGGCTCCACCTGGACCTTGATGACGAGCTGGCCCTTCTTGCCGTGCGTGGAGACGGCCTGGAGCAGTTCGTGCAGTTCCTCGCTGAGGGCCTGGTGGACGCGGCCGTTGAGGTGGCCGACGAGGAACGCGGCGAACTCCGCGGCCTGGGCCTGGGCCTGGGACTCGGTCTCGGGCTGGATGGTCATGTGCTGGCGGTGCCTTTCTCGGTGGTGGTGCGGGTGGTCGTGTGCACGGCGGCCTGCGCGGCCCGGTACGCCTGCGGGTTCGACCGGCGCTTGCCGGAGGCGATGGCCTGGGCGTCGTGCACGCGGCTGTCGTTCAGGGGGCTGGGTGTGGTCCAGGCGCCATGCCGGGCCCGGGCGGGATCTCGGGCAGGCCCTGGAGGGCGCGCGGGGTGTGGGCCGGGCAGCGAAGACCGGTGAGGTACGGGCGTACGTCCCGGGTGGCGCCGCAGTGGCGGCGTTCGGAGCCGATCCAGTGGCCGCAGCTCATACCGACGCCTTGGTGGTGCCGGTGCGCCGCAGCCGGTTGTCAGCGTCCGTGTTCGCCTGTCGGCACGGCCCGCAGATCTCCGTCTTCTCCCGCAGGTGCTTCTGGTATCCCGAGCGGGTCCCGCACTTGGCGGGCTGTCGCTTCCTCTTCCGGCTGCTGGGCGCCGTGGTGCTGGTCTTGGCGCGGCTGGTGAAGCGGCGGCGCTTCTCGCGCAGCTGCTTCTGGCTCATGCCGCCCCAGACGCCCCAGCGTTCACCGGTCTCGATGGCCCAGGCGGCGCACTGCGTCTGGACGGGGCAGGTAGCGCAGACACGTCGAGCCTCGTTGACCTGGGCGCGGGCGTGGTGGCCGGAGGAGAAGAACGCGCGGACGTCCATGCCGGCGCAGGCGGCGTGCTGGAGCCAGGCGAGGTTCCGGATCACCGGGCGGTCACCGCCTCGCGGTCAGGCCACTGGCAGCCAGCCAGCGCCGCCCGGTGCCCCTCCGGAACCTCGGCCAGCGGCACGCCGAGCCAGTCGAGACCCATGGCACGCAGGATCAGCGCGTCCGCCTCGTCGTCGGTCGGGAGGATCGCTCCGTACCGGTGCTGGGCCGCCGCCAGAACGGCGGCCTTGCGGCTGCCGCCCTTGCCGGTGGCGTACTTGGCCCGGGACATCGGCGGGATGACGGCGACGGGGATGCTGCGGGCGCACAGGCCGTCGATGATGAGCCACCACAGGCCGCCGCGGTCCCAGACGGATCCGCCCACACTGTGGTGGGAGGGGCCTTCGACGCAGGCGAGGTCCACGGTGCCGACTTCGGTGAGGACGGTGTCGCGGATGTGCCGCATGCGGGTGCGGCGCTGGAGGATGGTGTCGCGGCGGCGGCCGGTGGTGGGGACGCGGATGGTGCCGCCGAGGGTGGCGATGCCGGTGCCGGTGAGGCTGATGTCGAGTCCGGCGACGCGGTAGCTGGGCCGGGGCCCGGCCGCAGCAGGGGCGGCCGGTGCCTCCGGGGTGAGCCCGAAGAGCGTCGTCACGATGCCTCCTCTCGGACGTGGTCGGGGAGTGGCAGGTCGGGGCTGGGGTTGCGGCAGTCGAGGCAGATCAGCTCGCGCGTCACCCGGGTCCGGGCGTGGACCGTGATCCGGCCCTCTGCCACGCACAGGGCGGCGGTCTTCTCCAGGGCCTCGACGGGCAGCAGCGGCGGGGTGCCGGCGCGGCGGCGGCCGGTCGGCGCCCGCCAGACGCGGGCGATCGCGACGGCGCCGACGGCGAGGACGATGCAGGCGGCGGTGATGGCGGCGAGGAAGTCGCTCATGAGCCCTCACCCGCCTCGCGCTGAGCCGGGACCGGGCGCAGAGGCCAGGCGGTCGGGATCACGGCGTTCGGGTCGTGCTTCTCCTTCGCCTTCGCCGGGTCCCGGAGCCACTTCTCGTAGCGCTCGGCGTCCTCGCGGTACCACTCGACCTGCCGTGCGTGCAGCTCCTCGACGGTGACGTCCCGCAGTGCGTTGAACCGGTTGACGCGCAGGTTGAGCACCCAGTCCGGGCGCAGCCGGTATGGGGTGTGGGCGATGACGCCCATCTTGTACGCGGCCCGCGCCGACATCAGGGCGTCGTACTCCGCGCCGTGTGCCTGCTCCTCGTCCCACGGCAGCCCGTACGTCTCGGCGGTGGTCCGCATCTGGTACGGGCCCTGGGTGTCGCTGATCCGATTCCGGAACGGCGCGCAGTACCGGTCGAGGACCATCGTGTCGATGACCCGCGTCAGCGGCTGGCGGCAGATCCCTTCGAGGCTGTCGCCGAGGTGTCGCCGGCACTCGCGGTCGAGGAGGGTCAGGTCGTAGCCGCCGATGTTGTGTCCGACCAGCGGAATGCCGGCGGCGACGACTTCGGTGATGGCCTTGGCGATCTCACCGACTCCAGCTTCGGCGTCCTGGCCGTGTTCGGCGGCGTACTCGTCGGTGATGCCGTGCACCTTGATGGCCTCGGGCTCCATGGGGATGCCGGGCGCGAGAAGCCAGGTGCGGGTGTCGGTGTCGAGGCCGCCGCCGACGAGGATCAGGGCGGCGGTGACGATGCGGGCGGTCTCGGGGTCCTTGTCGCTGGACTCGAAGTCGAGTGCCGCCATGCGCTGGAGGTGCCAGGGGGTGCTCACTGGCCACCTCCGGCGGCGCGCTCCTTGCCGATACGGACGACCATCTGCCCGATCGGCTCCTCATCGCCGACCTCGTTGGTGACGAGTGCGCCCAGCTGGCGGGTCGTGGACAGCTCGTGGTGGATCTGCCGAAGGCGTCCGGCACTGGTGTGCGGGTTGCAGATCTCGTCCAGGTAGCTGGTCGCCGGCCGGACCGGGGACTCGGCACGCTCGAAGTGGTCGGCGTCGGCGTCCCGGTCCTCCGTCGGCACCAGGCCGGCCGACAGCAGCAGCGTGCGCAGTGCGATGCTCTGCGCCTTCGGCGTGGACCGGCCGCCGGAGTCCGAGGCTTCACCCGCAGCCTGCGTGTCGAAGTAGTCCCCGCCAGGCCCGTAGATGCGGTAGGTCACCAGGACGGTGCACTCCCGCTTCGTTCCGCCGGCCTTGGTGCCGATGTCCCGGTACTGGGGCTCGACCTTCACCGGGGCGACGACGACGCCGTGCTTACGGCAGGCAGGCCCGAAGGCGTTGAGGGCCAAGTCGACGCCTCGGAAGTTGAAGTTGCCGGCGTTGCCGCCCCTGAACTCCTGGCGCTTGCCGATCGCCCGGACCTCGCCCATGACGCGCGACCAAGCGATGACCGCACTGACGGTGGCGTCGGCGTCCTTCGTCAGGTCGCCGAGGTCCGGCTCGGTCAGGTTCGGTGCCTCGCGGGCCTCGACGGCCTCGTCCGTGGGCTCGCTGTTGGTCAGCGTCCGGCCGGCTGCGGCGGCTGCGTTCTCACGCAGGTTCCCCATGTCAGATGCCTCCCCTGAAGGCCTTGGAGATGGCGATGCGCTCGGTCGGATTGGCCTTGACGCACGCCTCGTAGGCGTCGGGCCAGCGCTCGGCGAGAAGTTCCAGGTCGACCTTCGGCGCGGCGCTCGTGGGCTCCAGCGCGTAGGCGCGCTCACCGCCGATGCGGGCTTCCTGTGCGTCGCCGAGGGCGGCGATCATGCGGGCCTTCGCGGCGGCCTTCGCCTTCTTCGCCTCGGACTCGGCGCGCTGGTGGCGGTTGTAGTCGAGGAGTGCGTCGAGTGCGTCTGGGTGCCGGTCGATGTCCACCGCGCCGGAGCGGGTCGGGTGGAGGCGGCGGAACATCTGCGCGACCGCTTCACCGTCGCCGGTGGGCTCCGGCGGTACCTGCGCCTTGACGTGCTCGGCCCAGAACTTGTCCATGGCCGTGGTGATGTCGGCGATGACGTCCGTGTACTGGTCGGCGCGGATGACGCCCTGGTGGTACTCGTTGCCGCCGATGAGCACCGCGTAGTGCATGTGGTCGTAGCCGTTGACGGCGATCTGCCACAGCACCTGGGCGGTGACGTCGTCGGGGGCTCCGGCGTGCCACTGCGCGTTCTTGAACGCGCTGCGGGTCTTGACCTCCAGCGCGCACGGGATGCGCGTGTCCTCGGACAGCGGGCACTCGGTGACGCGCCGGTCGAGGGTGGTCATCCAGTGCGGGTGGTCGATGTGGGAGACGAGGCCGACACGGCGGATCACGCTGCGGTTCCGCATGGCCCAGTGGCGAGCGACGGGCTCCTCGTGGACGGTGCCCCAGAACGCGGCCTCGCCGGCGTCATCGACGTTGTGGCCGATCTTGTCGAAGTAGACCTTGATCGGCGGCTTTTTCTCGACCAGGCCGAGGATGGCGGGGACGTCGCTGGAGCCGATGCCGGAGCGGCGGGCGGCGAGCCAGTCGGCGCGGTCGGCGTCGGCGGGGAGGATGAGTCGGCCGGTGGGGGTGACCCGGCGGCCGGCGGCCGGGGCCTGAGTCCCGGCCTGCACGGTGGTCGTCATCAGGCGGTCTGTCCCTTCGGCTTCGGCTTCCACACGCCGGCCGCCTCGGCCCAGGCGTGGTAGTCGGCCAGCGGCATCCCGCCCTCGTCGGCGGAGTTGTCGTTCAGCGCGGTCGCGGCGGCGAGGGCGAGGGTCGCCTCCGCGATGGCGAGCTGCGCCTGGACGAGCGCCCACTGCGGGTCCATCTCGGCCCGCGCGGCAGTCACGCGCTTCTCGCCCTCGCGGTAGTGCTCGGGCCCGGTCATGCGGCCATACCGCCTTCCGTGGTCGTGAAGACGCTGGCGACGGTGGCGGCCCGCAGCTGGCGGCGAAGCGCCTCCGCGGGCGTCCCGTCGAACGCGTCGCCGTACGCCTCCTCCTGACGGGCCGCGATCTCCCGCGCGGTGTCCGGGCCCACCCGGACCTCCCCGCGCTCGATCTGACCGAGGACACGCTCGTGGTCGCGCATCGGCATCAGCGGGTTACTCATCGGCTGTCCTTCGGGGCTGGTCGGGGGGTGGTAGATGCGGCGGCCGTCGATGTCGACCGCGGTGAGGTGTCCGTGCCGGGCGAACGCCCGGAGGTCCTTGCGGACCGTGTTGCGGCCGGTCGTCGGCCACGGGGAGCCGGTCATCAGCTGCTCGGCGAGCTGGGTGGTGACCGGCCGGCCGTAGGCCCGTATGGCGGCGAGAAGCCAGCCGCGGCGGGTGATGGCGTCCGGCATCAGCGGGCGTCCTTCCGGGTCTTGAGCGTGAAGTAGATGCGGCCGGGCTCCTCGTGCCGGATCAGGTGGCCCCACGCGGCGAGGTCGCGGAGGTCACCACGGGCGATGGCGCGCAGCTGGGTGTTCGGGATGTGGTCGAGGGACCGGAAGCGGTCGCGGTAGAAGCGGTAGGCGGTGGCGGTGGTCCACCTGCCGGGTGCGGTCCGGATCGCGTCGAGGAGCTGGGCGACGCGGCCGGTGGGGCCGGGGGTGGCGTCGGCCGCCGGGCGGCTGCTCTTCCCCTCCGCGTCCTCGTCCGGGCGCCCATCGGCCAGCCACTGCACGTAGCGGGCGAGGATGGTTCCCTCGTCCTCGTCGTTGCCCCAGCGGTTCGGGTCGTCCATCGTGGCGACGATGGCGTCCCGTAGCGTCCGGTACGCCTGCGCGTCCAGGACGAGGTTCGAGGGGTTCAGGTCGTCGCCGAGGATCTCGCGGCGCACCTCGGTGCCCACGGCGTTGTACAGCCACTCCACGTGTTCATCGGTCTGCTCGCGCGGCGTCCAAGCGTCGGCCAGCAGGTGGACGTACCGTCGAAGTTCGTCGCGGGCGCTCATCGGCGGCCCCGCTTCCAGCGGATCACCAGCGTCGGCGCGTCGCACCAGCAGTAGATGAGGAAGACGCTCAGGGCGACGGCCACCCACAGCAACCACTCGATGCCGGTCACTCGTCGGCCCCCTCGTCGTACTCGGAGGCCAGCTCCAGGGCCGTGACGATGTAGCCGGTGGTGGACTCCTCGTTCTGGCCGGCGGTGACCACCAGCTCGGCGACGCGGTCCTCGTCGTCCTCGATCCAGTCGAAGGCGAGGGTGGTACCCGTCGGCCAGGAGCGGCGCTCCGTTGCCTCGCAGTGCGCGCGGGCGGCGGCCTCGGTGCCGTAGTGGCCGAGGGTGATCCCGGAGTCCGGGTGCTCGGCGCGGTACACGGTGGTCGGCGCGGCCTCCAACTCGGCGACGCGAGCCTCGGCGTCGACCAGGCGGCGCAGCACCGGCCCCATCCGCTCGCCCATGAACGAGACGAGGTTGAGGCAGTACAGGTCTTCCCACGTCGGGTGCTCGTGCTCTCGGCGATCCCGGATGGACTCGGCGAGCTGCTCCAGCAACCGGGTGGTCGCGGGCTTCGCGTCGCCGATCAGCTTGGCGAGCTGCGCGTGCTGCTCGGGCGTCATAGGCGTCTCGCTCATGCCGATTCACCCGCCTCGGCGTGCTCGTCTTCGGTGGCGACCACCTTCATGTCGCGGGCGGCCGGGATGTCGCAGGTGTAGACGAGGTGGGAAGCGTTCTTCTCGCCGTGCTCGTCCAGCCAGTCGCCGACATCGGCGATGGCCTCGGTGCGCGCGGTGCTGAGGCGCTGCTCCAGTTCGGCCACGCGGTTCAGCAGCCACTCGACCGCCGGGGCCACCCGCTCGTGGATCTCGACCTCGGCGGGGATGCGGCGGGGCTGGCCGTTCGGCGAGAACAGCCCGCGCATTTCCAGCAGGTCGGCCTCGGCGGCGACCAGCCGCTCCCGGCGTCGATCGCGCTGCGCCTCCAGGTCGGCGATCCGGTCCCGGTTCTCCCGCAGCGTCTCCGCCGCGGAAGACAGAGCCTCGTTCGTGGTGTGCCGCTCCGCCAGCAACTCGGCGACCCGGGCGCGCGCCTCCCGGCGCCCGCGCTTCGCGGACTCCAGCGCCACCCGCAACCGCTCGTACGCCAACTCCTCACCAGCCAGCTGCCCCCGCAGCCGCTCGTTCTCCGCGAGCAACCTCCGCGCCACCGGGTGCCGCCGCGCCTGGTCCTGCTCCCACGCGGCCTGCATCTCATCGCGGTTCGCGTCGTCCCGTAGCCAGTCAGCGACCGCACGTCGAGCGGCGGCCGACGTCGAGTCGGTCACCAGCCACCCGCGGGCGTAGTGCTCGTGCGCCACGTCCAGGACTTCGGGCCACGCCCGGTCCACCAGACCGTGGAACCGCTCGGCGGGCAGCATGTACGACGCCCGTGCCACCTCGGGGATCTGGACGTACACCTGCGTCTGCTTCTCACCCGGGTGCGCGAAGTCGTACGAGTCGAGCGTGACGCGGACGAGGATCGGGTCCTTCATGCCGCCACCGCCGGAGCCTCGGTCCCGACACCCTTCTCCTGCACCGGGCGCGGCGACAGCGTCCAGGCCTGCAGCCGCACGCCGTTGCCCGCCGTGAGGCGCGCCTCCGTGTAGAACTGGCCGTTCTCGCGCTCCTCGGTGGAGACCTCCATCCGCAGCTCGGCGGCGAACTCACGCAGACCGTCGAGGTTGTGGTGGAAGTAGAAGCGGATCTCCGGGCTGTCCGGCGCCCACGCGGCGGCGACGATGTCGACCTCGGTGGGCATGGCCGGCGTCTGGCTCATGATCTGCTCGGCCAGCGACAGGGCCTGCATGTAGCTCTGCAGCTGGACGCTCGTGGTGGCGTTCGTGGCGGGTTGGGTAGCCTCGATGGTCACGGTGACCTCTTTCGTTGGTGGGGTTGCCGAGTCGTGGGGTCGTCCGGGCCGGCAAGCAGCGGGCGGCCCTTCGGCGTTGATGGGTTCAGGCGGCGCGGGCCGCCGACGGCGGGCTGATCGCGCGGCGGCCGGGGCGGGTCATGATCTGCCGCAGCTTCTCCACCACCTCGACGCTGGGCTCCGGGGCCTCGGCGACGCGGGCGTGGATCTGCGTGATGACGTCGTCGCCGAGGAGCGCGCGGCGCTCTTCGCGGGTCATGCGGCGGCCTCGACGGGCTCGTCGTCCTCGTCCTTGACCCGGTCCATGAGGGTGCGAATGTCCAGGTCATATGCCTCGGCGATGCGGAGCGCCGAGATCAGGTCAGGTTGTGCTTCGCCGGACACGATGCGATAGGCGGACGAGATGCTCACGCCGGTGCGCCTGGCGATCGCGTGCGGGTTCTCGTCGCCGTGCGTGCTGGCGATGTCCCGGAGGCGGTCGACGTTGAGTCGGAACACGTGGATGTCCCTCCCTCCGCAGGTAGCGGGGTGGTTTCCCTGTCGAGGGAAACTGAACCACACTGATTCCCTCCCTGGCAAGGGAATGTTCGCGCGCGGGAAGGTAAATCTTGGACGCGGACTGGCGTTCGGTGGCGGCAGTGGCCTGGATCAACGCAGGTCAGTGGCCAATTGCTACCTTCCCTAGGGAGGGAATATGTAGCTGTTCCCTCTCCAGGGAAGTAAAGTTTGGGCCCATGACGGAAGCCACCCCCCAGGGGCGCGTGCGGAGGTTCTGCGCGATCGTCCTGCCCGCGCTCGAAGCGGCCGGCTACACCGGCTACGGGTCACAGCAGCGCCTCGTAGCCGACACCGGTATGAACAAGAGCACCGTCTCGCGTCTACTCAACGGCGAGCAGATTCCCCACGTGAAGTTCTTCCCGGCGCTGGCCAAGGCCGCCGGTCTGGACCCCGTCGAGCTGCTCGTGGCAGCGGAGATCCTGCCGCCTGAGTATCTGGAGTCCCAACAGACACTGTCCGAAAACAATCAGTCACGGGTAGGCTCGGGTTCAATCACTCCGGAGGAAGCGGCGGAGGGGCTGGGCATCCATGACGATGTAGGGAAGTTCACGTTCCTCGCTGTAGTCGAGAAGCTCAAGAGCCCTCAGCCCGATGAGGACGACGCCGCGAACCCCGGAGGCACGGCCGCACAGATGTAACCCGGGGGTACGCGTGGAGTTCACGGCCACCAGCAAGGCGTGTTCAGCTACGGCCGCAGGAATCCTCATCTCAGGGTTCGCGATCATCATCGGCAGCGTGTCCGAGGACAACGTGGCAGGCTCCATCGGCGGCGCCTGCCTCGTCATGGTCTCTCTGACCATCATCATCTGCGTGCTGGTCAGGCACTGGATCGTCAACACGGACACCGAGCGGCGCATCCTCGGCGCCGCGCAGCGTGAAGCACAAGCCGAACGCACAAAGTACATAGCAGCGCAGGCGGCGCTGGAGAACGAGATGGGCCGCCTCAACCGGGACATGGCCGCCGAGCGGGCCCGTATCGCCCGCCGCCTCGTCGCAGAACGCAAGGCGATGCGTGCAGAGTTCGATGAGGAACGGGCGCAGCTCGCGGCCGACGCGTTCCGAACGGGCGTGGAGATGGAACGATCCGGCGCTCTGAAGAGGCAGGAACAGCCCCCCGGTAACCTCATCAAGTTCCGGAAGCCTGGCCAACCGGCAGCCCCCGCTTCTGAGCGGGCCCGCTCCCACGGCCACGGCGTCGTCGGGCCCTGAACCCCGGTTCGCCGACGAACGACAGCCTGATCCGGTTCGGATCCAGCCGGGTGGAGCCGCGCTTACTCGCCTTGTACAGCCGGACAGTCACGACCTGCCGGATCACCTCTCGCTTCTGCTCAAGCGACAACCCCACCACCTCAGGGGTCGTGGCGGTGGCCGGCCTGCCGTTCCAGATCGACTCCGGGTCCGCAGCGTCGAGAAGCGAGAGCAGGAGAGGTGACACGCCCGTCATCTTCTGAAGCTTCTCCTGCTCCAGCTCCAACTTCGGCAACAGCCGCTGCTCAAGCGCCCCCAGCGACGCCGCGGACAGCTTGAAGCGGCCCGTCGCCTCATCGAACTCCTCGGCCTGCTGCCGCGCCTCAGCCAACTGCTCCTCGTAGGCGTTGATCCGCCGCTGCGCCGCCTCGACATCCTGCCTGACGGTCCCCTCGTCCTGAACCAGTGCTGAGCGCGCCCGCGTCTTGTTGTGGAACCAGGAGAGGACCGCCTCTTCAACGTACGCATCGAGCACTTCTTCGATGATGGACACGTCACCCTTCGACTGGCACGTCAGAGAGGGCCGGTAACGATCCTGCCGCGGCAGGAAACACAGCCAGGGCTCGTCACCGCACTCGCCGCACACCGCCAAGTACGTCAGCAGGTGTGACACCTCCGTTCCCCGCTGTGTTCGGCGGGCCGGGTCCGTCAGCTCTGCGGTCACCCGGTTGAACATCGCTCGGCCCTCAGGGGTGTCAAGCCCTTTGATCGGGGCCCATGATGCCTTCCGCCAGACCCCTAGGTGCTGCCGCTCTCCGAGGTACGCACGGTTCAACACCATGCGTCGGACGATGTAGTTCGTCCACTCCACTCCGTCTGGCCGGTCCGCCTGGCGCTCGGACTTCAGCCAGCGGGTTACGGACCGGATCGAGTGGCCGGCGTCGATGCGCTGGATCGACTGGAAGACGTACTTCCCGCGCTCGTCTTCATGCTGGCCGACGCAGCGTCGGCGCCCGCCCACCACCTTGTAGTCGCGCGTGTATCCGTACTGGGATTTGCCGTGCGGCATGCCGGCTTCTGCCTGGGATGCTGCCGTACGCAGGTTCTGCGCGCGAATGCCTTCGGCTTCGTCCTCGGCGTCCACGGCGTGCTGGGCGGTGGCCTTCAGGTCGTCCCGCTTGCTGAGGTCGTAGACCTGCCCGTTGTAGCAAAGCAGGGCGTTGACCGCGAGGCAGGCGTTCCGCAGCCGAACGTATGCCTCCAAGTCCCGGTAGTAGCGGGCGGCGTTGTAGGCGACGACGATGCGTCGCACGCCTGGCTGTACACCGCCGCTGACGATGGCATCGAGTAGAGCTTCGAAGTCGTCGCGGGTCTTCTTGCCGTGTCGACTGGCTGACACGTCGGTGTCGTTGAATTCGTGGACGATCCGCCAGCCGCACTTATCGCACAGGGCGCGGCCGACCTCAAGCTGGACCTCAACGGAATCGCCGCTCTTGATCCAGTCGTCCGAGTTGCGGCCGTAGAGGTACGCCTCGAACTGCACGCCGGGGATGACCAGATGGAGGTACTCGGGCGCGTAGGGCATGAGGGAATCCTAGCGCGACTGGTATGTCTAAAAGATTTTGTGGGG
>NZ_MUMF01000359.1 GCF_002155905.1 Streptomyces tricolor | reverse complement strand
GCGCGCCGCCGAGCCGCCCGTCAGAGAGGTCTCTGACGGGCGGCTCGGCGGCGCGCACCACCATACTGGCCACTTATGGCGCTTATCCCATGACCGCCGAGGAAACCCACACCGGACTCGCACGTGCGCCGCACGGCGAAGTGGTACGTCACTTGCCAAGTCGGGCGGAGTCGCCGCGAGGTTGCCGTCCGGCGCCAACGGTGGCGCAGATCACAGCGAGGGCCATGCCGCCGAGCAGGAAGAGATAGGAGCCGCCGCCCGCGCCGAACAGGAAGTCGCCCTCCGGGCGCGTGGTGGTGAGCAGGATGACGGCGACGATCCAGCCCGCCGCCGGCGCGACCGCCCCGCCCCGGCCCCCGAGGGCGTACGCACCGCCGAGGAAGACCCCGGCGGCGCCCGCGAGGGCGAGCAGCAGCCCGCCGGGGAACCAGGCGGCCTGCACCAGGGCCCCGGCGAGGCCCACCAGCGCGCCGAGCAGGAACAGGCCGGCATAGGCGGCGGCCCGTCCCGCGGAGGGCGGGCGCAGCGGCTGGGCCAGCAGGGAACCGTTGCCGCCGTCGCTCACGACGCCTCCCCGGTGCCGAGGCCGGCGAACAGGTCGGTCTCCCCGCGCTGCCCCGGTCCGCGCACCAACTCGTAGTACTCGGTGGTGAACAGCGGCTGGGCGAGTGCGTTGGAGAGCGCGAAGTACGGCTCGGCCACCTCGATCTGGGTGGCGTGGGCGCGCATCGCGGCGGCCTTGGCGGCGGCGTGGGCGGTGCCGTCGACGGCGGTGGTGATCCGCTCGTCGGCCACCACGCCGGGTACGTCGTCCACGCCGGCGCTCTTGTCGAACGGCAGTGCGGGCAGCTCGTCCTGGAGGCGGGCGAAGGCGGCCTCGGCGACGGAGCGGGGTACGCGGTTCCAGTACACCTTGGCGATCCGGTGGCCGCGTGCGGCGGCGAGGTCGACCGCGCGCATGGCGACGCGGTGCGCCTGGACGTGGTCCGGGTGGCCGTAGCCGCCGTTGTCGTCGTACGTGACGAGGACCTGCGGGCGGACCTCCAGGATCACGTCGGCGAGCAGTCCGGCGGCCTCGTCCACGTCGGCCTGCCAGAAGCAGCCGGGGTCGTCGTTGTCGGGCAGGCCCGTCATCCCGGAGTCGCCGTACCGCCCGGCGCCGCCGAGCAGCCGGACGTCCGTCACCCCGAGCGCCGCAGCGGCGGCGGCCAGCTCGCCGCGCCGGTGCGCA
Source organism: Streptomyces tricolor (assembly GCF_002155905.1). Lineage (GTDB taxonomy): Bacteria > Actinomycetota > Actinomycetes > Streptomycetales > Streptomycetaceae > Streptomyces > Streptomyces tricolor. The sequence goes on along the minus strand of NZ_MUMF01000359.1, from coordinate 14,022 downwards.
CCCAGCGCGGGGCCCGTCAGATGCCGCAGCTCCGGCGGAATGACCTCGCCCCGCTCCCCCAGGGTGCAGGTGACCAGGGTCACATGGGCACCCTCGGCCGCGTACCTGGCCATGGTGGCGCCGTTGTTGATCGACTCGTCGTCCGGGTGCGCGTGCACCAGGAGCAGACGCCGGGAGGGCAGTTCCGTCATGGGGACCACCCTACGAGGTCCCCGTGCCGGCACCCGGGACGGCGGCCGTCAGAACTTGATGCTGCCGATCATGCTGGCAACGTTGGTCGTCAGCTCGCTGATCGTGGGAGCGACGGTCGAGGAGGCGAGATAGAAGCCGAGCAGGATGCAGACGACCGCATGGCCGCCCTTCAGCCCTGACTTCTTGATCAGCAGGAAGACGATGATCGCCAGCAGCACCACCGCCGAAATCGAGAGTGCCACGGCGGCTCACCTCCAAAGATCCCAGGGACGCGGGTTCTAGATCAGTTGAGCAAATCCATGCAGACGCCAGCAGGTTCATACCCACTCTGCGGTAGTGATCATAACTATCCGTACTCGCGCATCGGTCGGCGCACGGCCGCACAAGGGGGCGCATGGCCAATATGGTCGGGGTATGACGACCGAGGCTGACTCCTTCCCCCGTCGGCACGCCCGGACCCAGCGGTTCACGCTCGGCGCGCCGCGTGCGTTCGCCGTGGCACCCGACGGTTCGCGTGTCGCGTTTCTGCGTTCCGGCTCCGGCACCGACCGGGCCAACTCGCTGTGGGTACTGGATCTTGTGGAGGGCACGGAGCGCCTCGCGGCCGACCCTCGCGCACTGCTCCAGGGCGCCCGCGAAGAACTCTCCGCCGAGGAGCGGGCGCGCCGCGAGCGCAGCCGCGAGGGCGGGGCCGGCATCGTCGCCCATGCCACCGACAGCGCCGTGGAGTTGGCGTCTTTCGCCTTGTCAGGGCGGCTTTTCACAGCGGAGCTGCGGGCCGGCACGGCGCGTGAACTCCCCGTCCCCGGGCCGGTGATCGACCCGCGTCCGTCGCCGGACGGGCGGCACATCGCGTACGTCGCGCGGGGTGCGCTGCGGGTGGTAGGCGCCGAGGGGGACGGCGACCGGGCGCTGGCCGAGCCGGAGTCGGCGGACGTCTCCTACGGCCTCGCCGAGTTCATCGCGGCCGAGGAGATGGCGCGTTCGCGGGGGTTCTGGTGGGCCCCGGGATCGGACCGGCTGCTCGTGGCGCGCGTGGACGACACGCCGGTGCAGCGGTGGTGGATCTCGGATCCCGCCCACCCGGAGCGTGAGCCACTCAACATCCGGTACCCCGCGGCGGGTACCCCGAACGCGGACGTACGTCTGTTCGTGTACGGGCTGGACGGCACCCGCACCGAGGTGGTCTGGGACCGCGCACGCTATCCGTATCTGGCGCGTGTGCACTGGTCAGAGGCGGGTGCGCCGCTGCTGCTGGTGCAGGCGCGGGATCAGCGCAGCCAGCTGTTCCTGGCGGTGGACCCCGATTCCGGGGCCACGCGGATGGTGCACGCCGATGAAGATCCAACTTGGCTTGAACTGTTCGCTGGTGTGCCCTGCTGGAGCCCCTCCGGGCAGCTTGTCCGCATCGCGGACGAGGCCGGTGCACGCGTCCTGACGGTCGGCGAACGGCCTCTGACCAGCGGTCAGTTGCACATTCGTGCGGTCCTGGACGTGGGTGTGGACGACGTACTGGTTTCCGCCTCTTCCGGTCCGGAGGCCGAGGCGCCGGAAATTGGCGAAGTCCATGTGTACCGGGTGAACGAGCTGGGCGTGGAACGCCTGTCGCAGGAGCCCGGTGTGCACTCGGCGGTGCGCTCCGGGGGTGTGACCGTCCTGGTGTCCGCCGCACTGGACCGGCCGGGCTCCCGGGTGCAGATTCTGCGTGACGGAAAACCGGCGGCGACTGTCCGGTCGTACGCCGAAGATCCCGGTTTGTCCCCCCGAGTGACGCTGACACAGGGGGGCGCACGCCGAATTCCGTGCGCCGTGCTTATGCCGCGGGACTACCCCGGTGACACTCCCCTGCCGGTCCTCATGGACCCCTACGGCGGTCCGCACGGCCAGCGCGTCGTCGCCGCGCACAACGCCCACCTCACCTCCCAGTGGTTCGCCGACCAGGGCTTCGCCGTCGTCGTGGCCGACGGCCGGGGCACCCCTGGCCGCTCGCCCGCCTGGGAGAAGTCGATCCGGGACGACCTGGCGGACGTCGTCCTCCAGGACCAGGTCGACGCCCTGCACGCGCTCGCCGAGCGGTACCCGCTGGACCTGGGCCGGGTGGCGATCCGGGGCTGGTCCTTCGGCGGCTACCTGGCGGCGCTCGCGGTGCTGCGCCGCCCGGACGTCTTCCACGCCGCGGTGGTCGGCGCGCCGGTCACCGACCTGCGCCTGTACGACACGCACTACCAGGAGCGCTATCTCGGCGACCCGAACGAGCAGCCGGAGGTCTACCGCCGCAACTCGCTGCTGGACGACGCCGGCCTGGTCGACCCGGCCGAGCCGCACCGCCCGATGATGGTCATCCACGGCCTGGCGGACGACAACGTGGTCGTCGCCCACTCCCTGCGCCTGTCCTCCGCCCTGCTGGCCGCCGGCCGCCCGCACGAGGTGCTGCCGCTGTCCGGGGTGACCCACATGACCCCGCAGGAGACGGTCGCGGAGAACCTGCTGCTCCTCCAGCTGGACTTCCTCCGGCGTGCCCTGCCCCGGCCGGCGGGAAGCGCGTGAACTGCGTTAACACAGAGGCAACTTCGCGGAAGCGGTACCGATATACGGACACGGGAGGCTGATCAGCGTACGGCCGTGCGGGTGCCGTGAACGGGCCGGGGTGCGCCATGTCACCCCGGCCCGTTGCCGTGCAGCTGCGGCTCCTCCGGCGGTACCACCTGCCGCTCCTCCGCGAAGTGGCACGCCGAGGCGTGGGCCGCGGGGCCGGACGTGTCGTGGAAGGCCGCGGGGACCGCCAGCGCCGGGACCTCGCGGGCACAGCGCTCCTGCGCCTTCCAGCAGCGGGTGCGGAAGCGGCAGCCGGAGGGGATGTCCGTCGGGGAGGGCACGTCTCCGGTGAGGATGATCCGCTCGCGGTGCTCGCGGGCCGCCGGGTCGGGCACGGGCACGGCGGAGAGCAGGGCCTGGGTGTAGGGGTGGGTCGGGTGGTCGTAGATCTCGGTGTCCCGGCCGGTCTCCACGATCCGGCCCAGGTACATCACCGCGACCCGGTCCGAGATGTGCCGGACGATCGACAGGTCGTGCGCGATGAAGACGTACGACAGGCCGAACTCCGACTGGAGCCGGGCCAGCAGGTTGATCACCTGGGCCTGGACCGAGACGTCCAGCGCGGACACCGGCTCGTCGGCGACGATGATCTCCGGGCGCAGCGCGAGACCCCGGGCGATGCCGATGCGCTGGCGCTGGCCGCCGGAGAACTGGTGCGGGTAGCGGTTGACGTAGTCCGGGTCGAGGCCGACCACGTCCAGCAGCTCCCGCACCCGGCGGCGGCGGTCGCCCTTGGGGGCCGCCTCGGGGTGGATGTCGTACGGCTCACCCACGATGTCGCCCACCGTCATGCGGGGGTTGAGGGAGGTGTACGGGTCCTGGAAGACCATCTGGATGTTGCGGCGTACGGCCTTCAGGGCGCGGCCGGACAGCCGGGTGATGTCCTCGCCCTTGAACCGGATGGAGCCGGCCGTCGGGCGCTCCAGGTTGCAGAGCAGCTTCGCGACCGTCGACTTGCCGCAGCCCGACTCGCCGACGATGCCCAGGGTCTCCCCCGTGCCGAGGGTGAAGTCGACGCCGTCCACGGCCCTCACCGCGCCGACCTGCCGCTTGAACAGGACGCCCCGGGTGAGGGGGTAGTGCTTGACCAGGCCGCTGACCTCCAGGATCGGCTCAGTGGTCGCGGTCATGCAGGCACTCCCTCCAGAAGTGGCAGGCGCTGCTCCGCCCGTCGTCCACCCCGTACAGCGGGGGGTCGTCGGTGCGGCACACGTCCCGGGCCAGCGGGCAGCGGGGGTGGAAGGAGCAGCCCGGCGGGATCCGCGTCAGGTTCGGCGGGAGGCCGCTGATGGCGTACAGCTGCCGGCCCTTCTGGTCCAGGCGCGGGACGGAGTCCAGCAGGCCGCGGGTGTAGGGGTGGGCCGGGGCCCGGTAGATGTCGTGCACGGGCGCCGACTCCACGATCCGCCCGGCGTACATCACCGCGATCCGGTCGGCGACGTCCGCGACGACGCCCAGGTCGTGGGTGATCAGGATCAGCGCCATGCGGTACTCGCGCTGCAACTCCGCGAGCAGGTCCATGACCTGGGCCTGGACCGTGACGTCCAGGGCGGTGGTCGGCTCGTCGGCGATGATGAGCGCCGGTTCCAGGGCCAGCGCCATGGCGATCATGATGCGCTGGCGCATGCCGCCGGAGAACTGGTGCGGATAGTCCCGCACGCGCTGCGCGGCGGCCGGGATGCGCACCCGGTCCATCAGCTCCACGGCCCTGGCCCGGGCGTCCTTCCGGGACATCCCCCGGTGCACGACGAACATCTCCCCCAGCTGGTCCCCCACGGTCATGACGGGATTGAGCGCGGACAGCGCGTCCTGGAAGATCATCGCCATCCCGGCGCCCCGGATCCTGCGCCGCTCCTCCTCCTTCAGCGTCAGCAGGTCCCGCCCACGGAACAGGATCCGCCCGCCGGTGATCCGCCCCGGCGGCGTGTCCAGGATCCCCATCACGGCCTGCGCGGTGACGGACTTCCCCGACCCGGACTCGCCGAGCACGGCCAGCGTCTCCCCCGCGTCCACGCCGTAGCTGACCCCGTTGACGGCGTACGCGACACCGTCCCGGGTCCGGAACTCCACCCGCAGATCCCGCACGTCGAGCAGCACGCGCCGTCACCTCAGCTTCGGGTCGAGGGCGTCGCGGACCGCGTCGCCGAGCATGATGAAGGCCAGGACCGTGATCGCGAGGGCGCCCGAGGGCCACAGCAGGGCGTGGGGGGCGTTGCGGATGTACGGTGAGGCGGCCGAGATGTCGATGCCCCAGGAGACGCTGGGCGGTTTGAGGCCGACGCCGAGGTAGGACAGGGTCGCCTCCAGGGCGATGTAGGTGCCGAGCGCGATGGTCGCGACGACGATCACGGGGGCCACGGCGTTCGGGGCGATGTGCCGGAGCAGGATGCGGGTGTCGGAGGCGCCGAGGGCGCGGGCGGCCTGGACGTAGTCGTGCTGCTTGGCGGTGATGACCGAGCCGCGCGCGATGCGGGAGATCTGCGGCCAGCCGAGCAGCACCATGAACCCGATGACCGGCCAGACCGTGGTGGAGGTCACCACGGAGAGGAGGACGAGGCCGCCGAGGACGACCGGGATGGCGAAGAAGATGTCCGTGATCCGGGACAGGACCGCGTCCCACAGCCCGCCGAAGTAGCCGGCCAGGCCGCCGAGCACCGACCCCAGCAGGGCCACCCCGAGCGTGGCGCACAGGCCGACCGTGACGGACGCCCGGGCGCCGTAGACGGTCCGGGTGTAGACGTCGCAGCCCTGCCCGTCGTAGCCGAAGGGATGCCCCGGCTGCGCCCCCTCGCGGGCCTTGGCCAGGTCGCACGTCAGGGGGTCGCCGGAGGTGATCGCCGAGGGCCACAGGGAGATGACGACCAGGAAGAGGATGACCAGCGCGGAGACCAGGAAGACCGGGTTGCGGCGCAGGTCGTGCCAGGCGTCGGACCACAGCGAGCGGGGCCTGCCCACCGGCCCGGGGGCGCCCGCTCCGCCCGGCGCCGGCTCCAGCGTGACCGCCTCGCTCGCACCGAGGTCCATCGCGCCGCCCATGCCGGTGCCGGCGATGGCGCGCTCGGGCTCGTACGGCTGTTCAGGCATAGCGGATCCTCGGGTCGAGTACGGCGTACAGCAGGTCGACGAGGAGGTTGGCGACCAGGAAGACGAGGACGAGCACGGTCACGAAGCCGACGACGGTCTGGGTGTTCTGGCGCAGGATGCCCTGGTAGAGCTGGTAGCCGACGCCGTGGATGTTGAAGATCCGCTCGGTGACGATCGCCCCGCCCATCAGCGCGCCGATGTCGGTCCCGATGAACGTGACCACCGGGATGAGGGAGTTGCGCAGCAGGTGCCGGGTGACGACCCGGTGCCGGGGCAGGCCCTTGGCGACGGCCGTGCGGACGTAGTCGGCCCGCTTGTTCTCGGCGAGGGAGGTGCGGGTCAGCCGGGTGACGTAGGCCAGCGAGACGGAGGCGAGGACCAGTCCCGGCACGATCAGCTCGCCGAACGCGGCGTCCGGGGAGACGGAGGGTTTGATCCAGCCCCAGGTCACCCCGAGCAGCAGCTGGAGCAGCAGGCCGGTGACGAAGGTGGGCACGGAGATCACCACCAGGGTCAGCAGCAGCACGGTGGTGTCGACGGGCCGGCCGCGCCGCAGGCCGGTCAGCACGCCGAGCGTGACGCCGATGACGATCTCGAACAGCACCGCCACGATCGTGAGCCGGACGGTGACGGGGAAGGCCGTGGACATCAGCTCGGTGACCTGCTGGCCGTTGAACGCCGTACCGAAGTCGCCGGTGAAGACGTTCCCCATGTAGGTGGCGTACTGCTGCCAGCGCGGCTGGTCCAGGCCGAACTCCCGCCGCAGCTGGGCGGCGGTCGCCGGATCGCACTGCCGGTCCCCGCACAGGCCCGCGACGGGGTCGCCCATCACGTTGACCATGAGGAAGATCAGCAGGGTGGAGCCGACGAACACCGGGACCATCTGGAGCAGTCGCCGGACGACGTAGCGTCCCATGGCGGCTCAGCTGACCTTGATCTCGTTGTAGACGGGGACGCTGAACGGGTTGAGCGCCACGTCGGACAGCCGTTCGGAGTAGCCGGCGCTGCCGTTCTGGTACCACAGCGGGATGGCGGCCATGTTGTCCCGGACGACCTCCTCGGCCCGCTGGAACAGCGTGACGGCCTTGGCCCGGTCGGTCTCGGCGTTGGCCCGGTCGACGAGCCGGTCGAAGTCCGCGTCGGACCACTTGCCGTCGTTGGAGGAGGCGTCGGTGTAGTACAGCGGCTGGAGGAAGTTCTGGATGAGGGGGTAGTCCATCTGCCAGCCCGCCCGGAACGGGCCGGACATCTTGTGCCGGCCGATCCGGTTGCGGAAGTCGGCGAAGGTGCCGACCGGGTTGCCGACACAGGCCTTGCCGTTGCCGAGGGCGTTGTTGATGGAGTTGCACACGGCGTCCACCCACTCCTTGTGCGAGCCCGTGTCCGCGTTGTAGGTGATCCGGACCTGCCCCCCGGGGATCCCGCCGCCCTCCTTGATCAGCTTCCTGGCCTGCTCCGGGTGGTACTCGCAGGCCCTGCCGCACAGGCCGGGCTTGAAGCCGCCGTCCGTGCCGAGGACCGGTGAGGTCCAGTCGGTGGCCGGGGTGCGGGTCCGGTCGAAGATCGTCTCGGTGATCTGCTCGCGGTTGATCGCCATGGACAGGCCGGTGCGGACCTTCTCCATGCCCGGCCGGTTCCAGGCCTTGTCGTAGTAGGGGAAGGCGAAGGTCTGGATGATGCCGGCCGGGGTGTTGATGTACCGGTCGCCCAGGTCGCTCCTGACGTTCTTCAGCTGGGCGGCGGGCACGTCGTCCACGAGGTCGAGGTTGCCGGCCATCAGGTCGGTGTAGGCGGTGTTGTTGTCGGTGTACACCTTCAGGTCCACACCGCCGTTGCGCGCCTTGTCCGGACCGGGGTAGCCGTCCCACTTCCGCAGCGACATCTGCGAGCCCTTCATATAGGACTGGATGGCGTACGGGCCGTTGCCGACCGGCTTCTTCAGCCAGGCCGCGTGGTCGGTGAAGAAGGCGCGGGGCAGCGGGGCGAAGGCCGCGTAGCCCAGGGTGTCGGGGAAGGTGGAGAACTTCTGGCCCAGCCGGACGGTGAAGGTGCGGTCGTCCACCACCTTCAGCCCGGACAGGGTGTCAGCGGTCTGCTCGCCGCGGGCGGGGTGGACCTTGTCGTAGCCGTCGATGTACCCGAAGAAGAGGGCGTTCTTCTGGCGGTTGCGCAGGCTCGCCCCGTAGTTCCAGGCGTCCACGAACGAACGGGCGGTCACTTTCTCGCCGTTGGAGAAGGTCCAGCCGTCCTTGACCTTGATGGTGAAGTTCCGCGAGTCCTCGGTGCGGATGGACTCGGCGAGCATGTCGGTGGCCTTGCCGGTCCTCGGGTCGTACTTCTTCAAGCCCCGGAAGATCATGTCGAGGACCTTGCCGCCCTGCACCTCGTTGGTGTTGGCCGGCTCCAGCGGGTTCTGCGGGTCGCCCCAGGAGGAGCTGAGCACCGCGGCGCCGGTGCCGCTGCTCGAGCCGCCGCCCCCGCAGCCGGCGGCGGCGAGTGCCACCGCCACCGCGCATACGGCCCCCCGGGCGTGCGTGACTCCCCGCATGGCGTGTCTCCTCCGTGCGCACTGCTCTGCTACCGGTCCATATCGGCACATACCGCATGTATCGCCCGGCCGCCGTCCGGTTGAACGGCCTTTAGGGGGACACGTCATCCGAATGCAGGCACCGCCCGTCCGCCGTCCTGATGATCTTGACGGAGGAGCGCAATAGATCTTCATGTAACGATGCCGAAACGTTGGATTGCGACGTGCCGATGTACGCATTTCGACACTCCACCGTCCGCATATCGAACTTCTTGCCCGTTTCGCGCAGTTAGCCCGATGTGAAGCACGGATTGATTACGGCGGGCTACCCGCGTAGCTACGGAATGATCAAGAGCAAGCAAAGAAGGTAAAGAGACAACCAAGGCGGCCGAGAATTTATTGACCTTGAATGAATTGCGTTGAAAAAGTCCGGCGTAGCCCGTAGGGGAGCGCCCTGCGGAGCCTTGACCCACAAGGCACGGAGCATCATGACCCCCGCAACCCCTTCCCCGGCCGCCCCACTTGAGGTGACCGACGAAGACAGCGCCGCATCGGCGAAGCCCGGCACCCCCAAGGGCACCGAAAGCCGCTCTCCGGGACGGCTGGCCTGGACCCGCTTCAAGCGGGACCGGACGGGCGTCATATCCGCGTTCGTGGTGATCTTCTTCTTCGCGATCGGCATCCTGGCGCCGCTCATAGCCAAGCTGTACGGCAAGGACCCGTACACGACCTACGGCATGAACATCCCGGGCCTGCTGAACGAGTTCAACTTCCCGGTCAAGCCCAACGGCGGCATCAGCTCCGACTTCTGGTTCGGCATCGAGCCCCAGCTCGGCCGGGACGTCTTCACCTTCCTGCTCTACGGCATCCGCAACTCGCTGCTGATCGCGACCGCCGCGGCCCTGCTGACCACCCTGCTCGGCGTCGTCATCGGCGTCACCGCCGGCTACCTGGGCGGCAAGACGGACTACCTCGTCGGCCGCGTGATCGACATCCTGCTGGCGTTCCCGCAGACCCTGTTCTTCATCGCCTTCTGGCCCGTGGTCCTGGCGATCTTCGTCTCGCCGGAGGAGAACACCCCGGTCTGGCTGACCGTCACCAGCCTCATCCTTGTGATGACGGCCTTCGGCTGGGCCTCCATCGCCCGTCTGCTGCGCGGCGAGGTCCTCGCCCTGCGCGAGCGGGAGTTCGTCGAGGCGGCCAAGGTCACCGGCGCCTCCCCGGCGCGGATCATCTTCAAGGAACTGCTGCCGAACCTGTGGACGCCGATCCTCATCCAGTCCACGCTCCTGCTGCCGACCTATGTGACGGCCGAAGCGGGTCTCGCCTTCCTCGGCGTCGGTCTGACGGACCCCACCCCCGACTGGGGCGTGATGATCCAGAACGGCGCCAAGTACTACCAGGACGACATCACCTTCATGCTCTTCCCGGGCCTGTCCATGGTGATCTTCGTCGTCGCCTTCAACCTCCTCGGCGACTCGGTCCGCGACGCCCTGGACCCGAAGACCAAGCGCTGAGCTAGCTCCACCCCCGGCCACGGCGACGGGGCCCGGCCGGGGCTCCAGCACCACTTCGTTCCTCCAGCAGAACAGGCCAGCCATGTCCTTTTCCCGCAGAAACTTCCTGATCGCCACCTCTGTCGCAGCAGCGGGCTCGACCGTGCTGTCCGCGTGCAGCAGCGGTGACGCGGGCGGCAGCGGCGGCACCCCGAGCGCCGGCGCCACGGAATACACCGGTGCCAAGGTCACCGTCGGCACCGCGGCCGACTCCACCGGCCCCGCCCCGGAGATCCCCGGCGCGAAGAAGGGCGGCACGATCTACGGCCTGGCCCCGGACGACTTCTCGCACCTGGACCCGCAGCGCATCTACTACGCGTACAACTCCACCGTCGCGCTGCTGCTGCACCGCTGCCTGACCGGCTACAAGATCGACGCGTCCGGCAAGCAGAAGCTGGTCGGCGACCTGGCCACCGACACCGGCAAGGCCTCCGACGACAACAAGACCTGGACCTTCACGCTGAAGGAGGGTCTGAAGTGGGAGGACGGCAGCGAGCTGACCGTCGAGGACGTCCGTCACGGCTTCGAGCGCTCGTGGGCGCCGTTCATCACCGAGGGCGCCGACTACGCCCAGCGCGCGCTGACCGGCAAGGGCGGCGACTGGCGTGACGCGTACGAGGGCCCGTACAAGGGCAAGCACCTCGACTCGATCGTCATCGACAAGGCGAAGCGGACGATCACCTTCAAGCTGGCCGAGTCCAAGCCGGACTTCAACTTCACCCTGGCGATGCACTCCTACGCCGCCGTGCCGGTGAAGATGGACACCAAGGAGAAGTACGACAAGAAGCCGGTCGCCTCCGGCCCGTACAAGATCAAGGCCCACACCACCGACAAGTCGATGGTGCTGATCCGCAACAAGCACTGGGACCCGAAGACCGACTCGATCCGCAACGCCTACCCGGACGGCTTCGAGTTCCGCTTCGGCATCGAGACGCTGGACGGCGTCGACCGCCTCATCGCCTCCCAGGGCGACGACGCCTACGGCGTCTCCATCTACAAGGGCGTCCCGGCCGAGCGCATCCAGAAGGTCCTCACCGACCCCGAGCTGAAGAAGCGCACCTTCAACGGCCTGCTGACCGGCACCTACTTCTACTGGATCAACACCAAGCGCGTCACGGACCTGAAGGTCCGCCAGGCCCTCATCCACGCCTGGCCGCTGCAGCAGATCCGGCAGATCTACGGCGGCCCGTCCGCCGGTGACTTCGCGACCTCGGTCCTCAGCCCCGACATCATCGGCTACGAGAAGACCGATGTGTACAACAAGCTGAAGAAGCCGCAGGGCGACCCGGCCGCCGCGAAGAAGCTGCTGAAGGAGGCCGGCAAGCTCGGCCAGAAGATCGTCTACGCCTTCCCGAACGACCCGACCTACAACAAGACCAAGGTCGTCATCGAGAACGCGCTGAAGGCGGCCGGCTTCACCCCGGTCATCAAGCCGCTGGAGTCCACGGCGTACTACGACCAGGTCCAGCAGATCGACAACAGCTACGACGTGATGTGGGGCGGCTGGTCCCCGGACTGGCCGACCGCCTACACGATGATCCAGCCGCTGCTCGACGGCGACGCCATCGGCAACGGCAAGAACAACGTCTCGCAGACGGACGTCGACTGGATCAACGAGGGCATCAAGAAGAACGCGGTCATCCCGGACCAGCAGGAGGCCGGCAAGGCCTGGGCCGCGCTGGACAAGCGGATCATGGAGGAGGTCGCTCCGATGATCCCCGAGACGTACCAGCGTCGCTTCTACGTCTACGGAAACAAGGTCGGCGGCGCGCAGTTCGACCCGAACTTCTCCGCGACCCTGCTGTACAAGACCTTCGTCAAGGCCTGACGTACGGCCCCCTAGGCGGGGCGGCCCAGGTGCCGCCCCGCCGTCTCACCCCCCTACGGCATCCGTCAGGAAATCCCAACTGCCATGTTCCGCTTCCTCGTCCGCCGGATCCTCGGCGCCGCGGTGATCCTGCTGATCATCAGTGCCCTGGTGTTCGTCCTGTTCTACGCCGCTCCGCGCGACCCCGCCCGCATCGCGTGCGGCAAGGTCTGCACCCCAGAGACCCTGGAGTTGGTGCGGAAGAACCTGGCGATCTCCGACCCGCTCCCCGTGCAGTACTGGGAATGGCTCAAGGGCCTGTTCGTGGGGCGGGACTACAGCTCGTTCGGGCACTGCAACGCGCCCTGCCTCGGCTACTCGTTCCAGAGCCGCGAGCCGGTGCTGGACACCATCCTGGACCGCTTCCCCACCACCATCTCGCTGTCCCTGGGCGCTGCCGTGGTCTTCCTGACCTTCGGTGTCGGCACCGGCATGCTGGCCGCCGTCAAGCAGGGCAAGGCCCTGGACAAGATCGCCAGCTCCGCCTCGCTGATCGCGTCCTCGATGCAGATCTACGTCGTCGGTGTCTTCGCCACCTACCTCCTGGTCGACCAGCTGCACCTGTTGGACCGGGCCAGCTACACGCCGTTCACCGACAACCCGGGCAAGTGGTTCTCGGGCCTGCTGGTGCCGTGGCTGGTGCTGTCGCTGATCTTCACCGCGAACTACACGCGCATGACGCGTTCGCAGATGGTCGAGTCGCTCAGCCAGGACTACGTGCGCACCGCCCGCGCCAAGGGCCTGTCCAGCCGTACCGTGTTCTTCCGGTTCGCCTGGCGCGGTGCCATGGGACCCATCGTCACCATCTTCGGTCTCGACCTCGGCGTGCTGCTCGGCGGCGCGATCATCACCGAGTCGACCTTCAGCCTCCAGGGCCTCGGCATGCTCTCGGTGAAGGCGGTCCAGAACAACGACCTGCCGATGCTGCTCGGCGTCGTCCTGGTCGCCGCCGGCGCGATCGTCGTCTTCAACATCATCGTCGACACCGTGTACGCCCTGATCGACCCGCGCGTGCGCCTCGCCTAAGGAGAGACCCATGAGCACCCCCTTCCTCTCCGTGCGCGACCTCAAGGTGCACTTCTCCACCGAGGACGGCATCGTCAAGGCCGTCGACGGGCTCTCCTTCGACCTGGAGAAGGGCAAGACCCTCGGCATCGTCGGCGAGTCGGGCTCCGGCAAGTCCGTCACCAACATGGCGATCCTGGGCCTGCACGACCCGCGCAACACCGCCCTCGACGGCGAGATCCTGCTCGACGACAAGGAGCTGATCAGCGCCACCGAGAAGGAGCTGGAGCGGCTCCGCGGCAACAAGATGTCGATGATCTTCCAGGACGCGCTGGCCTCCCTGTCGCCGTACCACACCATCGGCACGCAGATCGGCGAGACGTACCGCAAGCACACCGGCTGCTCCAAGAAGGAGGCCCGGACCCGCGCGATCGAGATGCTGCGCCGGGTCGGCATCCCGCAGCCCGACGTCCGGGTGGACGACTACCCGCACCAGTTCTCCGGCGGTATGCGCCAGCGCGCGATGATCGCCATGGCGCTGGTCTGCGACCCCGAGCTGCTGATCGCCGACGAGCCGACCACGGCCCTCGACGTGACCGTCCAGGCGCAGATCATGGACCTGCTCAAGGATCTCCAGCAGGAGTTCGGCACCGCGATCATCTTCATCACGCACGATCTGGGCGTCATCGCGGACATCGCGGACGACGTGCTGGTGATGTACGGCGGCCGGTGCGTGGAGCGCGGCACGAAGAAGGAGGTGCTGCGGGCCCCGCAGCACCCCTACACCCTCGGGCTGCTCGGTTCCATGCCGAGCCTGGACGGCCCGGTCGACGTACCGCTGTCGCCGATCCCCGGCTCGCCGCCCTCCCTGCTCAACCCGCCGTCAGGCTGCCGCTTCCACCCGCGCTGCACGTTCGCCGACAAGGTGGCCGGCAACCGGTGCTCCGGCGAGCGGCCCCTGCTGGAGGTCGTGGACGGGCGGGGTGCGGCCTGCCATCTGACCCCGGAGCAGAAGCGCGAGTTGTTCTCCGACTACGCCGCGGCCCGCACCCACTGACGGACTTCAGACGGGACTTCACCACCATGAGCAGCACCACCCCCCTCCTGGACGTCTCCGGGCTCACCAAGCACTTCCCGATCAAGGGCGGCTTCCCGATCAAGCGGACGGTCGGCGCCGTCCAGGCCGTCGACGGCCT
>NZ_MUMF01000036.1 GCF_002155905.1 Streptomyces tricolor | reverse complement strand
CCCGACACCGGGCCGCCCGCCGGCCCCCGCCGCTCCGACGCGGGCGGACTGGCCCCGCTGCCCGCCCGCCGCCGCGGCACCGCCTCCCGGCAGCCTGGACTCCCCGACCGTACGGAGGACCGGACCGGGTCCCCGGCCGAGGGCGCGGGGACGACGCCTGAGCCTCCGGCACTGCCGAGGCGCACGCGGCCCAAGGCGCCCGGTAACGGCGGCCCGGGGGACACGGCGCCGCCCCGCGGCGGTACCCCCGCACCGGCCGGTGACACGGCTCCCGAACCGGGCGCCGGGCCGCTGCCCCGGCGCGTACGCCAGGCGAACCTGGCCCCCCAGCTCAGGCACGACACCGAACGGCGCGCCGAGCGCACGGCGCAGCCCGACGACCGCGATGCCGAGGAGGTCCGCAGCCGGATGGCCTCGCTCCAGCGGGGCTGGCAGCGCGGCCGGGAAGAGAACGCCGCGGGCGACGGGGCCCGGAACGGCACAGCACAAGGAACGACTAAGGGGGACGGTCGATGACCGCACCGAAGGCGACCGGCCACACGACGACCGGCAAGAAGGAGCTGAACTGGCTCCTGGACGACCTCATCGACCGGGTCGCCAGCATCCGCAAGGCCGTCATTCTGTCCGGCGACGGACTGCCGACGGGGGTTTCCAAGGACCTGACCAGGGAGGACAGCGAGCATCTGGCCGCGGTGGCGTCCGGCTTCCACAGCCTCGCCAAGGGCGTGGGCCGCCACTTCGACGCGGGCAGCGTCCGGCAGACGGTGGTCGAGCTGGACGACGCCTTCCTCTTCGTCACCGCCGCCGGGGACGGCAGTTGCCTCGCCGTCCTCTCGGACGCCGACTCCGACGTCGGACAGGTCGCCTACGAGATGACGCTCCTGGTCAAGCGGGTCGGCGTGCATCTGGGCACCGCCCCGCGCACCGATCTGCCCGCAGGCGGGTAGTGGGATGGCATGAGCGCAGACGGTCAGGGAAGAAAGCACTGGTTCGACGACGAGGCCGGGCCGGTCGTCCGTCCGTACGCCATGACGCGTGGCCGCACCACGAGCGCGGCCCAGCACCGCCTCGACCTCATCGCGGTGGTGGTCGCCGAGCCCGGCACCGGTGACCCGGAATCGGACCCGACGCTGTCCCCCGAGCACGTGGAGATCGTCGGACTCTGCCGGGACGCCCCGCAGTCGGTCGCCGAGCTCGCCGCGGAACTGGACCTGCCCATCGGCGTGGTCCGCGTCCTCGTCGGCGACCTGGTGCACGCGGAACTCGTTCATGTGAACCGCCCGGTACCCCCGGCGGAACTGCCGGACGAGAGTATTCTGCGCGACGTGATCAACGGCCTCCGGGCGCTGTGACCGGCGCGGAAGCGAGGTAGTGACGTGACTGGCTGGCAGTTCTGGGTCGACCGAGGCGGCACCTTCACCGACATCGTCGCGCGTCGCCCGGACGGCCGGCTGCTCACGCACAAACTGCTGTCCGACAACCCGGCCCGCTACTCCGACGCGGCCGTGGCCGGCGTGCGTGAACTCCTCGACGGCTCCCCGGAGCCCGTCGAGGCCGTCCGCATGGGCACCACGGTCGCCACCAACGCCCTGCTGGAACGCAAGGGCGAGCGCACCGTCCTCGTCGTCACCCGCGGCTTCCGCGACGCCCTGCGCATCGCCTACCAGAACCGCCCCCGCATCTTCGCCCGCCGCATCGAGCTGCCCGAGCTGCTCCACGAACGGGTCGTGGAGGTGGACGAACGCGTCGCCGCCGACGGCACCGTCCTGCGCGCCCCCGACCTGGACGCCCTCGCCGGCCCGCTCCGGGAGGCGTACGACGACGGGATCCGCGCGATCGCCGTCGTCTGCCTGCACAGCCACCTCCACCCCGGCCACGAGCGTGCCATCGGTGAACTCGCCGCCGCCATCGGCTTCCCGCAGATCTCGCTGTCCAGCGAGGTCAGCCCGTTGATGAAGCTCGTTCCGCGCGGGGACACCGCGGTCGTGGACGCCTACCTCTCGCCCGTGCTGCGCCGCTACGTACGGCACATCGCCGACGAGCTGCGGGGGGTGCGGCTGATGTTCATGCAGTCCAACGGCGGACTGACGGAGGCCGGACAGTTCCGCGGCAAGGACGCCATCCTGTCCGGGCCGGCCGGCGGCATCGTCGGCATGGCACGCATGTCGCAGCGCGCCGGCTTCGACCGTGTCATCGGCTTCGACATGGGCGGCACCTCCACCGACGTCTCGCACTTCGCCGGTGAGTACGAGCGGGTCTTCACCACCCAGATCGCGGGCGTCCGGCTGCGCGCCCCCATGCTGGACATCCACACCGTCGCCGCCGGCGGCGGCTCCGTCCTGCACTTCGACGGCTCCCGCTACCGGGTCGGCCCCGACTCGGCCGGCGCCGCCCCCGGCCCCGCCTGCTACCGCGCCGGCGGCCCGCTCACCGTCACCGACGCCAACGTCATGCTCGGCCGCATCCACCCCGCCCACTTCCCCGCCGTGTTCGGACCCGGCGGGGACCAGCCACTGGACGCCGACCTCGTCCGTGACCGGTTCACCGCCCTCGCGCGCGAGATCCACGCACGCACCGGCGACGAGCGCACCCCGGAGCAGGTGGCCGAGGGCTACCTGCAGATCGCCGTCGCCAACATCGCCAACGCCGTGAAGCGGATCTCCGTCCAGAAGGGCCACGACGTCACCCGCTACGCGCTGACCACCTTCGGCGGAGCGGGCGGCCAGCACGCGTGCCGGGTCGCCGACTCGCTCGGGATCCGCACCGTCCTCGTACCTCCCATGGCCGGCCTGCTCTCCGCGCTCGGCATCGGCCTCGCCGACACCACGGCCATGCGCGAGCAGTCCGTGGAGGCCCTCCTGGAAGCCGCCGCCATGCCCGGCATCCGCAAGACGGCCGACGACCTGGAGACCGCCGCACGCGCCGAACTCGTCGCCGAGGACGTCCCGGAGGACCGCATCCGGGTCACCCGCCGGGCCCAGCTCCGCTACGACGGCACCGACACCACCCTCACCGTCGAGCTGGCCGAGCCCGACGCCATGAGGCACGCCTTCGAAGAACGTCATCGCGCCACGTACTCCTTCACCCTCGACCGCCCGGTCGTCGTGGAAGCCCTCTCCGTCGAAGCCACCGGCCTCACCGCACCCCCCGATCTCTCCGCCCTCGCCCCGTACGAAGGCCGCTCCCGAGCGCCCGGCACCGTCCGTCTCCACACCGGCGGCGCCTGGCGCGACGTACCCCTCCACCGCCGGGAGGCCCTTCCTCCCGGCGAGACCGTCACCGGCCCCGCGATCATCACCGAGGCCGGCGCCACGACCGTCGTCGACGACGGCTGGCGGGCCGCCGCGACCGATGACGGGCATCTGCTCATGGAACGCACGGCGATTACGCAGAGTTCCGATCTCGACACAGAAGCCGATCCGGTTCTCCTCGAGGTCTTCAACAACCTGTTCATGTCGATCGCCGAACAGATGGGCGCGCGGCTGGAGTCCACGGCCCAGTCCGTCAACATCAAGGAGCGGTTGGACTTCTCCTGCGCCCTGTTCGACCCGGACGGGAACCTGGTGGCCAACGCCCCGCACATCCCCGTCCATCTGGGGTCCATGGGCACCAGCGTGAAGGAGGTCATCCGGCGTCGCGGCTCCGCCATGCGACCGGGCGACACCTACGCCGTCAACGACCCGTACCACGGCGGCACGCACCTGCCCGACGTCACCGTGATCACCCCCGTCTTCGACACCGACCGGGCCACGGACACGCGGAGTGAGCCGCGGATCCTCTTCTACGTCGCCTCCCGCGGCCACCACGCCGAGATCGGCGGCATCGCCCCCGGCTCCATGCCGGCCCACAGCCGCACCATCGAGGAGGAAGGCGTCCTCTTCGACAACTGGCTGCTCGCCGAGAACGGCCGCTTCCGCGAGGGGGAGACCCGCCGCCTGCTCACCGAGGCGCCGTACCCGTCCCGCAACCCGCGCACCAACCTCGCCGACCTGCGCGCCCAGATCGCCGCCAACCAGAAGGGCGTCGACGAGGTCCGCCGCATGATCGAGGAGTTCGGCCTCGACGTCGTCCAGGCCTACATGCGGCACGTCCAGGACAACGCCGAGGAGGCCGTGCGCCGCGTCATCGACGCCCTGGACGACGGCGAGTACGCCTACGAGACCGACTCCGGAGCCGTGATCCGGGTCCGGGTCCGGGTCGACCGCACCGGGCGCCGGGCGACCATCGACTTCACCGGCACCTCCGCGCAGCTCGCCACCAACTTCAACGCGCCCCTGGCCGTCGTCAACGCGGCCGTCCTGTACGTCTTCCGCACGCTCGTCGCCGACGACATCCCGCTCAACGACGGGTGTCTGCGCCCCCTGGACATCATCGTGCCGGCCGGCTCGATGCTCGCTCCCGAGCCGCCCGCCGCCGTCGTCGCGGGCAACGTGGAGACCTCGCAGGCCATCACCGGCGCCCTCTACGCCGCACTCGGCGTCCAGGCCGAGGGCTCCGGCACCATGAACAACGTCACCTTCGGCAACGACCGGCACCAGTACTACGAAACCGTCGCCTCCGGATCCGGCGCCGGCGACGGCTTCCCCGGCGCCGACGTGGTCCAGACCCATATGACCAACTCCCGGCTCACCGACCCGGAGGTCCTGGAGTGGCGGCTTCCGGTCCGGCTGGAGGAGTTCGCCGTCCGGCGGGGCAGCGGCGGCGCCGGACGGTGGCGCGGCGGCGACGGTGCCGTCCGGCGCATCCGGTTCCTCGAACCGATGACCGTCTCCACGCTCTCCCAGCACCGCCGGATGCCCCCGTACGGCATGGCCGGCGGCGCCCCCGGAGCGCTCGGCGCCAACCGGGTGGAGCGAGCCGACGGCACGGTCACCGACCTCGGCGGAAGCGGCTCGGCCGACGTCGGGCCCGGTGACGTACTCGTCATCGAAACCCCTGGTGGCGGCGGCTACGGCCGACCGTCGCCCGACCCCCATCAAGCAGGAGAAGAGATCGATGATCTTCGGGCGTTCTGAGCGCGGCAAGTCACCGGTCGAGCCCGTCACGCTCAAGATCCTGGTGGCCGGCGGCTTCGGCGTGGGCAAGACGACCCTCGTCGGCGCGGTCAGCGAGATCAGGCCGCTGCGCACCGAGGAACTGCTCACCGAGGCCGGGCGACCCGTCGACGACATCAGCGGCGTGGAGGGCAAGCACACCACCACGGTGGCCATGGACTTCGGCCGCATCACCTTGCGCGAGGACCTCGTGCTCTACCTCTTCGGCACGCCCGGCCAGGAACGGTTCTGGTTCATGTGGGACGAGCTGTCCGAGGGCGCGCTCGGCGCCGTCGTCCTCGTCGACACGCGCCGCCTGGAGGACTGCTTCGCCGCCGTCGACTACTTCGAGCGGCGTTCCATCCCCTTCGTCGTCGCCGTCAACTGCTTCGAAGGGGCCGCCCGTTACCCCGCCGAGTCCGTCCGCCAGGCTCTCGACCTGGACGGCGACGTACCCGTCCTGCTGTGCGACGCCCGTGACCGGGAGCCGGTCAAGGAGGTGCTCGTCGGACTCGTCCGACACGCCATGGCGTACGCGGCCCACCACCGCCAGGCCGTGCCGGGCTGACCGACAGACACGGCCCGTACCCCCGCCGACCGGGGTACGGGCCGTGGTCCTCTGCGGAGCGCCCACGCGCGCGTGTGCCGACTCCTACGCCTCCTCGCCCCCGTCCTCCGCCAGCCGGCCCGAGCACCCGGACAGCTGCCCGACCGCGGTGCCGTACACCTCGGCGGAGGACCTGATCTCGGGCAGCACGGCCTCGGGCACGTCCATCGCGGACAGGAGGGAGGGATCCCACTGGAGACCGCACCACGGGCGGCACGGGTTGCCAGTACGGCGCCGAGCATCGTGCCGACCATCTGCCCGAGCGGATACACGCAGACCTTGCCCCACCGGCCGGTGTCCACGGCGATGCCGACGGTGACCGCCGGATCGAGCTGCCCGCCGGAGAGGGGAGCGGCGGTGTCCGCGCCCGCGAGCACGCCGAAACCCCAGCCGAACGCGATCATGACCCAGCCCGAGGCCCGTGCCTTGGAGTGTCTGAGGGTGACCGCGGCGCAGACGCCCGCGCCGAAACAGGATCAGCATCGCGGTGCCGATGAACTCGCCGACGAAGACGTCTCCGTTGCTCATGGCGGCTCCCTTGGCGCCGGTAGGGGGCGATCGGCCCCGGCCCTGCCGTGCAGGACGGTTCCCTTGGCGACTTCGGCCGAAGGCAGGGAGGGCCCCGCGCCCCGCCCGGCGTCCGTGACGAGCGTGCCGTCGTAGCCGGATCGCCCTGGAGGGAGGGGCCGTGGAGCAGGACGGACCCGTACCGCGGTGCCTGACAACACCGCGAATGTACGGCGATGTCGGCTGACACCGGGAAGTGTTCACCGGTGTCCCGGGGGCGTCAAGGCTGTCGACCGTGACGGTGACACCGGCCCTTTCACCGGCCCCAGTGCTGCCGGCCCATGACAACGGGCGTACACGGCAGGACCGTTCACCACCCTGGTTCGGCGGCTGCGTATCCGGCCTGCGCCGGGGCCGGTCCCGGGCCGCCGCGCCGGACCTCGTGACCGGGCAGCCCGGCGCGCCCCAGCACCCAGCTCGTGCCGTCGAGCGCCTTGGCGGCCTTCTTCAGCGGGGCGAGACGGGCGGCGGCCTGGTGGTGGTCGCCCACGCTGCCGGGGTCGCAGACGACGGTCGCCAGGGAGAGGGTGACCGGCCGTCCGCCCGCCGTCCAGGGAGCGTCCAGCACGGCGGCCACCAGCGGACCGAGTGCCTCCTCGTCGGCCAGCACCAGGAAGTCGTCTCCGCCGATGTGACCCACGCGCGCGTGCCCCGCGACCGCCTGCTGGAGCGCACGGCCCACCGCGCGGATCAGCTCGTCGCCCGCGGCGAACCCGGCACCGTCGTTGACCTGCTTGAAGTGATCGATGTCCAGCCAGCTGAGCGCGAACGCCCGCCCGTCGGAGATCCGGCGGTCCACCTCGCTCACGATCGCGTCGGAACCGGGCAGCCGGGTCAGCGGGTTGAGCCCGGCGGCCTCCTCGACCCGGCTCTCGGCCAGCGCCCGCACCAGATCCGCCAGCCGTACGACCCCCACGCACCGGCCGTGTTCGTCGACCACCGCCACGTCGTCGGAGGTCCGGTCCCGGTCGCCGACCGCCACCACGTCGAGCACCTCCCACGCCGTCGCGTCGACGCCGACCGTGCGGGGCACGTCGCCGAGCTTGAGGGCCGGCCGGTCGGCGTACAGGGCGTGTCCGTAGCGGCCGGACATGGACAGCAGGAAGCGTGAACGGTGCACCGACCGGACGGGCCGGCCTGCCGGATCCACCAGCAGCACCCCCGAGACGTCCGGAGAACCGGTCAGCAGCGCCCGTACCTGCCCCGCGGAGGCCGTCCGCGGCAAGATGGCGGCGGGCCGCACGAACTCCCGTACCGACGGGCCGGAGCCGGGCACGGCGAGGGAGCCGGAAGTCAGCGGCGGAACGTATACGTCCGCAGCGGGGATCCGGGCCGGCGGTGCGAACAGCTCTCCCTGGGCCAGTTGTGCTCCGGCCGACAGGGCCGCCGAGCACTGGAGTTCGGTCTCCACGCCCTCCACCGCGACCAGGGCGCCCAGCTCCTCGCACAGTGTCCGCATCGCCCGGACCGCGGCCGGCCGCGCCAGCAGGGAGGCGTCGAGCTTGACCAGGTCGGGGGAGAGGTCGGTGAGCAGCCTGAGGGGTACGTCGCCGTCGCCGATGCCGTCCGCGCTGATCCGGAACCCCTGCTCGCGCAGCGCGGCCACCGCCTCCAGCAGGGCCCGCTGCGGCACGTGCGTGTAGGGCGGCACGATGTCGAGCGTCACCTCCCAGGTCATGCGCCCCGCCGCGCGCACGGCGTCGTGCAGCGGGGTGAGGCCGCCGAGGTCGGCGAGCGTGGCCGCGAACACGTTCAGGTGCAGCGGCAGCAGCGTCTCCTTGCGCGCCGCGGCACGCAGCGCCAGCACGGCGAGTCTGCCGTCCAGTTCGGGATTCCGGCGGGCCTCGGCCAGGACGTCGCCGGTCTCCGGGCGGGCGAGTGTCTCCAGTGCGGCGACCACGCCCGTCCTCAGGTTGACCACAGGCTGGAAGGCGAAGCGGAGATTATCCGTCCAGGAGTGCACGGGAGCATGATGTCGCTGCCCGCGCACGCCGAGGCGCAGTTCATGAGACGTTCACGCAGGATTCCGGGGCGATCACGCAGCGTGGAAGCCCCAGGTCTCCCTCCCGTCGCACGAGCCTCGGGCCCGGACTCGCTCACCGCACGGCGACCACCGAGGAACCGTGCCCGAACAGCCCCTGGTTGGCGGTGATGCCCACCCGTGCCCCGGCGACCTGGCGATCGCCCGCCGTGCCTCTCAACTGCCAGGTCAGCTCGCACACCTGGGCGATGGCCTGGGCCGGCACCGCCTCACCGAAGGAGGCCAGCCCGCCGCTGGTGTTCACGGGTATCCGGCCGCCCGGGGCGGTGGCGCCCTCCCGGAGCAGCTTCGCGCCCTCGCCCTCGCCGCACAGTCCCAGGTCCTCGTACCACTGCAGCTCCAGTGCCGTGGACAGGTCGTACACCTCGGCCAGGGACAGGTCCTCGGGGCCGATGCCCGCCTCCTCGTAGGCGGCTCGGGCGATGGACTCCCGGAAGGTCTCCTGCGGCGGCTCCACCGCGACGGCGGAGTCCGTGGCGATGTCCGGCAGGTCCAGCACGGTGTTCGGGAAGCGGGGGGTCACCGTCGACACCGCCCGGATCCGCACCGGCCGGGCGGCACCGTGCCGCTGCGCGAAGTCCAGGCTGGACAGCACCAGGGCGGCCCCGCCGTCGGAGGTGGCGCAGATGTCCAGCAACCGCAGCGGATCCGCGACCACCGCGGAGGCGGCCACTTCCTCGGCGGTGACCCGCTTGCGGTAGCGGGCGTACGGGTTGAGCGCGCCGAGCGCGGCGTTCTTCACCTTGACCAGCGCGAAGTCCTCCGGGGTGTCCCCGTGCACCGCCATCCGCCGCCGTGCGTACAGCCCGAAGTACGCCGGATTCGTCGCGCCCAGCAGGCGGAACCGCAGCCAGTCCGGGTCGTCGGGGCGGTCCCCGCCCGCGGGCCGGAAGAAGCCCTTCGGCGCGGCGTCCGCGCCCACCACGAGGACGACGTCCGCCAGACCGGCGAGGATCTGGGCGCGCGCCGCGGCGATGGCCTGGGCCCCGGACGCGCACGCGGCGTACACACTGGTCACTCTGGCTCCCTGCCACCCCAGGGCCTTGGCGAACGTGGCTCCCGCGACATGTCCCGGGTACCCGCCGCGCACCGTGTCCGCGCCCACGACGGAGCCGATGTCCCGCCAGTCGAGACCGGCGTCCGCGAGCGCCGCGCGCGCCGCCGCCGTCCCGTATGCGACGAAGCCACGGCCCCACTTGCCCCACGGGTGCATGCCCGCACCGAGCACCGCCACGTCGTCCGTCATGCCGCCACCCCCGTAGGCCGCCAGTGCCAGGTCGTCCAGGTCGTCCCAGCGTCCTCATGGAGCACGCCGGGGACGACCTCCACCTCCATGCCCACCGTCAGATCGGCGACGGTGACCCCGGGAGCCGCCTGCCCCAGCACCACGATCCGCTCGGCGGCCAGCTCCACAGCGATCAACGTGAACGGCTCCCAGGGAAGTTCCGGGTTGCTCACATAGGGTGACGGAGGTCGGTACCGGCTGTCGGTGTACGACCAGATTCGCCCTTTTCGTGACAGCGGGGTTTCCTCCAGCGAGCCGCCCGTGCAGTGCGGGTTGCGGCAGTGGGTGTCCTCGCGAGGGAAGAAGACCGAGGCGCAGGCCGTGCAGCGGGTGCCCAGGAGGCGGAAGCCGTCACCCTCATCGGCGAACCAGCCGGCGACCGCGGGCTTGCGTGTGTGTGGCAAGGATCCCCCCAGTGAAGGCGATCTGATGGTCCGTCAGAAGTGTGCCACCGGCAACCGGAAATGGGCAGGCCGTTTCGGTGAACCGAACGGCACCGAACGGCGTCGTGGTACAGGAGGGGCGGTCGGGATCGACGGGGGTGATTCCGGCCGCCTCTTCCTGATCCGCCCGTTCCTGGCACGTCACTGCCGGAAGACGTCCCTCCCCTGATCGGATACAGTCCGCGCGTGTCCGAAACTCAGCACCCAACTGCCAATTCCGCGCCCGACTCCCACTGTTCGAGCTGCGGAGCGCCCTTTGGAGAGGGCGTTTCCGGCTGGCCGCGCACCTGCCCGTCCTGCGGGACCGTCGCCTACCGCAACCCGCTGCCGGTCGCGATCGCGCTCCAGCCCGTGTACGACACCAAGGGGACGGCCCTGGTCGTCATCACCCGGACCGTGGCCCCCGCGCGCGGGGGCATGGCCCTGCCCGGCGGCTATGTCGACGACCGCGAGGACTGGAAGCAGGCCGTCGTACGGGAACTCAAGGAAGAGACCGGCATCGACGCAGCCGCCCGTGACGTGCGGCTCGTGGACGCCATGAGCGCACCCGACGGACACCTGCTGCTCTTCGGGCTGCTCCCGGAACGCCCGGCCGACGGACTGCCGCCCTCCGGTCCCACGGACGAGACCGAGGGCTGGCAGCTGCTGCGCAGGCCCGAGGAACTCGCCTTCCCGTTGCACACGGTGGCCGTCAAGGCGTGGTTCGAGGGCCGCTACGTCTGAGCCGGGTGGTCAGCCGAGCCCCCGCACGCGCACCGGGTAGGGCGGCTCGGCGACACCGTCCTCCCGGTCCCGGGTGACCACCACCCGGCCGCCCTGCCGGCGGGCCATGTAGCGTTCGATCTCCGGTTCGTCCCCGCCGTCGCCCGGGTCCGGTACCACCACGCCGTACCCGGTGCGTCCCCGCGCGGGCGCCCACACCTCCAGCTCCAGCCCGCCGTCGGCACCGCGCACGGGCAGCACCGCCCCCGCGCGCGCCAGCACCGGTATCCGGGACAGCGGCGCGTCCACCAGGATCTGCCCCGGCCCCTCGTGGGCCTCCTCCGTCACCGTGTCGTACCAGCGGCCCCGCGGCAGCTGCACCGCACGCCGGTCGGTACCGGGATCCAGGACCGGGGCCACCAGCAGCCCGTCGCCCAGCAGAAACGTGTCCTCGCAGTCGCGCAGCGCCCGGTCCTCCGGCGCCCCCCACCACAGCGGCCGGACATAGGGGGCGCCGGTCCGCCGGGCCAGATGCGCGAGCGTCAGGAAGTACGGCAGCAGCCGCCGGCGCTCCAGCAGCGCCACGCGCGCGTGCTCCAGCACCTCGGCCCCGAACTCCCAGGGCTCCCGGCGCCCCGCCCGCAGACTCGCGTGCGTGCGGAACAGCGGCAGATACGCGCCCAGCTGGAACCAGCGCAGATACAGCTCCGGCGACGGACTGCCGTCGAAACCGCCCACGTCCGGGCCGGAATACGGCACTCCGCACAACCCCAGCCCCAGCACCAGCGACAGCGACGCCCGCAGCCCCGGCCAGCCCGTCGCCACGTCCCCCGACCACGCACCCCCGTACCGCTGCAGCCCCGCCCAGCCCGAACGGGAGAACAGGAAGGGCCGCTCGCCGGGCACCAGCTCGCGCAGCCCCTCGTACGCGGCCTGAGCCATGCACAGCGCGTACACGTTGTGCGCCTCCCGGTGATCGCCGCCGCGCCCCTCCAAGGCGTGCCGCGCCGACCGCGGCAGCGTCGGCTCACCGAAGGCGCTGAACGACGTCGGCTCGTTCAGGTCGTGCCAGAACCCCGCGAAGCCCTGCCCCAGCCGCTCCTCGTAGAGCCCGCCCCACCACGCACGCACACGCGCGTGCGTGAAATCCGGGAACACCGACTCGCCGGCCCACCCGACACCCCGCACCGGACGGCCCTGCGCGTCCCGCACGAACGCGTCCACGGCCGAACCGCTCTCGTACACCGCGCCGCCCGGTTCCGCCCGCACCGCCGGATCGACGATCGACACCAGCCGGATGCCGTCCCGGCGCAGCTCCTCCGCCAGCACCGGCAGCTTGGGGAAACGATCCTGGTCGACGGTGAACACCCGGTGCTCGTCGTAGTGGTCGATGTCGAGGTGCACGGCGTCCAGCGGCAGCCCGCGCTCCTGGTACCCCGCGACGATCCGGCGCACCTCCTGCTCGCTGCCGAAGCCCCAGCGCGCGTGGTGATGGCCCAGCGCCCACGCGGGCGGCAGCGCGGGCGCCCCGGTCAGCGCGGCCCACGTGTGCAGCACGCGCGCGGGAGTCCCCACCGCCACCCAGCAGCGCAGCGGACCGCCGTCCATCCGCACCTCGCAGCGCCCCGCCCGGTCATGCCCGGACCCGGCGCCCTCCTCGCCCTCCGCCAGGACCACCGTGCCGTCCCAGGTGGTGTCGTGGAACACCAGATGCGTGCCGGCGTCCGCCACCACCAGCTGCACCGGCATCGTCAGGTACAGCGGATCGTCACCGGGCCCGAACGCACGGCCCGGGTCCGTGTTCCACAGCCGGTACCTGCCGTCCCGCAGCCGGGGGCCGGACGCGCGCCCGCCCAGGCCGAAGAACCGGGCGTCCGCCGCCACCTCCGAGCGCTGCATCCACCGCGCCGCACCCCCGCCGACCGGCTCCCACCAGCGCGGCGGCTGGTCCCGCCGCAGCATCACCCCGCCGGGCGTGCACACCTGCACGGCACCGTGCCGCGACACGACGACCGTCATCCGCTCGGCCACCACCCGCCAGCCGCCGTCCTTGTCCGGCTCCAGCACCGCCCGCGGATCCGGTTCGGGACCGGCCCCCGCCAGCGCGTACGACGGCTGCGGACCCGCCCCGTCCCATCCCCAGAACACCGCCCCGTTCACCGCTACGACGATCCGCAGCTCGGAGCGGCCGAACCGGATCAGACCGCCCCCGGGACCCGGCTCCGCGCCCTGCACCTGCCCCGGCACCCGGGCCCGCTCGGGGCCCCGTCGCGGCAGCCCGGCGGCGTCGATACGCCTCCTGCGCCACGCGGCGCGCACGGTCCGCAACCCCCGAGCCGCCCGCCCCGAACCGACCACACCCACCGAACGCACCAGGTCACGACCGTCCATGCTGCTCACCCTGCCATTGAGCACTCCACGCGCGCGGGTCGTTCAACTGCCGTTCACCCGTGCCCAGGCCACATCTTCACGTCATGGACTATGTGGAGCGCACCCTGGTGTAGAAGTCGATCACATGGCATCGTCCCTGTCAGCCGCGTCACGCGCACACCCCAGCCGTGCGCGGACCGACGCACACGACGCGCACAGCCCGGGAGCCGCTTCAATGTCGACCGCGAACCCCCAGCCGCTCTGGCAGCCCGATCCCCAGCGGATCGCCCAGGCCCGCATCACCCGGTTCCAGGCATGGGCCGCCGAACACCACGGCGCCCCGGCCGAGGGCGGGTACCCGGCCCTGCACCGATGGTCGGTCGACCAGCTGGACACCTTCTGGAAAGCCGTCACCGAGTGGTTCGACGTCCGGTTCTCGACCCCCTACACGCGCGTGCTCGGCGACCGCGCCATGCCCGGCGCCCAGTGGTTCCCCGGAGCCACCCTCAACTACGCCGAGCACGCCCTGCGCGCCGCGGCCGACCGCGCGGACGAACCCGCCCTCCTGTACGTGGACGAGACGCACGAACCGCGCCCCGTGACCTGGTCCGCACTGCGACGCCAGGTGGCCTCCCTCGCCACCGAACTCCGTGCCCTCGGCGTCCGCCCCGGTGACCGCGTCAGCGGCTACCTCCCCAACATCCCGCAGGCCGTCGTCGCCCTCCTCGCCACGGCGGCCGTCGGCGCCGTCTGGACCTCCTGCGCCCCCGACTTCGGCGCCCGCAGCGTCCTCGACCGCTTCCAGCAGGTCGAACCCGTCGTCCTGTTCACCGTCGACGGCTACCGCTACGGCGGCAAGGAGCACGACCGCCGCGAGATCGTCGCCGAGCTGCGCCGCGAGCTGCCCACCCTGCGCGCCGTCGTCCACATCCCGCTGCTGGGCACCGAGGCCCCCGAGGGCGCGCTGGAGTGGTCGGCGCTGACGGCAGGGGACGCCGAGCCGGTCTTCGAGCAGGTCCCGTTCGACCACCCGCTGTGGGTGCTGTACTCCTCCGGCACGACCGGCCTGCCCAAGGCCATCGTCCAGTCGCAGGGCGGCATCCTGGTCGAGCACCTCAAGCAGCTCGGCCTGCACTGCGACCTCGGCCCAGAGGACCGTTTCTTCTGGTACACCTCGACCGCCTGGATGATGTGGAACTTCCTCGTCTCCGGCCTGCTCACGGGCACCACGATCGTCCTGTACGACGGCAGCCCGGGCTACCCGGACACCGGCGCCCAGTGGCGGGTCGCCGAACGCACCGGAGCCACCCTCTACGGCACCTCCGCCGCCTACGTCATGGCCTGCCGCAAGGCCGGCGTCCACCCCGCCCGCGACCACGACCTGTCCAAGGTCAAGTGCGTCGCCACCACCGGCTCCCCGCTGCCTCCCGACGGCTTCCGCTGGCTGCACGACGAGGTCCGCGAGGACCTGTGGATCGCCTCCGTCAGCGGCGGCACGGACGTCTGCTCCTGCTTCGCCGGCGCCGTTCCCACCCTCCCGGTGTACACCGGCGAACTGCAGGCCCCCGGCCTCGGCACCGACCTGCAGTCCTGGGACCCGAGCGGCAAGCCCCTCGTCGACGAGGTCGGCGAACTGGTCGTCACCAACCCCATGCCGTCCATGCCGATCCACTTCTGGAACGACCCCGACGGCAGCCGCTACCACGAGAGCTACTTCGACACCTACCCCGGCGTCTGGCGGCACGGCGACTGGATCACCGTCACCTCACGCGGCACCGTGATCATCCACGGCCGCTCCGACTCCACCCTCAACCGGCAGGGCGTGCGGATGGGCTCGGCCGACATCTACGAGGTCGTCGAGCGCCTCCCCGAGATCAAGGAATCCCTCGTCATCGGCATCGAACAGCCCGACGGCGGCTACTGGATGCCGCTCTTCGTGCACCTCGCGCCGGGCGCCGTCCTCGACGAGACCCTCCTCGACCGCGTCAAGCAGGCCATCCGCGAACAGCTCTCACCGCGCCACGTCCCGGACGAGATCATCGAGGTGCCCGGCATCCCGCACACCCTCACCGGCAAGCGCATCGAGGTCCCGGTCAAGCGCCTGCTGCAGGGCACCCCTCTGGAGAAGGCGGTCAACCCAGGCTCGATCGACAACCTCGCCCTGCTCGGCTTCTACGAGGAACTGGCCCGGAAGCGCGCCTGAGCCCAGCGGAGAATCACCCTCCGCATCCGACCCCCGACAGTCTCAATATCGCTCTGACCTGCGTAGATACCCTCATCACTCGCTCCGCGACCCCGGCGGCACGGCCGTTGTCAGTGCTGCCGGTTACGGTGAGTGAGCATTGATCGCCTGCGCATTGGGGGAATCATGGCGCACACCGACCACCAGACCATGCGACGCGTCCTGCGCCGCGAGATCGCCGGCACCATCGGCGTCCTCACCGACGACCACGACTTCCGCGCCATGCGGCGCTACCGCAGCTTCACCTTCGACGACCACGCGACCTACCTCCAGCAACTGGAGGCCGTACTGAAGATCCGCGCAGAGCAGGGCACCCACACCACGCTCGCCCTCTTCGACCCCGAGGACTACGCCGCGTACTGCGCGGACACCGGCCTCGACCCGGAAGCACCGGCCAGCCGGACCCGGTTCACCGCGCACCTTGCGGCCACCGGCCCGACCATCCCGTACGACGGACGCCCGCTCGCCCTCCTCCTGCCCGCGCTCGTGGACGAAGCCGTCCGCCAGGCCACCTGGGAGTACGCCACCACCCTCCTGAGCCGCCTGGGCCCCTGCCCCACCTGCGGCGAGGACATCGGCAGGGCAGCCTTCACCCGCGCCTCCACCCTCCTGGTCCGCATCCTCGACGCCGCACCACCCGGCGACCGGCACCTCGTCTGCACCGTCTCCGGACCACCGGACACCCTGGTCTCCGTGCTGCACGCCGACCAGGACCCCCACGGCGGGACCCGCATCGACGAGGCCGAGGCCCTGGAATTCACCAGCGTCCTCGCCCTCGGCCTCGCGACCCGCAGCCCGGGCGGGCTCGTCATGCGCACCAGCGCCGCCGAGACGGCAGACCGCGTCTACGGCTGGCGACTGCGGGGCGGCGCCCTGGAACCCCTGACGGCGTCCGAGGTGTTCGACGCCTACTGCACCGACGTCGAATCCGGCGACCTCATCTCCCCCGAGTCCGGCGTCGACTACAGCGAGCCCCCCACCCTGGGGGACGAGAGCACGGCACAAGACCACCGACACTGAAAGCCCGGGCCGCGGCACAAAAACACCAGGGGCGTCCCGCCCGCAGGCAGGACGCCCCTGAACCCGACGCCCGCAGGCGCCGGCACGGCCTACTCGCCGGACAAGACGGCCTGAGCCGCGCTGCGCGCCTCCTCGGCGCTGTCCGCCGCGCGCGCCGCCGCCGCGGCCCGCTCGCACTGCGCCAGCGTGTACTTCGCCAGCGTGGCGCGGACATACGGAATCGACGCCGAACCCATGGACAGGGAGGTGACACCCAGACCGGTCAGCACACAGGCCAGCAGCGGGTCGGACGCCGCCTCACCGCACACCCCGCAGCTCTTGCCCTCGGCCTTGGCCGCCTCGGCGGACAGCGCGACCAGGTCGAGCAGCGCCGGCTGCCAGGGGTCCTGCAGCCGCGACACCGCACCCACCTGCCGGTCCGCCGCGAACGTGTACTGCGCGAGGTCGTTGGTCCCCAGCGACAGGAACTCCACCTCCTGCAGGATCGACCGCGCCCGCAGCGCGGCCGAGGGGATCTCCACCATCGCGCCGAACTTCGCCTGCAGCCCCGCCTCACGGCAGGCGTCCGCGAAGGCCTTCGCGTCCTGGCGGTCCGCCACCATCGGCGCCATGACCTCGAGGTACACGGGCAGCCCCTCGGCCGCCTTCGCCAGCGCCGTCAGCTGGGTGCGCAGGATCTCGGGGTGGTCGAGCAGCGTCCGCAGCCCCCGCACGCCCAGTGCGGGGTTCGGCTCGTCCGCCGGCGTCAGGAAGTCCAGCGGCTTGTCCGCGCCCGCGTCCAGCACGCGCACGACCACACGGCCCTCGGGGAACGCCTCCAGCACCTGCCGGTAGGCCTCCACCTGCTTCGCCTCGGAAGGAGCGTTCTTGCTGTCGTCCAGGAACAGGAACTCGGTACGGAACAGACCGACACCCTCGGCCCCCGCCTCCACGGCCGCCGGCACGTCCGCCGGACCGCCCACGTTGGCCAGCAGCGGCACCTTGTGCCCGTCCGCGGTCGCGCCGGGGCCCGTCGAAGCGGCCAGCGCGGCCTTGCGCGCGGCGGCCGCGGCCTCCAGCTCCGCCTTCTTCTCCTCGCTCAGGTTCACGAAGATGTCGCCGGTGCTGCCGTCGACAGCGATCACCGTGCCCTCGGCCAGCTCACCCGCGCCCGGCAGAGCCACCACGGCGGGCACGCCCAGCGCCCGCGCGAGGATGGCGCTGTGACTGGTCGGGCCGCCCTCCTCGGTCACGAAACCGAGAACCAGAGACGGGTCCAGCAGAGCCGTGTCGGCCGGAGCCAGGTCCCGGGCCACGAGTACATAGGGCTGGTCGCTGTCCGGGACACCCGGCATCGGAACGCCCAGCAGCCGGGCGACGATACGATTCCGCACGTCGTCGAGGTCGGCCACGCGCCCGGCGAGGTACTCCCCGGCACCGGCCAGCAGCTCCCGGTATGCCGCGAAGGCGTCGTACACGGCACGCTCGGCGGTGCTGCCGACGGCGATCCGCCGGTCCACGTCCGCCATCAGCTCGGGGTCCTGGGCCATCATGGCCTGCGCCTCGAGCACGGCCTGGGCCTCGCCCCCCGCCAGGTTGCCGCGCGCCATCAGGTCGGCGGCCACGGCATCCACGGCCTGGCGGGCGCGCCCCTGCTCCCGCTCCGCGTCCTCGGCGGGGATCTGCTTCGCCGGCGGCTCCAGCACCGCAGTACCCATGTGCCGAACCTCGCCGATGGCCACGCCATGGCTCACGCCGACGCCTCGCAGCGTTGTCTCCATCTCACCCGTCTCCGATAGTGCGGCGGGTCCCGCCGCCGCGATGGTCGTTCTGTTCGCCGTCCTGGGACGGCACTGCTGTCAGTTCCAGGAGAAGAGGCTGTCGCCGGCCTTCACTTCACCGCTGTCACGGAGGTCGGAGAGGGACTCGGCAGTGGCTTCGAGCGCGACGACCGGGCACACCGGGGACTTGCCGGCGGCCTCGACGGCAGCGGGGTTCCAGCGCACGACGGCCTGGCCGCGGGTCACGGTGTCGCCCTTGTTCACGAGCAGCTCGAAGCCCTCGCCGTTGAGCTGGACCGTGTCGATGCCGAGGTGGGTGAGCACACCGTGACCGCTCTCGTCGACCACGACGAACGCGTGCGGGTGCAGGGAGACGATGACGCCGTCCACGGGCGCCACGGCCTCGGAGGCCTCACGCGCGGGGTCGATGGCGGTGCCCGGGCCGACCATGGCCCCGGAGAAGACCGGATCCGGCACTGCGGCCAGTCCGATGGCACGCCCGGCAAGAGGGGACGTCACGGTGGTCATGGGAAGCCTCCCAAGGAGTGGAGCTGTTCACGGGCCGTCACTGGCTGTCCCGGACGGCGCACTGAGCAGCAGCGTATGTCATGTGAAGTGGCGGTTCCGGATAGAAGCTATCAGTAAGTGGTCTAGACCACCACCCCAGCGGATTTGCACCGCCTTCCCGGCTCCGTGTACAGTCGTACTCCTGCTGGGGGGCAACGAGGTGTGCAACAGCGCCCTTCCGCCCGGCAGCACCCAAACTCATCAGATCCTATCTCTGGATCTTCTTCTGCGTGCTCGCAGGGGGATGGTCAGAGAGGCGGAAAAAGCCTGGTAGAGTTTGAAACACCGAAGGGAAGCGCCCGGAGGAAAGCCCGAGAGGGTGAGTACAAAGGAAGCGACCGTTCCTTGAGAACTCAACAGCGTGCCAAAAGTCAACGCCAGATATGTTGATACCCCGTCCGTCGGAACAATCCGATGGTCGAGGTTCCTTTGAAAAAACACAGCGAGGACGCTGTGAACGTCGGGACTATTCCTCCCGATGTTCCGCTCTCGTGGTGTTGCACCGGATTACCGGTAAACATTCACGGAG
>NZ_MUMF01000358.1:256-21515 GCF_002155905.1 Streptomyces tricolor | reverse complement strand
CCTGTCCGCCGCCGTGGCGGTCTTCCTGATCGCTCTGCCCCTCTCCCTCGGCATCGCCCTGGCCACCGGCGCCCCGCTCCAGGCCGGCCTCGTCGCCGCCGCGGTCGGCGGGATCGTCGTCGGCCGGCTGGGCGGCTGCCCGCTGCAGGTCAGCGGACCCGCCGCGGGACTCACCGTGGTCACCGCCGATCTGATCCACCGTTACGGCTGGCGGACGACCTGCGGCATCACCGTCCTCGCCGGCCTCGCCCAACTCGGCCTCGGCTGTCTGCGGGTGGCCCGCGGCGCGCTCGCGGTCAGCCCGGCCGTGGTGCACGGCATGCTCGCCGGCATCGGCATCACCATCGCCGTCGCCCAGCTGCACATCGTCCTCGGCGGCAGCCCCGACAGCTCCGTCCTCGCCAACCTGCGGGACCTGCCCGCCCAGTTGGCCGACCTGCACCCGGCCGCCCTGTCGATGAGCGCCCTCACCCTGGCCCTGCTGCTGGCCTGGCCGCGGCTGCCCGGCCGCGCCGGCCGGCTGCTGCGCAGGGTGCCGGCCGCCCTGGTCGCCGTCACCGGAGCCGCCGCGACCGCCGCGCTCGCCGGCCTCGCCCTGCCCCGGGTGGAGCTGCCGTCCTGGCACAGCCATGCCCTGGCCGGACTGCCCGAGGGACCGGTGCTCGGCATCGCCGCCGCCGTGCTCGCCACGACCCTGGTGTGCAGCGTGCAGTCGCTGCTCGGCGCGGTGGCCGTGGACAAGCTGGTCGCCGCCCGGCCCGGCCCGCAGTCCCGCGTCGGCCGCTCCGACCTGGACCGCGAGCTGCTCGGCCAGGGCACCGCCAACATCGTCTCCGGGACCCTCGGCGGGCTGCCGATCGCGGGGGTGGCCGTGCGCAGCACCGCGAATGTGAACGCGGGTGCGGTCAGCCGGAACTCCACGATGCTGCACGGCGTTCTCGTAGTAGTCGCCGCGCTGCTGATGGTCCCGATCCTGGAGGAGATCCCGCTCGCCTCCCTCGCCGCCCTGGTGATGGCCGTCGGCATCCAGATGGTGTCCCTGCACCACATCCGCACGGTGACGCGCCACCGTGAAGTGCCGGTCTACGCCGCGACCACACTCGGCGTGGTGCTCCTCGGCGTCCTGCAGGGCGTGCTCCTCGGGATCGCCGTGGCGGTCGCCCTCGCCCTGCACCGCCTCGCCCGCACCCGTATCACCCACGAAGAGAAGGAAGGAGTCCATCACGTACGTGTCCGAGGCCAGCTGACCTTCCTCGCGGTGCCCCGGCTCAGCAGAGCACTGCATCTCGTCCCCCCGGGCGCCCACGCCGTCGTGGAGCTGGACGGCTCGTTCATCGACCACGCGGCGTACGAGTCGCTGCAGGACTGGCGCAGTTCCCATGCCGCGCGGGGAGGCACGGCCGAGCTGGCGGGCCGGCGCGACGGGATCCGCACCGCCGAGCCGGCCCCGGCCGCCGCGTGCCGGTGCCGCCCCTGGACCCCCTGGCGCAACCACCGGTCCTGCTTCGCCGCGGCCCCCGCCGCCCCGGCGGGGCAGGAGGCCGGCCACGAACTGGCCCGCGGCATCAGCTCGTTCCAGCGGAACACCGCGCCGCTGGTGCGCGAGGAGCTGGCGCGGCTCGCCCGGGAGGGCCAGCGCCCCTCGCAGCTCTTCCTCACCTGCGCCGACTCCCGGCTCGTCACGTCGATGATCACCGCCAGTGGTCCCGGCGATCTGTTCGTCGTCCGCAACGTCGGCAACCTGGTGCCGCCGCCGGACGAGGAGCACGGCGACGACTCGGTGGCCGCCGCCATCGAATATGCGGTGGAGGTGCTCGGGGTCCGCTCCATCACGGTGTGCGGGCACTCCGGATGCGGGGCGATGCAGGCGCTGCTGGCCGCCGGGGCGGACCGGCCGGACACCCCGCTGCGGCGGTGGCTGCGGCACGGGCTGCCGAGCCTGGCCCGGATGGCCGGCGACCGCCCCGACCGGCCCCGGCTGGCCGGGCGGGATCCCGCGGACGCGGTGGAGCTGCTGTGCCTGACCAACGTGGTCCAGCAGCTGGCGCATCTGCGGGCGCACGCCTCGGTCGCCCGGGCTCTGGCCAAGGGCGAACTGGAGCTGCACGGCATGTACTTCCACGTGGGCGAGGCACAGGCGTACCTGCTCGCACGATCGGAAGGAGGAACGGTGTTCGAGGACGTCACGGAGGGCGTCGGCGGAGGTGAGGAGGCACGCGAGGAGGTGCGGGCAGCGAGCCCGAGACAGGTCTAAACCAATTTTCCGGTCGACCCTTGTCATCGGCCCCCCGCGTCTGATGAGCTGTGGCCTGGGACACAACGGACACCCTTCGAAAGGGAGATGTCGTGAGCAACGAGAGCCTGGCCAACCTGCTCAAGGAAGAACGCAGGTTCGCGCCCCCCGCCGACCTGGCAGCGCACGCCAACGTCACCGCGGAGGCGTATGAACAGGCCAAGGCTGACAGGCTCGGCTTCTGGGCCGAGCAGGCCCGCCGGCTGACCTGGGCCAAGGAACCGAGCGAGACGCTGGACTGGTCGAACCCGCCGTTCGCCAAGTGGTTCAAGGACGGCGCGCTGAACGTCGCGTACAACTGCGTGGACCGGCATGTGGAGGCCGGGCACGGGGACCGTGTCGCCATCCACTTCGAGGGTGAGCCCGGCGACAGCCGCGCGATCACCTACGCGGAGCTGAAGGACGAGGTCTCCAGGGCCGCCAACGCCCTGCTGGAGCTGGGCGTGCGCAAGGGCGACCGGGTCGCCATCTACATGCCGATGATCCCGGAGACCGCGATCGCGATGCTGGCCTCGGCCCGGATCGGCGCGGCCCACTCGGTCGTCTTCGGCGGCTTCTCGGCGGACGCGCTCGCGACCCGGATCCAGGACGCGGACGCCAAGGTCGTCATCACCGCCGACGGCGGCTACCGGCGCGGCAAGCCGTCCGCGCTCAAGCCGGCCGTGGACGAGGCGGTCGGCAAGGTCGACAACGTCGAGCACGTGCTGGTGGTGCGCCGTACCGGTCAGGAGGTCGCCTGGACCGAGGGCCGGGACGTGTGGTGGGACGACCTCGTCGCCCGCCAGTCGCCCGAGCACACCCCGGAGGCGTTCGAGGCGGAGCACCCGCTGTTCATCCTCTACACCTCCGGTACGACGGGGAAGCCGAAGGGCATCCTGCACACCTCCGGCGGCTACCTCACCCAGGCGGCCTACACCCACTGGGCGGTCTTCGACCTCAAGCCGGAGACGGACGTGTACTGGTGCACGGCCGACGTCGGCTGGGTGACCGGACACTCGTACATCGTGTACGGGCCGCTGGCCAACGGCGCGACGCAGGTGATGTACGAGGGCACGCCGGACACCCCGCACCAGGGCCGGTTCTGGGAGATCGTGCAGAAGTACAAGGTCACGATCCTCTACACCGCGCCGACCGCGATCCGGACGTTCATGAAGTGGGGCGACGACATCCCCGCCAAGTTCGACCTGTCCTCCCTGCGCGTGCTGGGCTCGGTCGGCGAGCCCATCAACCCCGAGGCGTGGATCTGGTACCGCAAGCACATCGGCGCCGACCGGACGCCGATCGTGGACACCTGGTGGCAGACCGAGACCGGCGCGATGATGATCTCGCCGCTGCCCGGCGTCACCGAGGCCAAGCCCGGCTCCGCGCAGCGTCCGCTGCCCGGCATCAGCGCCACCGTCGTCGACGACGAGGCGAACGAGGTGCCGGACGGCGGCGGTGGCTACCTGGTGCTGACCGAGCCCTGGCCGTCGATGCTGCGCACCATCTGGGGCGACGACCAGCGGTTCATCGACACCTACTGGTCCCGCTTCGAGGGCAAGTACTTCGCCGGGGACGGGGCGAAGAAGGACGACGACGGGGACATCTGGCTGCTGGGCCGGGTGGACGACGTGATGCTCGTCTCCGGCCACAACATCTCCACCACCGAGGTGGAGTCGGCGCTCGTCTCGCACCCGGCGGTCGCGGAGGCCGCCGTCGTGGGCGCCGCGGACGAGACCACCGGCCAGGCGATCGTCGCCTTCGTGATCCTGCGCGGCACGGCCTCGGAGAACGACGCGCTCGTCGGCGAACTGCGCAACCACGTCGGCGCCACGCTCGGCCCGATCGCCAAGCCCAAGCGGATCCTGCCGGTGGCGGAGCTGCCGAAGACCCGCTCCGGCAAGATCATGCGCCGGCTGCTGCGGGACGTCGCCGAGAACCGCCAGCTCGGGGACGTCACCACGCTGACCGACTCCACGGTCATGGACCTCATCCAGACCAAGCTGCCCGCGGCGCCCAGCGAGGACTGAGCGGGCCGGAGGACTGAGCGGCACCCCGTGGGGCACCCGGCCGAAGCACGCGCCGGGTGCCCCACGGGCGTCCCCGGTGAGATCACGGGGTCCGGCGCACGGCATTTTAGGTAAACTAAGGAAAGTGTCGTACGACGCGACACGCACAGGTGCGCCGGGAAGTCTGGTCGGCATGTGAGTTCCGCCTGCCTCCGGAGGTCTCCCGTGACCGCGCCCCGTACCAGCCCCCGCAAGCTCCTCGGCCGCCTGTCCCTGCCCGAGCGGACCTACGTCGCCGACGCCCTGCGCACCGAGACCGTCGGCGGTGTCCTGCTGCTCATCGCCGCCGTGGCCGCGCTGGTCTGGGCGAACACTCCCGGCCTGCACCACAGCTACGAGGCGGTCGGCGACTTCCACCTCGGCCCCGGCACCCTCGGCCTGAACCTGTCCGTCGCCCACTGGGCCGCCGACGGACTGCTCGCCGTGTTCTTCTTCGTCGCCGGCATCGAACTCAAGCGCGAGCTGGTCGCGGGCGACCTGCGCGACCCCCGGGCCGCCGTCCTGCCCGTGGTGGCGGCGCTGTGCGGGATGGCCGTACCGGCGCTCGTCTACACGCTCACCAACCTCGCCGGGGGCGGATCCGCGCAGGGCTGGGCGGTGCCCACCGCCACCGACATCGCCTTCGCGCTCGCCGTCCTCGCGGTCATCGGCACCTCGCTGCCCAGCGCCCTGCGCGCCTTCCTGCTGACCCTCGCGGTCGTCGACGACCTCTTCGCGATCCTGATCATCGCGGTCTTCTTCACCGACCGGCTGAACTTCGCCGCGCTCGGCGGGGCCGTCGTCGGCCTCGCCGTCTTCTGGCTGCTGCTGCGCAAGGGCGTCCGCGGCTGGTACGTGTACGTGCCGCTCGCCGTCGTCGTCTGGGCCCTGATGTACAACAGCGGCGTGCACGCCACCATCGCCGGCGTGGCGATGGGCCTGATGCTGCGCTGCACCACCCGGGAGGGTGAGGAGCGCTCGCCGGCCGAGCACATCGAGCACCTGGTGCGCCCCCTGTCGGCCGGGCTCGCCGTACCGCTGTTCGCGCTGTTCAGCGCGGGTGTGTCGATATCCGGCGGGGCGCTCGGCGACGTGTTCACGAAGCCCGAGACGCTCGGCGTGGTGCTCGGCCTGGTCGTGGGCAAGACGGTCGGCATATTCGGCGGCACCTGGCTGACCGCCCGCTTCACCCGGGCCCAGCTCAGCGAGGACCTGGCGTGGGCCGACGTCTTCGCGGTGGCGTCGCTCGCCGGGATCGGCTTCACGGTCTCGCTGCTCATCGGCGAGCTGGCCTTCGAGGGCGATGCCCTGCTGACCGACGAGGTGAAGGCGGCCGTCCTCACCGGCTCGCTGATCGCCGCGGTGTGCGCCACCGTGCTGCTGAAGCTGCGCAACGCCAAATACCGCAGGCTGTGCGCGGACGAGGAGCGCGACGAGGACCTCGACGGCATCCCGGACATCTACGAGCAGGGCAACCCGGCGTACCACCTCCGGATGGCCGAGATCCACGAGCGCAAGGCCGCCGAGCACCGTCGGCTGGCCGCCGAGCGGGCGGCCGAGGAGCGCCACGGGCTTGCGGAAGTGCCGGGCGGGGCAGGCGAGGAGGACGAGCGTCCGGCATGATCTGACGAGACGGTACAAATCAAGACGGTACGAGAGACCTCTGAGGGAGAACGCGATGAGCGCACCCGACGGCAGCCCGGTCGGCGCCGAACGCAGCATCGGCCAGCTGTTCGCCTCGGCGACGACCGAATTGTCGGCGCTGGTGCACGACGAGATCGCGCTGGCCAAGGCCCAGCTGAAGCAGGACGTGAAGCGCGGCGCGGTCAGCGGCGGCGCCTTCTCCATCGCCGGCGCGGTCCTGGTGTTCTCGCTGCCGATGCTGAACTTCGCCCTCGCGTACGGCATCCGCACCTGGAGCGGCTGGAACCTGGCCGTCTGCTTCCTGCTGTCCTTCGCGGCCAACGTGCTGGTCGCCGGGTTCCTCGCGCTGATCGGCGTGGTGTTCGCGAAGAAGGCCAAGAAGAGCCAGGGCCCGCAGAAGGTGGCCGCCTCCATGAAGCAGACCGCGGGCGTGCTGCAGAACGCCAAGCCGCACCCGCGCCCGGAGCTGCCCGAGGACGAGGCTCCCGCCGCCATCGAGGCTGTGGCACGCTCGTCCTCATGACGGACCCCGCCGCCCCCTCGGCCGTACGCATCGACGGCCCCTGGAGTCACAGGGACGTCGCCGCGAACGGCGCCCGCTTCCACATCGCCGAACTCGGCGACGGCCCCCTGGTGCTGCTCCTGCACGGCTTCCCGCAGTTCTGGTGGGCGTGGCGGCACCAGCTGACCGCGCTCGCCGACGCGGGCTACCGGGCGGTGGCGATGGACCTGCGGGGCGTCGGCGGCAGCGACCGCACGCCCCGCGGGTACGACCCCGCCAACCTCGCGCTGGACGTCACCGGCGTGATCCGCTCGCTCGGCGAGCCGGACGCCGCGCTGGTCGGCCACGACCTCGGCGGCTACCTGGCGTGGACGGCGGCGGCCATGCGGCCCAAGCTCGTGCGGCGCCTGGCCGTGGTGTCCATGCCGCATCCGCGGCGCTGGCGCGCGGCGATGCTGCGGGACGCCCGGCAGACGGCCGCCAACTCCTACATCTGGGGGTTCCAGCGGCCCTGGCTGCCCGAGCGCCGACTGACCGCCGACGGCGGCGCGCTGGCGGGCCGGCTGATCCGGGACTGGTCCGGGCCGCGACTGCCGGAGGACGCGGCCGTGGAGACGTACCAGCGGGCCATGTGCATCCCCTCCACCGCGCACTGCGCGATCGAGCCGTACCGCTGGCTGGTGCGCTCGCTGGCCCGCCCGGACGGCGTGCAGTTCTACCGCCGCATGAAGCGGCCGGTGCGCGTGCCGACGCTGCATCTGCACGGCTCGCTTGACCCGGTCACCCGCACCCGCAGCGCGGCCGGTTCGGGCGAGTACGTCGAAGCGCCGTACCGCTGGCGGCTGTTCGACGGCCTCGGCCACTTCCCGCACGAGGAGGACCCGCAGGCGTTCTCCACGGAGCTGGTCAACTGGCTCAAGGACCCCGAGCCCGACCGGTGACGGTACGGTGGCGGAACGGTGCACGGAGTATCCCGTTCCTCAACAGTTGTCCCCCGGACGGCCACATGCCCGCCGCATAGGCCAATTGGGGGGCGCACGGGCGGTTATCGACCTTGGGGCGGGGGCACACGTCGGGGTATGGGCTGGACGCACGACTACAGTGACGCACCCCGCAACCGCCGCTCGGCCACGGGCCTGAGCACGCCTCAGCGTGGCACCCCGCAACTCGCGGAAGCGGACCTGCGGGTGGGGATTCCGCGCATCCTGCGCCGCCGGGCCCGCTGGGTCTCGGTGCGCCTGCGTCACCCGCGGGGCTGAACGCCGGCGCGTCGCCCTACAGGGCGCAGCTGTCCGTACCCACCTGCTGGTTCGCCGTACGTCCCCGCTCGATGTCGGACCGGATCTCGTCCACCGTGAGGGCGTACCCGGTGTCCGCGTCGTCGAGGGACTTCGCGAACACCACGCCGTACACCTTGCCGTCCGGCGTGAGCAGGGGGCCGCCGGAGTTGCCCGGGCGGACGGTGGCGTACAGCGAGTAGACGTCGCGGCGGACCGTGCCGCGGTGGTAGATGTCCGCGCCGTCGGCCGCGATGCGCCCGCGCACGCGCGCGGCGCGCACGTCGTAGGCCCCGTTCTCGGGGAAGCCCGCGACGATCGCGCCGTCGCCGCCGGCCGCGTCCTGCTCGGTGAACCGCAGCGCGGTCGCCTTCAGGTCCGGTACGTCGAGTACCGCGATGTCGCGCTTCCAGTCGTAGAGGACGACCTTCGCGTCGTACTTGCGGCCCTCGCCGCCGATCTGCACGCGGGGCGCGTCGACCCCGCCGACGACGTGCGCGTTGGTCATCACGCGCCGGTCGGCGAAGACGAAGCCGGTGCCCTCCAGAACCTTGCCGCAGCTCTGGGCGGTGCCGGTCACCTTGACGATGGAGCGCTGGGCGCGCAGGGCGACCGGGCTGCTCGCCAGGGCCGGGTCGGGCGGCCGTACGTCGGGGATGGGCTCGTTGGCGAAGGGGCTGAAGACCTGCGGGAAGCCGTTCTGCGCGAGAGCGGCGGAGAAGTCGGCGAACCAGGTGTCGGCCTCGTCGGGCAGCGCCGCGCGGACCCCGTGCAGCACCTGGGAGCCGCGGACCTCGTTGCGCAGCGTCGGCAGGGTCGATCCGGCGAGGGCGGTGCCGATCAGCCAGGCGACCAGCAGCATCGCGACGACGTTGACCAGCGCGCCGCCGGTGGCGTCCAGTCTGCGCGCGTGGGACCAGGTGATGTACCGGCGCAGCTTGTTGCCCAGGTGCGTGGTCAGGGCCTGGCCGACGGAGGCGCAGACGATGACGACGACCACGGCCACGACGGCGGCGGTGGTGCTGACCTCCGCGTTGTTGGTCGCGGCATCCCAGATCACGGGCAGCGTGTACACGGCGACGAGGCCGCCGCCCAGGAAGCCGATCACCGACAGGATGCCGACGACGAATCCCTGGCGGTAGCCGACGACCGCGAACCACACGGCCGCGACCAGCAACACGATGTCCACCACGTTCACGAACGACACCCTGTCATGCGCGCCAGTCGAGCGGGACCTGGCGCCCCCGGTCCCAGGGCAGCTCCCAGCCCGCGTAGTGCAGCAGGCGGTCGATCACCCCGGCCGTGAAACCCCACACCAGGGCCGATTCGACCAGGAAGGCCGGGCCGCGGTGACCGCTCGGGTGGACGGTGGTGGCGCGGTTGGCCGGGTCCGTGAGATCAGCCACGGGGACGGTGAAGACCCGCGCGGTCTCGTTCGGGTCGACGACGCCGACCGGGCTGGGCTCGCGCCACCACCCGAGCACGGGCGTGACGACGAAGCCGCTGACCGGGATGTACAGCCTCGGCAGCACGCCGAAGAGCTGGACGCCGGCCGGGTCGAGCCCGGTCTCCTCCTCCGCCTCGCGCAGCGCGGCCCGCAGGGGGCCCTCGCCCTGCGGATCGCCGTCCTCCGGATCGAGCGCGCCGCCCGGGAAGGACGGCTGGCCGGCGTGCGAGCGCAGCGAGCCCGCGCGCTCCATCAGCAGCAGTTCGGGTCCGCGCTCCCCCTCGCCGAACAGGATCAGCACCGCCGACTGCCGCCCCGAGCCGTTCTCCGGCGGCAGGAAACGGCTCAGCTGGAGCGGCTCGACCGTCTCGACGGCGTGCACGACGGG
This sequence comes from Streptomyces tricolor, assembly GCF_002155905.1. Lineage (GTDB taxonomy): Bacteria > Actinomycetota > Actinomycetes > Streptomycetales > Streptomycetaceae > Streptomyces > Streptomyces tricolor. The sequence goes on along the minus strand of NZ_MUMF01000358.1, from coordinate 11,937 downwards.
CGCGAGCCAGTCCGGCAGCCCTTCCTTGCTGAGCGTCACCGGTCCGCCCTGTGTGTCGCTTGCCCTCGTCATCGCCACCCCCGTCGCTCTGCCCTCTCCAACGCCCGAGGGTCCCGAGATCGTTCCGTCACGCGGCCCCCAGTGGCGGCGCCGGTGTGCCGCCGGCGTCGAGGTACGCCTGCGGGGGCTTGAGCCGCTGGCCCGGGAAGCCGCCCTTCTCGTACTTCAGGAGCTTCTTCGCCTTCTCCGGGTCGGTCTCGCCCTCGCCGTAGGCCGGGCAGAGCGGGGCGATGGGGCAGGCGCCGCAGGCGGGCTTGCGGGCGTGGCAGATGCGGCGGCCGTGCCAGATCACGTGGTGGGACAGGTCGGTCCAGTCGCTCTTCGGGAAGAGCGCGCCGACGGCGGCCTCGATCTTGTCGGGGTCGGTCTCGTCGGTCCACTGCCAGCGCCGGACCAGCCGCTGGAAGTGGGTGTCCACGGTGATCCCGGGCCGGCCGAAGGCGTTGCCGAGGACGACGAAGGCGGTCTTGCGGCCCACGCCGGGCAGTGTGACCAACTCCTCCAGCTTCCCGGGCACCTCGCCGCCGAAGTTCTCGACGAGCGCCTTGGAGAGCCCTATGACCGACTTGGTCTTGGCCCGGAAGAAACCGCAGGGGCGCAGGATCTCCTCGACCTCCTCCGGGTTGGCGGCGGCGAGGTCCTCGGGGGTGGGGTACTTGGCGAACAGCCCCGGGGTGGTCTGGTTGACGCGCAGGTCGGTCGTCTGGGCCGACAGCACGGTGGCGACCAGCAGCTGGAAGGGGTTCTCGAAGTCCAGTTCCGGGTGGGCGTACGGGTACACCTCGGCCAGCTCGCGGTTGATGCGGCGGGCGCGGCGGACCAGGGCGGTGGGTGACTCGCCGGCCGGCGGCCTGACGGCGATCTTCTGGACGGGCGCGGCCTTCTTGGCGGGCTTCTCGACGGACGCGGCCTTCTTCACGGCGGCGGGGGTCTTCTTCGCCGCCGCGGTCTTCTTCACGAGGGCGGGAGCCTTCTTGGCCGCCGCGGTCTTCTTCGCCGCCGCGGTCTTCTTCGCAGCCGGAGCCTTCTTCTGCGCAGCCGCGGCCTTCTTCGTCACGCCGGCGGCCTTCTTCGCCGCACCGGAAGACTTCTTCACCGCACTGGAAGTCGTTTTGGCCGATTTGCCTGTTTTATTACTTCCTCCGGGACCCTGTTCGCCCACAGCGGAATCACGACGTACAACCACCCGCCCAGCCCCCTTGCCCTGTGCTCTCACCGGCGTTTTGGACACCCGGCCAGCCTAAAGCCCGGTACCGACATCCGCTCCGGACCCGGCCCAGCGGCCCCCGATTGGACCCCTGACGCTTACCCCGGGACACCTGTGCGGCATCCTTGTGACAGATCACACTGTTTGGACCGTCCGGCAAAATGGGGAACACGGTCCCCTGGCACACGGGGGAGCAAGATCCCCTGAGCAGGTCGACAAGGAGAGAACTCGTGGACGACGTTCTGCGGCGCAACCCGCTCTTCGCGGCTCTCGACGACGAGCAGGCCGCGGAGCTTCGCGCCTCCATGAGTGAGGTGACCCTCGCACGCGGCGACTCCCTGTTCCACGAGGGCGACCCCGGGGACCGGCTGTACGTCGTCACGGAGGGCAAGGTCAAGCTGCACCGCACCTCCCCCGACGGCCGCGAGAACATGCTCGCCGTCGTCGGCCCCGGCGAGCTGATCGGCGAGCTGTCGCTGTTCGACCCGGGCCCCCGGACGGCCACCGCGACCGCGCTGACCGAGGTCAAGCTGCTCGGCCTCGGCCACGGCGACCTCCAGCCCTGGCTGAACGCCCGCCCGGAGGTGGCCGGCGCCCTGCTGCGCGCCGTCGCCCGCCGCCTGCGCAAGACCAACGACGCCATGTCCGACCTGGTCTTCTCCGACGTCCCCGGCCGTGTCGCGCGCGCCCTGCTCGACCTCTCCCGCCGCTTCGGCGTGCAGTCCGAAGAGGGCATCCACGTCGTCCACGACCTCACCCAGGAGGAGCTGGCCCAGCTGGTCGGCGCCTCCCGCGAGACCGTGAACAAGGCGCTGGCGGACTTCGCCCAGCGTGGCTGGCTCCGCCTGGAGGCGCGGGCCGTGATCCTGCTGGACGTGGAGCGGCTCGCCAAGCGTTCCCGCTGACGCCCGCACCGGCCGTACGACCCGGGGGCCCGCTTCCTGGAAGCCGGCCCCCGCCGTCATGACGGCCGACCGCCGCCCCCTCAGAAAACCGGCTGACCGGGGCGGGAGCGGCGGGCACAGTGGGCGCATGTCCGACACCCCGCCCCGCACGGGCCTGGACGCCCGGGGCCATCTCGTCCGCGAGGGCTCCCTCACGCGCGTGCAGCCCGCCTTCCGCCCGGTCGTGGCCGCCGCCCGCGACCGCCTCCCGGCCCTCTTCGGCGCGCGCCTGCACAGCGCCTACCTCTACGGGTCGATCCCGCGCGGCACCGCGCGCGTGGGACGCAGCGATCTGGACCTGCTGGTCGCCCTGCGCGAGGAACCCACCGACGCCGACCGGGCCGCCGCAGACACCCTCGGCGCGGCGCTCGACCGGGAGTTCCCGCAGATCGACGGCGTCGGCACGCTGCTGTACGGCCGGGAGCGGCTGCTGAGCGAGCTGGAGCGGTACGACCTGGGGTGGTTCGTCGCCTGCCTGTGCACCCCGCTGCTCGGCGACGACCTCGCCGCGCGGCTGCCGCGCTACCGCCCCGACTCCCTGCTGGCCCGCGAGACCAACGGCGACCTCGGCCGGCTGCTGCCGCGCTGGCGGGAGCGGATCGCAGGCGCGGAGGACACCGAGGAGGCCCGCCGCCCCCTCGTACGGTTCATGTCGCGGCACCTCGTCCGCACCGGCTTCACGCTCGTCATGCCCCGCTGGCGGGGCTGGACCAGCGATCTGCGGGAGATGGCCGGGGTGTTCGCCGGCTACTACCCGCGGCGGGCCGCACAGCTGCGTACGGCGGCGGAGTACGGCTACGAGCCCGTCGGCGACCCGGACGTGCTGCGGTCGTACGTGGACGACCTCGGGCCCTGGCTCGCCGACGAGTACGCGCGCGTGCACGGCGTCAAGGCACCCCGCCCGGATTAGATGAGCCCGTGCTCGCTGAGGTAGTCCAGCTGGGCGCGGACCGACAGTTCCGCCGCCGGCCACAAGGAGCGGTCCACGTCGGCGTACACGTGGGCGACGACCTCGGCCGGGGTGCGGTGGCCGTTCTCGACGGCGGTCTCCACCTGGGCGAGCCGGTGGGCGCGGTGGGCGAGGTAGAACTCGACGGCGCCCTGGGCGTCCTCCAGGACCGGCCCGTGCCCCGGCAGGACGGTGTGCACGCCGTCGTCCACCGTGAGCGACCTCAACCGCCGCAGGGAGTCCAGATAGTCGCCGAGCCGGCCGTCGGGGTGCGCCACGACCGTCGTGCCGCGCCCGAGGACCGTGTCCCCGGTCAGCACCGCCCGGTCGGCGGGGAGGTGGAAGGACAGCGAGTCCGCGGTGTGCCCGGGGGTCGGTACGACCCTCAGCTCCAGGCCGCCGACGGTGATCACGTCCCCGGCGGCCAGGCCCTCGTCGCCGAGCCGCAGCGCCGGGTCCAGGGCACGCACACGCGTGGCGGTCAGCTCGGCGAAGCGGGCTGCGCCCTCGGCGTGGTCGGGGTGGCCATGGGTGAGCAGGGTCAGGGCTATGCGCTTGCCGGCCTTCTCGGCCGTGTCCACCACGTTGCGCAGATGGCCGTCGTCCAGCGGGCCGGGGTCGATCACCACGGCCAGGTCGGAGTCGGGCTCGGCGACGATCCAGGTGTTGGTGCCGTCCAGGGTCATCACGGAGGGGTTGGGCGCGAGGACGTTGACCGCCCGCTCGGTCGCCGGTCCCGAGAGCACTCCGCCCCGGGGCTGGCCCGGCAGGGCGCTGGCGTCGGTCATGCGGGGCCTCCACCGGTGGTCTCGGCGGTCGTCGGAACGGGCGTCTGCGCGGGAGTCCGAACGGCCGGCTCCGACGGGATCGGCGCGGTCGGCTCCGCGGGGGCGGGAGCGGCCGGGACGTGCTTGGTGAACTCGTCGTGCCCCGGCCAGGACAGGACGATCTCGCCGTCCTTCAGGCGGGCCCGGGCCAGCACCGGAGTCATGTCGCGCGCGGGCGCGTCGGCCAGCGCGTCGGCGGCGGTGCGGTACGGCAGCAGCTGGCGCAGGGTGGCCACGGTGGGCGGCATCATCAGCAGCTCGCCCTTGTCGTACCCGGCGGCGGCCTCCTCGGGCCGGATCCACACCGTGCGGTCGGCCTCCGTGGAGGCGTTCCGGGTGCGCTGCCCCTCGGGGAGCGCGGCCACGAAGAACCAGGTGTCGTAGCGGCGGGCCTCGAACTCGGGGGTGATCCAGCGGGTCCAGGCGCCCAGCAGGTCCGAGCGCAGCACCAGACCGCGCCGGTCGAGGAACTCCGCGAACGACAGCTCACGCGCGACCAGGGCGGCGCGGTCGGCCTCCCAGTCCTCGCCGGTGGTGTCGCCGACGACCGAGTCCGGGTCGGGCCCGGCGAGCAGGACGCCGGCCTCCTCGTACGTCTCCCGTACGGCGGCGCAGACGATCGCCTGGGCGCCCGCCGCGTCGACGCCGAGCCGGTCGGCCCACCACGCGCGCGTGGGGCCCGCCCAGCGGATCTGACGGTCGTCGTCACGCGGGTCGACACCGCCCCCGGGATACGCGTACGCGCCTCCGGCGAAGGCCATGGAGGCGCGTCTGCGCAGCATGTGGACGACCGGCCCGTCCGGGGTGTCCTTCAGGAGCAGCACCGTGGCCGCGCGCTTGGGGGTCACCGGGGTGAGCGTGCCGTCCGCGAGCGCGCGGATGCGGTCGGGCCACTCCGGGGGGTACCACTGACCGTTCGCCATGGCCGCGAGGCTATCCCGTGTAGGGCGAATGTTCGAGAGGTACCCGAGGCCGGCGGGGCAGGCGGTGCGGGCTACTGGGCCAGCTCGACCTGGATCTCCACCTCGACGGGCGCGTCCAGCGGCAGCACCGCGACGCCGACCGCGCTGCGGGCGTGCACACCCTTGTCGCCGAGGACCTCGCCGAGCAGTTCGCTGGCGCCGTTGACGACGCCCGGCTGCCCGGTGAAGTCGGCCGCCGAGGCGACGAAGCCGACGACCTTCACCACGCGCGCGATGCGGTCCAGGTCACCGGCGACGGACTTCACGGCGGCGAGCGCGTTCAGCGCGCAGGTACGGGCCAGGTCCTTGGCCTCGTCCGGCGTGACCTCGGCGCCCACCTTGCCGGTGACCGGCAGCTTGCCGTCCACCATCGGCAGCTGGCCGGAGGTGTAGACGTACACCCCGGACTGCACGGCCGGCTGGTAGGCGGCCAGCGGCGGTACGACGTCCGGCAGGGTCAGGCCCAGTTCGGCCAGCTTGGCCTCGACCGTGCTCACGCCTCCGTCTCCTGCTTCTCCCGCTTCAGGTAGGCCACGAGCGACTCGGGGTTGGGCCCGGGCACGACCTGGACCAGCTCATAGCCCTGGTCGCCCCAGGAGTCCAGGATCTGCTTGGTGGCGTGGATGAGCAGCGGCACGGTCTGGTATTCCCACTTCTTGGTCATGGGGGCGACTGTAGCCGCTGTGACCCGGGGGTCAGGCCGCCCACCACGGCGCCCGTTATCCACAGCCTCCCGCGTGAGTGTCGGGCGGACTGGTTAGTCTCGAAGGTGTGAGCAGGCTCCAGGTCGTCAGCGGCAAGGGCGGGACCGGAAAGACGACGGTCGCCGCCGCCCTCGCGCTGGCCCTCGCGACCGAGGGGAAGCGGACGCTTCTCGTGGAGGTCGAGGGTCGGCAGGGCATCGCACAGCTCTTCGAGACGGAGGCGCTTCCCTACGAGGAGCGCAAGATCGCGGTCGCTCCGGGCGGCGGCGAGGTGTTCGCCCTCGCCATCGATCCCGAACTGGCCCTTCTGGACTATCTCCAGATGTTCTACAAGCTCGGTGGCGCGGGCCGGGCCCTGAAGAAGCTCGGCGCGATCGACTTCGCCACCACCATCGCGCCCGGCCTCAGAGACGTCCTGCTGACCGGCAAGGCGTGCGAGGCCGTGCGCCGCAAGGACAGGTCCGGGAGGTTCGTGTACGACTACGTCGTCATGGACGCCCCGCCCACCGGCCGCATCACCCGCTTCCTGAACGTCAACGACGAGGTGGCGGGCCTCGCGAAGATCGGCCCGATACACAACCAGGCGCAGGCCGTGATGCGGGTGCTGAAGTCGCCGGAGACGTCGGTGCACCTGGTGACGCTGCTGGAGGAGATGCCGGTCCAGGAGACCGCCGACGGCATCGCCGAACTCCGCGCGGCCCGGCTGCCGGTGGGCCGGGTCATCGTGAACATGGTCCGGCCCGAGGTGTTGGACGCGGCCGACCTGGAACTCGTACGGACCGTGGAGCGTTCCTCCGTGGCACAGGCGCTCTCGGCGGCCGGTCTGGGCGGGGCCCGGCGGGGCGGGAACGCCGAGAAGCTGGTGGACCCGCTGCTGGAGCAGGCCGCGGAGTACGCCGAGCGGTACACGCTGGAGCAGGAGCAGCGCGCGGTCCTCGGCGAGCTGGGCCTGCCCCTGCACGAACTGCCGCTGCTCGCCGAGGGCATAGACCTCGCGGGCCTGTACGAACTCGCCACCGAGCTGCGGAAGCAGGGGTTGTCATGAGTCCGGACCCGGCCGAGGCCTCCGAGACGGCCGAAGGGCCCGAGAAGGGCCGCCGCCTCTCCCCCGCGCGCGTGCTGGACGTGGACCCGCTGCTGGACGACCCGAAGACGCGGATCGTGGTGTGCTGCGGCGCGGGTGGCGTCGGCAAGACGACGACCGCGGCGGCCCTCGGTCTGCGGGCGGCCGAGCGGGGCCGCAAGGTGGTCGTCCTGACCATCGACCCGGCCAAGCGGCTGGCCCAGTCGATGGGCATCGACTCCCTCGACAACGTGCCGCGCCGGGTGAAGGGCACCGAGGGCGACGGCGAGCTGCACGCCATGATGCTCGACATGAAGCGCACCTTCGACGAGGTCGTGGAGGCGCACGCGGACCCCGAGCGGGCCGCCGCGATCCTGGCGAACCCCTTCTACCAGTCGCTCTCGGCGGGCTTCGCGGGCACGCAGGAGTACATGGCGATGGAGAAGCTGGGCCAGCTGCGGGCGAGGGACGAGTGGGACCTGATCGTGGTCGACACCCCGCCGTCCCGTTCGGCGCTGGACTTCCTGGACGCGCCCAAGCGGCTCGGTTCCTTCCTGGACGGCCGGCTCATCCGCCTGCTGACCGCTCCGGCGAAGCTCGGCGGCCGGGCCGGGATGGCGTTCCTCAACGTCGGCATGTCGATGATGACCGGCACCCTGGGCAAGCTGCTGGGCGGTCAGCTGCTGAAGGACGTACAGACCTTCGTGGCCGCGATGGACACCACCTTCGGCGGTTTCCGTACCCGCGCGGACGCCACCTACAAGCTGCTCCAGGCCCCCGGTACGGCGTTCCTGGTGGTGGCGGCGCCGGAGCGGGACGCGCTGCGCGAGGCCGCGTACTTCGTGGAGCGGCTGGCCGCGGAGGACATGCCGCTCATGGGCCTGGTGCTCAACCGGGTGCACGGCAGCGGCGCCGGCCGGCTGTCGGCCGAGCGGGCGCTCGCCGCCGCGGAAAATCTTGAGGAGCCCCGCATTGTGGATCAGGGGAACGGGAAAGCTGGACTTCGTAACTCTCCTGACACGTACGGCAGTTCACAATCTCCCGCATCCGAGACCGCAGCCATCGCTTCCGAGGAAGGCTCCCCCGCCGACACGGAGCGCTCCGTCGACCGGCTCACCGCGGGACTGCTGAGACTGCACGCCGACCGCATGCAGCTGCTCTCGCGTGAGCAGCGCACGCGTGACCGTTTCACCGCCCGCCACCCCGAGGTGGCGGTGGTCGAAGTGCCCGCACTGCCGGGCGACGTCCACGACCTCGCGGGCCTCCGCGACATCGGGGAGCGCCTGGCCACCGGGCGTCCGGATCCGACGTAGGCCGCGGCGATGCGCGGCGGGCATACGGCGGTGGGGCGTCGGCAGCGGTCCGCGGCACATGACACGCGGCGCGTACGGCAGGCGGCGCACACGCAGCACAGGTGCGGGCGCAGGCACGCCGGGACAGCGGCACGCCCGGCACGCGATACGCCACGGCACACGCGCACGTACCCGTGGGCGGCTTCCGGAGGCGCTCCCGCGAGGACTCTGCGCAAAGGCTCGGTGCAGGCCCATGCGCGCGGATCCTGACAGCGGACCCTGCACACGGACTATGCGCGAAGCGGCTCCGCGCGGACCATGTGCCCCTGGGCTGTGCCCCGGGGAACGCCCTCAGCTCACCGCCGCGTAGTTCTCGTACACCTCGTCGTTGTCGAGGGGCACGATCCCGGCGCCCCGCTCGTACTCCGAGCGGGCGGTTTCCAGCAGTCTCCGCCACGAGGTCACGGTGGGCCGCCGGCGCAGCAGCGCGCGGCGCTCCCGCTCCGTCATGCCTCCCCACACGCCGAACTCGACGCGGTTGTCCAGCGCGTCCGCCAGGCACTCCGTGCGCACCGGGCATCCGGTGCACACCGCCTTGGCCCTGTTCTGCGCTGCTCCCTGAACGAACAGTTCATCCGGATCGGTAGTGCGGCAGGCAGCCTGCGCACTCCAGTCGGTTACCCAGCCCATACCGGCGCCGTCCTCTCCCGAATCGAGGCTCCCCCACGGCGGCAGCGGCATATTCACCGCCGCCAGTTGAGGACGTTACGGAAGGTGGGGACGGCGCAACACCCCCTGCGGGCCCAATCTTGAATGGCCCGAACGGACTATGGGTAAGCGGCAGATCACCCGCGGGAGTGAGCTGGCGACATACGCGACGATCCCGGCAAACCGGGACAGTCGTGGTACGTCACACCGGACGCCAGGTGACACACCCGGCGGAATCGGGCTCGTCCCTCCCAGGGAACGGACCCGCTCCCTGGGGCGTGCCCTGGGAGTTTCGGGCTACGTCCGGAACGATTCGGGGTCGCCGGACGTATAGATACGTGACCGCACTGCTGTGACAGTTGAGAGCAGCTTAGGCCAAGGCCTGCGCGCGTGTCCGGCGAATGGGAACGGAGACCGCCCACTTTGCCGTGCCGTGATGCGGTCGCTCCTTCGGAACGCTCAACAGTACGGATTAGGCTGCCCCCATGCCAAAGAAGCGCTCGGGCGGCGGTCTGTCGCCCATGCAGCAGGCCGCCAAGTTCCTCGGTGTCAGTGTGCTCGCCGGAGCCGTGATGGCCGGTATCGCGCTGCCCGCGGCCGGAGCGCTGGGCCTCGCGGCCAAGGGCTCGGTCAAGGGCTTCGACGAGATCCCGGCCAACCTGAAGAGCCCCCAGCTGAGCCAGCGCACCACGATCCTGGACGACCGGGGCGACCCGATCGCGACCGTCTACTCCCGCGACCGTACGGTGGTCGACCTCAAGGACATCTCGCCGTACATGCAGAAGGCGATCGTCGCGATCGAGGACTCGCGCTTCTACAAGCACGGCGCGGTCGACCTCAAGGGCGTGCTGCGCGCCCTGAACAAGAACGCGCAGGAGGGCGGGGTCGCCCAGGGCGCCTCCACGCTCACCCAGCAGCTGGTGAAGAACTACTTCATCGAGGAGGCCGGCGACGACCCGACCAAGGTCGCCGAGGCCACCCAGCAGACGCTGGGCCGCAAGATCCGCGAGCTGAAGTACGCGATCCAGATCGAGGACAAGCTCGGCAAGAAGAAGATCCTCGAGAACTATCTGAACATCACCTTCTTCGGCCAGCAGGCCTACGGCGTCGAGGCCGCCTCCCAGCGCTACTTCTCCAAGCACGCCAAGGACCTGAACCTCCAGGAAGCGGCGCTGCTGGCCGGCATCGTGCAGTCCCCGAGCCGCTACGACCCGGTGAACGACGAGGCGGAGGCCACCAAGCGGCGCAACATCGTCCTGCAGCGCATGGCGGAGCTGGGCGACATCTCCCAGAAGGAGGCCGACCAGGCCAAGGAGAAGCCGCTCGGCCTGCACACCAGCCGCCCCAAGAACGGCTGCATCACCGCGGTGAAGGGCGCCGGCTTCTTCTGTGACTACGTCCGCCAGGTCGTCCTCACCGACCCGGTCTTCGGCGAGACCAAGGAGGAACGGGCCAAGCTCTGGAACCGGGGCGGCCTGACGATCCGTACCACGCTCGACCCGCAGGCCCAGAAGTCGGTGCAGGCGTCGATCAAGGACCACGTCTACAAGAGCGACCCCGTGGCCACCGCCGCGACCATCGTCGAGCCCGGCACCGGCAAGATCCTCGCCATGGGCCAGTCCCGGCCGTACGGCGTCAACGTCAAGAACGACGAGACGACGATCAACCTGTCCGTCAACGGGAACATGGGCGGCGGCGCCGGCTACCAGCCCGGTTCCACGTTCAAGCCGATCGTCGCCGCGGCGGCCATCGAGGGCGGCAAGCCCCCGACGCAGGAGTACTCGTCGCCGTACGAGATGGCCTACCCGAGCCCGGTGGCCGCGTGCGACGGCAAGGTGTGGCGCAACGACCCCTACCGCCCGGCGAAGCTGAAGAACGAGAACGAGTCGGAGCGCGGCCCGTACGGCATGTCGGAGGCGACCGCGAAGTCGGTCAACACCTACTACGTGCAGCTGATCAGCGACATCGGCATCTGCCCGGTCATCGACATGGCCAAGAAGATGGGCGTGGCGCGCGCGGACGGCCGCAAGATCGACCAGGCGCCCTCCATCGCGCTCGGCACGCAGGAGATGTCCCCGCTGACGATGGCGAACGCGTACGCCACCTTCGCCTCGCGCGGCATGTACTGCACCCCGGTCGCCATCGAGTCGGTCACCAAGAAGGTCGGCAGCGAGCAGAAGTCCCTGGAGGTGCCGAAGTCGACCTGCTCGCGGGCGATGTCGGAGAACACCGCCGACACGGTCAGCACGCTGCTGAAGGGCGTGGTCGAGGACGGCACGGGCCAGGAGGCGGGCCTCGGCAGCCGCCCGAGCGCGGGCAAGACGGGTACGACGGACGAGCGCTTCGCGGCCTGGTTCGTCGGCTACACCCCGAACATGGCCGGCGCGGTCTGGGTCGGCGACCCGCAGCACAAGCGCAAGATGACCAGCATCACCATCGGCGGCGTCCCGCACGACAAGGTCTACGGCGGTGAGGTCCCCGGACCGATCTGGCGGGACATGATGAGCGGCGCCCTCGAGGACAAGCCCGTGGAGGACTTCCACCTGATCGACATCCCCGACGACAGCCACGAGGACGACGACCGGGGAAAAGGCGGCAGGGGGAGGAACGACGACAGCAACGGGGACACGACGGGACGGCTGATCGGCGGACTGATCGGGGGCCCGACGGACGGGGGAGCGACCGGCGGGGCCACCACGGGTGACACGACCGGCGGCACGATCGGCGGCACGTTCCCGACGCCGACGTTCTCCATCCCCGAGAACTTCATCCAGGGCCAGGGCAACGGCGGCAACAACGGGAACGGCAACGGGGGCCGGGGCTAGCCCGCTCCCGGCACGACGGCGGGGCCGCACCTGTGTTCCGGGTGCGGCCCCGCCGTATCAGCAGGGGCGTGTTCCGCGGTGCGGCCCGCCGTATCAGCAGGGCTGCGGCCGAGCGCGTGTTCCGCGGTGCGGCCCGCCGT
>NZ_MUMF01000358.1:0-212 GCF_002155905.1 Streptomyces tricolor | reverse complement strand
GGAGCAGCTTCTTCACCGCGGCGGCGACTCGGCCGCCCTCGGCCTGGCCGGCCACCTTCGGGTTCACGATCTTCATGACCGCGCCCATGGCCCGCGGCCCCTCGGCCCCGGCCGCCTTCGCCTCCGCCACGGCCTGGGCGACGATCGCGTTCAGCTCGTCGTCGGACAGCTGCTTGGGCAGGTACTCGGCGAGCACCTCGCCCTCCGCCTTC
>NZ_MUMF01000357.1 GCF_002155905.1 Streptomyces tricolor | reverse complement strand
CGGTGTTGGCCCCCGCCCTGGCCCTGGCCCCGGTGCTGATGCTGGCCGCCCGCCTTGGTGCTGGTCCTGGTTCTGGTCTCGGTGTTGGCCCCCGCCCTGGGGCTGGCCTCGGTCCCGGTGCTGGCCCCCCCGCTCTGGTGCTGGCCCACCGGCTCTGGTGCTGGCCTCGGTCCCGGTGCTGGCCTTGGTCCGGTGCTGGTGCAGGTTGCCGGGCCGGCGCCTGCGCCTGGGCCGGCCGGTGACGGGGTCCTGGTCGGGGAGACTGGCGGGCTGCGGGATCCGGTGTGGGGCAGGTGCTCTGTGGGCGGGCAGGGATGTGTTTACGGAAGCACCAGCCATTCACTCATGCCCACTGAGTGCGCCCGCTCAGCTAGGAGCGGTCCGGCCGATCATCGGATGCGTGCCCTTGGCTCGTGACTGATCACGGCATCGCTCTGCCTCACTACCGCCTCCATGTCGTACCGGCGGTCGTGGCATTGGCCAGCCCGACATGGCAGCGAGAGGTGTGGCTCGATCCGGATCAGTTCGAGGACCTCGACTACACCGTCCACGTGCTCTTCGACGACTTCTGCGATGCGAACAATCCTCGGCCCTGGCTTGGGCAGTGCCTTCGCAGCGAGGAGGAAGTCGAGCTGATGGCGCGTCTCGGTGCTGCCTACGGCGCGGTACAGGATTCGGTCGGCGCCGCGGCTCGGGACGAGGCATACCTGGACTCGCCTGGCTGGTCTGCTGTAGTCGCCGCGGCAGCCCGGCTGGCCCAGGTGCTGGTGGCCAATGACCACTTGGCGTTGAGCAAGTTGCATGACGCCGGCCATCGCTGGCCGCTCGACACCGAGCCGATCATGAGATCGGCTTGCCGCGGGCCCGTCGCCGAATGCGAGCGATGCGGTCCCAGCGGGCGAACGCGGTGATCAGGCGGCGATCCTCCAGATCCTTGATGGCCGCGGTCTTCTGTTCGATCCATCGCTCCAGCCGGGCCAGGTACTCGTCCCACACCGGAAGGATGCCGGCGGAGACCAGGACGGCTCGGAAGTAGTCGACCGCCAGATCCCGCTGGTGGCTTATGCGGGCGTCGAGGGCTTCGTGGCTGAGCTCACAGGTCCCGACGGCGAGGTCGGTGACCAGACGGGTCGCCGTGGCTGACTCACGCAGACAGAGCAAGGTCGGGCGGGGGGTTGAGGTCCAGCAGGGCCTTCGCAACCTTGTCGAGCTAGGGACGGCGTTGGCCGTCGGGTGGCGTCAGCAGTGTCCGTAGCTGTCGTTCGCCTGCACATCGGCGGCAGAGCCCGAAGTGGAACCGCCGCTCGACCGTTCTGCACTGCTGGCAGGGTTTTTGAGCCTCGGGGGCGTTCTCCCAGCAGTTCTCGCAGATGGGTCCCCGTGCGGCCCTGGCGGTGACGCGGGAGGGGCGTCGACAGTCGGTGCAGGGCTCCTGCTTGATCGGGCATGCCCGGCAACGGGGGGAGTCTTTCTTGGCGAACATGCAGCCGCGGAGCTTGCCGCAGGAGCCGCACTGGGCGACCGGCGGTTTGAGGCAGACTCCACAGAGCGGCCCGTCGGCAGTGCGGGCGGCAACGGCACCGAGTCGACCGCAGACACCACATTCTTCCTGGTAGGCGGGCTTCTCTCGACGGCACTTGATGCAGATCGGGGCTCCGTCCTCGTTGCGACCGGCGGCCGGGCGATGACGTCCGCACCATTTGCAGGGCTCGGCCTTCGCGCGGTTGTAGCAGGTCCCGCAGACTCTCATCCGCTTGATCGAGTGCGTCAGCCGGTCCGCGCGGTCACAGTGCGGACACTTCGGCGCCGAAACGCCCTCGGCTCCGACCCGGTGCAGCCGGTCTACCAGCAGCACGGTCCGCGGCGAGGAGTGGGGAGCCTGCCCCATCAGGAGGCCCGGCTCATTCTGGACATCCCAGAGCAGACGACGAGCGGCCGGGGCCTGCCCCCCCGGTTACCTCAGCGATCACCGTCTGGAGCACGGTCTTCGAGCCCGAGGCCGGACAGGTGGCTCAGCAGGTCGGCGACCGGGTCCTCATTGCAGTCGGACTTGAAGCAGAAGCGGCAGACCTGGCGGCCGAAGCGGTCCAGACCGTAGCGCGGGGTCTCGCCGTTGCCGCAAGCCCTGCAGACCATCCCTTTGCCCGGAGTCTGGGTGGGCCGGGATAACGTCGAAGCACTCCTCGCAGGAGCCGACCGTCCGTAGACGTACTGGCGCAGAGCACTTGTTCCGTGGCTGTCGTATTCCTGCGGCCATGCTCACGGGCCGGAGAAGGTTCGCTGAACTCTGCGGTAAAGCCGCCGAATTGGGGCCAGGGAACCTTGGGGCATAGGTTGACGGCATGGTGGAGGGGGCGAACTCCGCGGCTCAGACCATGCCGCAGGAGCAGCAGACAAGGGGGCGGCATGCCGCCCGGCGGAAGAAGGACAAGGGCGGACTGGCTCGTTCGTCCTTGCTGATGGCTGTTGGCACGGTGGTGTCACGGGCGACGGGACTGATCCGCCAAGTGCTGCAGGCCGCAGCGCTGGGTACGTGCCAGTCGTACCAGGTGATGTACCAGGCGACCCTGCTCGTGTAGCAGGCCATGCAGCCCCACCGGGGAAGTTCCACCGACGGCTCCAGCTCCACGAAGGTCACGTCAGCCGGGCTCGCGCACCAGACGAGCGCCTCGCCGGCCAGGGCCGACGAGGGCAGGTTCGGCGGCACCTCGCACCCGCTGACGAGCCGGTGTAGGCGTGCCAGCTCTTCGGCGATCTGCACGGTCACTGGGCGTTTACCCCCTGCGGGTCGCACGGCCGTGGTGGAGGAGCTTCTCCACCTCGTCCGGGTAGCAGAGGTCACCGGCGGAGTCCATCGGCAGGCACCAGTACCCGCGTCCCTGGGGCTCGGTGAGGTGGACGGCGGGCACGCCAGGTAGTGATCACGGCCCAGGTACTCCACGCCGGGCAGATGCCGGTCTGTCCACTTCCAGGCGGTGGAGAAGGGCACCAGGAAGTAGGACAGGAGGGCGTGGAGGTCGGCGAATGCCGCACCACCGTCGAACCACTGACGGAGGAAGTCGTCGACCACCGGCAGTTCCTCGGTGTCGGCCGCCGCCCACACCAGG
>NZ_MUMF01000356.1 GCF_002155905.1 Streptomyces tricolor | reverse complement strand
AGACCGCCGAGGTCGGCGCCGATGACGGCGAGCTCGGCGCCGACCTCGACGGTCTCGTCCTCGGCGACCACGATCTCCAGCAGCACGCCGGAGGCGGGGGCCGGGATCTCGGTGTCGACCTTGTCGGTCGAGACCTCGAGCAGCGGCTCGTCGGCCTCGACGCGTTCGCCCTCGGCCTTCAGCCAGCGGGTGACAGTGCCCTCGGTGACGCTCTCACCGAGCGCCGGAAGGGTTACGGAAACCGCCATGGTTTCGGTTGCTCCTAACGAATTGCGGAAGTCTGTGTCGTCGCGCCCGTTGACCGAAGGCTCAGTCGTGGGAGTGCAGCGGCTTGCCGGCCAGGGCCAGGTGGGCCTCGCCGAGCGCCTCGTTCTGCGTCGGGTGGGCGTGGATGAGCTGGGCGACCTCGGCCGGCAGCGCCTCCCAGTTGTAGATCAGCTGGGCCTCGCCGACCTGCTCACCCATGCGGTCGCCGACCATGTGGACGCCGACCACGGCACCGTCCTTGACCTGGACGAGCTTGATCTCGCCCGCGGTCTTGAGGATCTTGCTCTTTCCGTTGCCCGCCAGGTTGTACTTCAGAGCGACGACCTTGTCCGCGCCGTAGATCTCCTTGGCCTTGGCCTCGGTGATACCGACGGAGGCGACCTCCGGGTGGCAGTACGTCACCCGCGGGACACCGTCGTAGTCGATCGGAACGACCTTCAGACCGGCCAGACGCTCCGCCACCAGGATGCCCTCGGCGAAGCCGACGTGCGCGAGCTGGAGCGTCGGGACGAGGTCGCCGACGGCGGAGATGGTCGGGACGTTGGTGCGCATGTACTCGTCGACGAGGACGTAACCGCGGTCCATGGCGACCCCGGCCTCCTCGTAGCCCAGGCCCTGGGAGACCGGGCCGCGGCCGACGGCCACCAGCAGGACCTCGGCCTCGAACTCCTTGCCGTCGGCGAGGGTGACCTTCACACCGTCCTGGGTGTACTCGGCCTTCTGGAAGAAGGTGCCCAGGTTGAACTTGATGCCGCGCTTGCGGAACGCGCGCTCAAGAAGCTTCGAGCTGTTCTCGTCCTCGACCGGGACGAGGTGCTTCAGGCCCTCGATGATCGTGACGTCGGCACCGAAGGACTTCCACGCGGAGGCGAACTCGACGCCGATGACACCACCGCCCAGGATGATCGCGGACTTCGGCACGCGGTCCAGGACGAGGGCGTGGTCGGAGGAGATGATGCGGTTGCCGTCGATCTCCAGGCCCGGCAGCGACTTCGGCACGGAACCGGTCGCCAGCAGGATGTGGCGGCCCTGGATGCGCTGGCCGTTCACGTCCACGGAGGTGGGGGAGGACAGCCGGCCCTCACCCTCGATGTACGTCACCTTGCGGGAGGCGATGAGCCCCTGCAGGCCCTTGTACAGGCCCGAGATGACGTCGTCCTTGTACTTGTGGACGGCCGGTACGTCGATGCCCTCGAAGCTGGCCTTCACACCGAACTGCTCGCTCTCGCGGGCCTGGTCGGCGATCTCGCCCGCGTGCAGCAGGGCCTTGGTGGGGATGCAACCCCGGTGCAGGCAGGTGCCGCCGACCTTGTCCTTCTCGATCAGGGCGACGTCCAGGCCCAGCTGCGCCCCGCGCAGGGCCGCGGCGTAACCACCGCTACCACCGCCGAGGATCACTAGGTCGAAAACGGTGCTGGCGTCGTTCGCCACGTCACGTCCTCCATGCATGTGCGCCGTGCGCCGGTCTCCGATGACCGGCAGGCGGCTGGTGTCCGGCCGCTTGATGCTTCGGCCCTTCGGTGGGGGCCCTGTCCTGCCGGGCTCCATCTTTGCACTTGTCGGACGAGATCGAGACGCCGGGCCGGTGTGTGAGACGTCCCACGTTCACTGGAAACGAACAGGGATGCAGCACCGGTGACGGGATGCCGGGCCGTCTCCGGCAGGCGGCTTCGCCGCACGGCCACGACCGGACCCCGCGCTCACCTGCCGCGAAGGCCGACGACGGCCGGCCCCGGGGCGCGGGGAACCGCGCGAGCAGTCCCCGCGCCCCGCACCCGCCGTACGACGGGCCGGACCGGGCCGGCGGGCGACCGCTAGCCCAGGTCACCCTCGGCGGTCAGCTCGGCGAGGCGGACCAGCGTCCGCACCGCGGACCCCGTGCCGCCCTTCGGCGTGTACCCGAACGGCCCGCCCTCGTTGAACGCCGGGCCGGCGATGTCGAGGTGCGCCCAGGGGATCCCCTCGCCCACGAACTCGCGCAGGAACAGGCCGGCGACCAGCCCCCCGCCCCACCGCTCGCCCATGTTCGCGATGTCGGCGACCTGGGACTCCATGCCCTTGCGCAGGTGCTCCGGCAGCGGCATCGGCCAGGCCGGCTCGCCGACCTCCTCCGCCGCCTCGTACACCGCGGAGCGGAACGCGTCGTCGTTGGCCATGACACCGAACGTCCGGCTGCCCAGCGCCAGCATCATCGCGCCGGTCAGCGTGGCCACGTCCACGATCGCGTCCGGGTTCTCCTGCGAGGCCGCCCACAGCGCGTCGGCGAGCACCAGCCGGCCCTCGGCGTCGGTGTTGAGCACCTCGACCGTCTTGCCGCTGTACATGCGCAGCACGTCGCCCGGGCGCACGGCGGAACCGGACGGCATGTTCTCGGCCAGCGCCAGCCAGCCGGTGACGTTGACCTCCAGGCCCAGACGCGCGGCGGCGACGACCGCGGCGAACACGGCGGCGGCACCGCTCATGTCGCACTTCATCGTCTCGTTGTGCCCGGCCGGCTTCAGCGAGATGCCGCCCGAGTCGTAGGTGATGCCCTTGCCGACGAAGGCCAGGTGCTTGGCCGCCTTCGGGTGCTTGTACGACAGCTTCACCAGGCGCGGGGTGGCCGCCGAGCCGCCGCCGACGCCGAGGATGCCGCCGTAGCCGCCCTTGGCGAGGGCCTTCTCGTCGAGCACCTGCACCTTGATGCCGTGCTCCTTGGCCGCGGCCTGCGCGATGCCGGCGAAGGCCGCGGGGTCGAGGTCGTTCGGCGGCATGTTGATCAGGTCGCGGGCGCGGTTCAGCTCCTCGCCGACCGCGATCGCGCGGGCCACCGCGCCCTTGTGGGCGGCGTCGCGCGGCTTGCCGCCGAGCAGCGCGGCCTCGGCCAGCGGCGCCTTGCCGTTCTTGCCCTTGGCGCTCTTGGCGTCCTGGGCGTCGCCCTTGTACGTGTCGAAGGAGTAGGCGCCGAGCAGGATGCCCTCGCCGATCGCGCCGATCGCGCCCGGGCCGTCGACGGGCAGCGCGAACGCGGCCTTCTTCGAGCCGGTGAGCGCGCGGGCGGCCACGCCGGCGGCCTTGCGCAGCGCCTCGGCGTCGTACCCGGCGTCCTCGTCCTTGTCGGGCTCCGCGCCGAGGCCCACCGCCACCACGAGCGGGGCCTTGAAGCCGGCCGGAGCGGGCAGCTTCGTCAGCTCGCCCTCGGCACCCGAGGCGCCGAGGGTCTCCAGGACGCCGGCCAGCTTGCCGTCGTACGCCTTGTCCACGGCTTCGGCGCCGGGCGCGACGACGGGCCCCTGGGCACCCTTGGCGACACCGATCACGATCGCGTCGGCCCGCAGGCCGGGCGCCGCGGCGGTGCTGAGAGTCAGAGCAGTCACGGTGGTGAATTCTCGCTTCCGATGTGAAGTTGCTGTGGCCGATGTGGGGTGGGTCGACCGGGCCCGAGAGCCGACCCTAGGTCCAGGCCTGGGGATGTGCGGCAACCGGGGCCTTCACCCTGTCGGCGAACACCCGGGACGAGACTACGCGCGTGCGTGCGTTCGCTCATTCCTTCGGGTGTTCACCCGCGTGTGGTGCGGTGGTCACGTCCACCCTCTCCCTCCCCATGACTGCCCTCGAATCCGCGCGGGTCCACCCGGTTCGGCGCCCCGCCCGCGGCAGCGCTAACGGCCGAGGGCCAGCACCACGAGTGCCGTCACCGCGGCCGTCTCCGCCACCGCGCCGAACACATCGCCGGTCACCCCGCCGAACCTGCGCAGGCACCTGCGCAGCAGCACCTCGGCGCCGCCCGCGCCGGCGGCCACCGCGAAGGCGGCCCGCGCGCCGTCGTACCCGCCGAGGCAGGCGCCCGCCGCCCCGGCCGCCGCCGGTACGCCGATCGCCAGGGCCAGCGCCGCGCCCTTCGGTACCACCCCGGCCACCGCGGCCCCCAGTCCCTCCGGGCGGGCGGCCGGCACCCCGGCGCGGGCGGCCAGGGTGAGCGCCAGCCGGGCCGCGACCGCCGAGACCACGGCCGCCAGGGCGCCCCGGGCCCAGGAACCGGCGTAGAGCTGCGCCAGCACGGCCACCTGGGCCAGCAGCGCCAGGACGAGGGTGAGCACGCCGAACGGCCCGATGTCCGACTGCTTCATGATCCGCAGCGCGTCCTCGGCGGG
>NZ_MUMF01000355.1 GCF_002155905.1 Streptomyces tricolor | reverse complement strand
GGAACGCGTGGGTGGAGGCGCTGGAGCGGGGAGCGCTGGACGCCAAGCGGCTGGCCCGGGGGCGGGGGTACGCGGAGCAGGGGCACGTGGACGCGATCACCGTCACACCGGGGCTGGTGCTGGCGTACGTGCGCGGCAGCCGGCCCCGCCCCTACCGCGTGCAGGTGCGGGTGCGGACGCTGGAGGACGCGGACTGGGAGAGGTTCCTGGAGGCCGCGGCCGACCGGCCGGGGCACATCGCGGCACTGCTCGACAAGGAACTGCCCCAGTCGCTCGCCGACTGCGGCGTGCCCCTGCTGCCCGGTCCCGGCGACCTCGCCCCCCGGTGCAGCTGCCCCGACTCCGGCCACCCCTGCAAGCACGCCGCCGCCCTCTGCTACCAGACGGCCCGCCTGCTCGACGCCGACCCGTTCGTGCTGCTCCTGCTGCGCGGCCNNCCGGCGTCCGGGCCACCGAGGCGCTCGCCGCGCGCGAACGCCCGCCGCTGCCCGAGCCGTTGCCGGTGCCCCCGCACCCCGAGCAGCCCCCGGTGTATCCGTCGGCGCCCGGCGGCCCGGACCCGTTCGCGCTGGACCAGCTGGCGACCGACGCCGCCGCCCGCGCCCACGCCCTGCTCGGCACCGGACGCGACCCGGTCGGCGAGCTGACCCTGTGGCAGGACGCGGTACGGCTCGCCGCGGCCCGTCCCGGTTCCGGGCTGACCGCGGCGACCCGCGCGCTGTACGCCACGCTCGCCGACGCCGTCGGCCGGACCCCGGCCGACCTCGCGCGTGCGGTCGCGGCCTGGCGGCAGGGCGGCCCCGCCGGGCTGGCCGTCCTGGAGGAACCGTGGGATCCGCCGGCCGGCCGTTTCGACCGGGCCCGGCCGTTGCTGCTCGCGGCCGACCTGCCCGCGTTCCGCCCCTGGCGCAACCGGCTGACCCACCCCCGCGGCCATGTCCAGCTCCGCCTCGGCCGCGACGGCCTGTGGTACGCCTACGAGTCGGAGCCCGGCCGGGACGACTGGTGGCCCCGCGGCACCCCGGACCTGGACCCGGTGGGCGCGCTGACCGGGCTGGGCATACCGGACGACGGCCTCGACGACCTCTGAGCGACGCCCACCGACCGCCGACCGGGCCGCCGCCCGCGGACCGGCCGGCGGGGGACGGTTCCGCCCCGCGGGATCAGACCTGCCGCGCGTACCGGTTGCGGGGCGTCGGCAGGCCCAGCCGGGCGCGGAGGGTCCCGGTGCCGTACGCGCTGCGGAACGCGCCGCGGCGGCGCAGTTCCGGCACCAGCCGCCGGGTGATCGCGCTGAGGTCGTGCGGCACCGCGCCGGGCCGCAGCCGGAAGCCGTCGAGCCCGGCGGCGCGCCAGTCGAGCAGCAGGTCGGCCAGTTCACCGGGGGTGCCCGTGAAGACCAGGGCGTCCGAGGTGTACTCCGCGCCGTCCAGCGCGTCCAGGTGCTCCTTGCGGCGGGCGGCGGCGCCGGACGCGTCGTCCAGGAAGACGACCACGTCCGCGAATCTGCGCAGCGGCCGGTCCCGCAGGTCCCGGCCCACCCGGTCGGCGGCCTCGTCCACCTGCGCGAGGATCGCCTTGGCGCCCGCGCGGTCGAACGGCGTGACGAAGACGATGTCGCTGCCGCGGGCCGCGAACTCGTACGGCGTCGAGGCGTGCGCGAGGCTCGCCACCACCGGCTGGCCCTGCGGCGGACGCGGGGTGATCGAGGGGCCCTTGACGCTGAAGTACGCGCCCTCGAAGTCGATGTGGTGCAGCTTGTCGCGGTCGAGGAAGCGGCCCGTGGCCGTGTCCCGTATCTCCGCGTCGTCCTCCCAGCTGTCCCACAGCCGCCGGGCCACCTCCACCACGTCGGTGGCCTCCGCGAACAGCGGGCGCAGCCGCGCGGCGATCCGTTCCGGGTCCCGGACGT
Source organism: Streptomyces tricolor (assembly GCF_002155905.1). Classification (GTDB taxonomy): domain Bacteria; phylum Actinomycetota; class Actinomycetes; order Streptomycetales; family Streptomycetaceae; genus Streptomyces; species Streptomyces tricolor. Next base: position 6,599 of record NZ_MUMF01000355.1, on the reverse strand, counting down.
CGTCGTCGGTCAGCTGCGGGGTCGTGCGGCGGCCGAAGTGGGCGGCGTCGGCGGCGCGCGAGGCGATCTGCGGACGCCAGCCCGCGCGGCCCTCGCTGACATGGTCGAGGGTGGCGATGCCCACGGCGACGTGGAACGGCTCGGTGTGGGTGACGTTGACCGTGGGGACGAGGCCGATGTGCGTGGTGAGCAGGGCGAGATGGGACGCGAGCAGGACCGCGTCCAGGCTGCCGCGGACCTGGTCGGTCCGGTCGTCGGGGCGGTGCGGCGCGGCCGACTGCGGGCCGAGGGCGTCCTCGAAGGTGACGAGGTCGAGAAGGCCGCGTTCGGCTTCCGCGACCAGGTCCGCCCAGTACCCGGGGGTGAACAGGGCGTCGGGGCGGGCGTCCGGGGACCGCCAGGCAGCGGGGTGCCAGCCGGCGCCGTCGAGGGCGACGGCGAGGTGCAGCGGACGGTCGTTCACGATGCCTCCCGTGCGGAGCCGGACGTGCGCTCGGTGCCCGGGCGACGGCGCAGGCCCAGGTGGTGCCGCAGCGTGGTCCCGGTGTAGTCGGGGCGGTGGACGCCCTTCTCCTGGAGCAGGGGCACCACCCGGTCGACGAAGTCGTCCAGGCCCGCGGGGGTCAGATGCGTGGCGAAGACGAAGCCGTCCGCGCCGTCGGTCTGTACGAAGTGGTCGATGGCGTCGGCGACGGTGTGCGGGCTGCCGACGAAGGTCTGCCCGCCGTGCACCTCGATCATCAACTCGCGGATGCTCAGCCCGCGTTCCTCGGCGAGGGCGCGCCAGCGCCGGGCGGTCTCGGCGCGGCCCGTGCGGAACACCGAGTGCCCCTTCAGGACCAGCGATTCGGGTTCCGGGTCGATGTCCGGCAGCGGCCCGTCCGGGTCGTACGCGGACAGGTCGCGGCCCCAGACGGCCTCCAGGTGGGCGATCGCGGTCTGCGGGCTCACCTGGGCCCGGGTGATCTCGTCGGCGTACGCCGCGGCCTCCTCGTCGGTGTCGGCGACGACGACGGTGGCGGTGGGCATGATCCGCAGGTCGTCCGGTGAGCGGCCGTACCGGGCGAGACGCCCCTTGACGTCCCGGTAGAAGGCGCGGGCCTCCTCCAGCCGGTTGTACTTGCTGAACACGACCTCGGCGTCCGACGCCGCGAAGTCCCGGCCCGCGTCCGACTCCCCGGCCTGGATGATCACCGGGTGCTCCTGCGGAGCACGCGGGGTCGTGAACCGCCCCGAGATGTCGAAGTGCTCGCCGTGGTGGGCGAACGCGCCGGCCCCGGGGCGCACGAACTGCCCGGACGCCGCGTCCGCGAGCACGTCTTGCGCGGCCCAGCTGTCCCACAGCTCACGGGTCGTGGCCAGGAACTCGGCGGCGCGCGTGTAGCGGTCGGACTCGGCGAGGAAGCCGCCGCGGCGGAAGTTCTCCCCGGTGAAGGCGTCGAAGCTGGTCACCACGTTCCAGCCGGCCCGCCCGCCGCTGAGGTGGTCGAGGGTCGCCAGCCGGCGCGCCACCTCGTACGGCTCGTTGAACGTGGCGTTGACGGTGGCGGCGACCCCGAGCCGGGTGGTGACGGCGGCCAGCGCGCTCAGCATCGTCAGGTTGTCCGGGCGGCCGGCCACGTCCAACTCGTAGAGACGGCCCTTGTGTTCGCGCAGCCGCAGTCCTTCGGCGAGGAAGAAGAAGTCGAACCTGCCGCGCTCCGCCGTCCGCGCGAGGTGCACGAAGGAGCCGATGGCCATCTGGCTTGCGGACCGGGGGTCCGACCAGACGGTGACGTTGTGGATGCCCGGCAGTTGAGCGGCGAGATGGATCTGCTTCGTCACAATGCTCCTTCTGGACGATGCTCCTTCTGAGGAGGCTCGTACGCCTGCGGCGCGAAACGGGCCCCGGGCACGCGCGGTGGCCGGCACCGTGCGTGCCCGGGGCCCTCGACGGCGGGTGGGACGGTTCAGCCCGCGGACACCTCGGGCACCTGCCCGACGTGCCCCATGCGGTAGCCGACCCCGCGCACCGTGATGATCCACCGGCTGGAGCCGAGTTTCGCCCGCAGGCTGCTCACATGGGTGTCGATGGTGCGGCTGGTGCGCACCCAGTTGCTGCCCCAGACCTTGGCCATCAGCTCCTTGCGGGAGACGACGGAGTCGGGCCGGGCCGCCAGGGTGTAGAGCAACTCGAATTCCGTGGCGGTCACGTCGACCACCCGATCGCGCAGCCGCACCTCCCGCGTGCGCGGGTCGATGTGCAGCGGCCGGAGCGAGATGCTGTCCGCGCCGACGGAGTGCGGCCGGGTGCGCCGCAGCACCGCTTCGATCCGCGCCCCGATCTCACGCGGACTCCACGTCCTGAGCACACAGTCGTCCGCTCCCGCCTTGAGCGCGAGAACCCTTTCCAGTTCGTTGTCCCGGTGCGTGCAGGCGATCAGCGGAATGTCGCTCTCCGCCCGCAGCGTGCGGCATACCTCCAGTCCGTCGATGTCGGGCAGGTCCAGGGAGAGCAGCACCAGATCGGCGTCGTGGTACGCACGCAGGATCCGCGCCCCCCGGTCGACGGTGTGGGCGGCGTACCCCTGCCGCCGCAGATCACCCGCCGTAGTCTCGGCCGCCGCGGCGTCCGGCTCCACGACCAGCACTTTCTTCACGCGCCCAGGCCTTTCGCTCCGGTGTCCGCCCAGTAGCCGGCGGTGTCCGCGCGTGCCGCGGACAGCCGGGCGGCCGGCGCGCGGACGGCGCCGGGAGCGCCGTACAGGTGCCGGTAGGCGTACGCGGCCGAGACCATGGTCATGTGATGGTGCCAGCCGGGGAAGGAACGGCCCTCGAAGTCGAGTACGCCGAATCCCTCCCGCAGCGCCGCCACGGTCGTCCGGGCGGTGGCCTGGCTGCGGGCCAGTGCCAGGACCTCCTCCACGCCCCGGCTCATCAGGCTGGTGATCCAGTACCGGGCCGGCTGCCCGCCGTCGGCGGAGAGCTGTTCCAGGACGTGGTAGGTCCGCGAGACGCCGTCCTTGGCGGCCCCGCGCTGGGACAGCCGCACCGCCCCGGTGTACACGTTGACCCGCACCGCCCGGGAACCGCCGGGCTCGGCCGGGCGCATCAGCGCGTGCGGCTGCCGGGCGTGCGGCTCCTCCATCAGCTCCCCGACAGTGGTCACCCGCGGGGCCGGACGGCCGACGAGCACGATCTGCCCGGAGTCGACCTCGCACACGAAGTCGAGCCCGCGGCGGGCGAGTCCGGCCATGACGCCGCTCGCGTCGTCGCACCGCTGGGTGAGGTTCAGCACCCAGGGCGCCTCGGGCAACCGCGGTTGCGCGGCGGTCACCCCGGCGGCGAAGCCGAGGACGAACGCCCCCACGGGACGCCCGGTCTCCGCCTCCGGGATGCGCGCCCGGCGCCTGCGCAGATCGTCCCAGTCCCAGGCCCCGTCGAGGACGAGGCTCCAGTCGACGGGGAAGCACCGGGTGCCCGTCGCCAGGAAGAGTCCCACCCCCCGCTGGCAGTTGATGGTGCGCCCGGTCGCTTGGTCCAGGCGACGGTGCACCCCCACCGAGTGCTCCCCCTGCTTCGGGATGAGGAGATCGGCGACCGTCCAGGCGTACGCCGGCCGGTGCGCCGCGATGGTCCGGCCGAGTGCGCGGCGCACCGGTTCCCAGCTCCAGGTGCTGCTGTTGATGAACTGGTGCAGGCCGTGCGCCGCTCCGGCGGGCAATAAACCCGCCTCGGCCATGCGCCGCGGGGTCTTCTTGCCCGGAGTGTGGAGAAGCCCCCACAGGTACGCGCGGGCCCAGCGGCGTTGTTCCGCCCGGTGCAGCGGATTGAATACGCTTTCAACAAAAGTCTGTATGCGTTCGCGATCGCCGGCAGCGACGCTCACTCCCATCGACGACATGTTTAACTACGCCCCCTCGCAGTCGTGTCGCCCCATCGCTCAGGTCGATGTACGGGCAGTCGTACGAGGGACAAAGCTACCGGCTGCATCGCCAAATTCACGCGTTGTGCTGTCACTTTGACATTTCGGCCGCTGACCAGCGCGAATGCCCCTTGGGGAGGGGTGGTGCCGGGAATGCGCGGGGGGTCGTGGAAAGCCCTTGCGCCTCCTCTGCCACCCCCGGAACGGACACTGTTTCCGCTGGTCAGGGGCCTTCTGCTGAACCCGCCGCCGGTGACCGGGGCCACCGGCGGAGAAGGTCCGAAAGAAAACCTGCGTACCGTCACCGGTGTGTGAACATCACATTGCCCGCCGTCGGGCCGGGAACCCGTGGCCGCGCGCGGCGAGCACGACGGCGAACACCGGCACCAGCAGGAGCAGCACCGTCCAGGGGAAGGAACCGCTGCCGGTCGCGTCCAGCAGGACGCCGCCCAGCACGCCGCCGCCGGCCATGGCCACGTTCCACAGCGTGACGAGCATCGCCTGCGCCGCGTCGGCCTGGTCGCCGCCCGCGTCGCCGACGGCGGTCTGCAGCAGGGTGGGCAGCCCGCCCCAGCCCAGCCCCCACAGGACGGCGGCGACGTACACCAGCGCGCCGCCGTCGCTCAGCACCGCGAGAAGGGCGGCGGCGGCAGCCACCAGCAGGGTGCTGGCGATGGTCAGCGCGCGCAGCCGGTACTGGATCTGGGCACCCACGACCCAGATGCTGAGCAGCGACGTGACACCGAAGGCGAGCAGGACCAGGTCGGTCTGGTCGCCCATGCCCAGGCCGTCCAGGAAGGTGGCGATGTAGGCGTACAGCACCGTGTGGGCCAGTACGAAGACGAGCGTCACGAAGAGCACCGGGCGCACTCCCGGCACGCCCAGCGCCCGCAGCATCCGCGGGCGTTCGCCCCGCTGCTGGCCCGGGTAGTCGGGCACGGCGGCGACGATCCACAGCAGCAGCACCACCGTGAGCGCCGTCATCGACAGGAACGCCACCCGCCAGCCGAGGGCCTGGCCGAGGAAGGTGCCGACGGGCACGCCGAGGGAGAGTGCCACCGGAATGCCCGCCATGGCGACGGCGATCGCCCGGCCCTGCAGGGGGACCGGCGCCATGCGCCGCGCGTAGCCCGCGAGCAGGGCCCACGCCAGGCCGGCGGCGACGCCGGCGAGGAAGCGGGCCACCATCGTCAGGCCGTAGACGGACGACACGGCCGTGACCGTGTTGGCCACGGCGAAGCCCGCCACGGCGGTGAGCAGCAGCCGCTTGCGCCGCCAGCCGGCGGTGGCCGCCGTCAGCGGGATCGCGGTCAGCGCGGTGCCGATCGCGTAGATCGTGACCGTCTGCCCCGTCGCGGACTCGCTCACCCGCAGGTCATGGCTCATCTCGGGGAGCAGGCCGGCGGGGAGCGTCTCGGTCAGGCTGGTGATGAACACCGCGGTGGCCAGGGCGAGCAGCGCGAACATCGGCAGTTTCTGCCGCGGCTCCGCGCTCTCCCGCCGCGTGGGCGGGACGGTGCCGGAGGCGGCAGCGGTGTCGGGTGAGGCGCTCATGGGGTCGTGTACTCCGTATCTGGTGGGGCGAGGCCCGTGCGGCACGGCGGGACAGGGGGGATCCGCCGTGCCGCGGCCGGGCGTTCCCGGCAGTCGGGCATCCGGGAGGTACGACTGTGCGCGTGGCCACTTCGGGAATGCTTCGGAAAGCCTTCGGGAACGCTTCGGAGCCGGAGCCCGTGACCGACAGCCGGGCGCATTACGGAACGGGTACGGTGGTGCACATGCGGTTAGGGGTGCTCGGACCACTCGCGGTGTGGGACGACGAAGGGGAGCCGGTCCAGGTCCCCGAGACCAAGGTGCGGGCGCTGTTGGCGGATCTGCTCGCGCACGACGGCGGCCCTGTCTCCGCGGACCGGCTCATCGACGACCTGTGGGGCGACCAGCTGCCCGGCAATCCGGCGGGCGCGCTCCAGGCCAAGGTCTCCCAGCTGCGCCGGGTGCTGGGCCGGGAGCGGCTGCTGCGGCAGCCCCCGGGGTACGGGCTGCGGCTCGACCCGGCCGACGAGGTGGACGTGGAGCGGTTCGGCCGGCTCGTCGCCGAGGCCCGTGCGGTCGCGGACCCGCGGGCGCGGGCGGACCTGCTCACCGAGGCCCTCGGGCTGTGGCGGGGGCCGGCGTACGCGGACTTCGCCGACGAGGAGTTCGTCCGGGCGGCCCGGGAGTGCCTGGCGGAACAGCGGCTGGCCGTGCTGGAGGAGCGGGCCGAGGCGCGCCTGGCGGCGGGGGACCACCTGCTGCTCGCCGGGGAGCTGGCCGCGCTCGTGGCCGAGCATCCGCTGCGGGAGCGGCTGCGCGCGGTGCAGATGCAGGCGCTGTACCGGTCCGGCCACCAGGGCGAGGCGCTCGCGTCGTACGAGGATCTGCGCACCCGCCTCGCCGCGGAGCTGGGCGCCTGCCCCGGCCCCACGCTGAGCGCCCTGCACCAGGCGATGCTCCGCCAGGACCCGGGCCTGGACGCCACGGCTCCGGCACCGGTCGCGGGCGCCGGGTCGTGGTACGCGGGGGCGTCGCCCGCCGGGTCGCCGTACGCCGGGGCGTTTGCCGGGGCGGGCGGTGCCGGGCCGGTGCCGGCCGGGGTGTCGTACGCCGGGCAGCCGTACGGTGCGTCGCCGTACGCCGGGGCGTCGCCGGCCGCGGC
>NZ_MUMF01000354.1 GCF_002155905.1 Streptomyces tricolor | reverse complement strand
ACCGTCGGCACCCGGGAACGCCGGTCCCACCTGACCGCACCCCGGGTGCCGACGGTACGCAGGACCGGGGCGCGGCGGGAACCGATGGGGGCGGTGAGGTCGCGGTAGGTGCTCATCGGGCTCGATTGTGCCGCACGCTCACGCTCGGTGCCGTGCGGGGCCGGGGGTGGCGGTGTGTGATCGTCGCCGAGTGCGGGTTCGTCGTGGTCGCTCGTGCCCGCGCGGCGGGGCCGCGCATCGGCGCGGCCCCGTGCCCCTCAGCCTCGTTGCAGTTCATGGCGCAGAGCGTCCAGGTCGGAGCCGCCGGCCATCTGCTGCGTCAGCTCGTCGAGCGTGATCTCGTCCCGCGTGTAATGGCCCACCATGGTGCCGCGCCGCAGCAGCACAAAGCGATCACCCACCAGATACGCGTGATGCGGGTTGTGGGTGATCAAGACAACACCCAGGCCCTCGTCCCGGGCCGCGGCCACATATTTGAGGACCACACCGGACTGCTTCACTCCCAGTGCCGCCGTCGGCTCGTCCAGGACCAGGACCTTCGCGCCGAAGTGGACCGCCCTCGCGATGGCGACGCACTGGCGTTCGCCGCCCGACAGGGTGCCGATGGGCTGGTCGACGTCGCGCAGGTCGATGCCCATGCGGAGCAGCGCCTCGCGGGTGGTGCGGCGCATGAGGTCGGTGTCCAGGCGCTTGAAGGGGCCCACGCCCTTGCGGGGCTCGGAGCCGAGGAAGAAGTTGCGCCAGACCGGCATGAGCGGGACCACGGCGAGGTCCTGGTAGACCGTGGCGATGCCCCGGTCCAGGGCCTCGCGCGGGGAGGACAGGGTCGTCTCCTCCCCCTCGATGCGCAGGGTGCCGCCGTCGTGCCGGTGCAGGCCCGCGATCATCTTGATCAGCGTCGACTTGCCCGCGCCGTTGTCCCCGAGGACGCAGGTGATCTCGCCCGCGTGGACCTCCAGGGAGACGCCTTCCAGGGCGCGGACGGTGCCGTAGTGCTTGCTGACGTCGGTCAGCTCGACGAGTGTCACTTGGTGGCCTCCGCGCGCTTGCGGACCCAGGCGTTGAGCAGGGTCGCGAGGAGCAGCATCGCTCCGAGGAAGAACTTGAACCAGTCGGGGTTCCACTCGGCGAAGACGATGCCCTTGCTGGTCATGCCGAAGAGCAGGGCGCCCACGGCCGAGCCGACCGCGCTGCCGTAGCCGCCGGTGATCAGGCAGCCGCCGATGACGGCCGCGATGATGTAGATCAGCTCGTTGCCGACGCCCTCGCCGGACTGGACGGCGTCGAAGGAGAACAGCAGGTGCTGGCCGGAGATCCAGGCGCCGAAGGCGACGCCCATGTAGAGGCCGATCTTGGTCTTGGCGACCGGGACGCCGACCGCGCGGGCCGCGTCCTCGTTGCCGCCGACGGCGAAGATCCAGTTGCCGGTGCGGGTGCGCAGCAGGATCCAGGAGGCGAGGGCGACCAGGCCGAGCCACCACAGGATGGTGACCTTGACGTCGACGCCGCCGACGGTGAGCGTCGAGGCGAAGACGGCGCGGGCGCTGGGGAAGCCCTCCATGTCGGCGATGGTCTTGGTGGAGACCGTGCCGCCGATCAGCTTGGTGAAGCCGAGGTTCATGCCGGTCAGCATCAGGAAGGTGCCCAGCGTGATGATGAAGCTGGGCAGTTTCGTGCGGGTGAGCATGAAGCCGTTGAAGGCGCCGATGGCCAGGGTGACCAGCAGCGAGACGCCCACGCCGACCCAGGTGTTCGCCGTCATCTGGTAGCTGAACATCGAGGAGACCAGTGCGGAGGACGTCACCAGGACGCCCGCCGAGAGGTCGAACTCGCCGCCGATCATCAGCAGGGCCACGGGTACGGCCATGATGCCGATGGCCGAGGAGGCGTACAGGACCGTGCTGAGGCTGGAGGCGCGCAGGAAGCCGTCGGCGGCGAAGGCGAAGAAGACGAAGACGGCGAGGGCGCCGACGACCGAGCCGAGTTCCGGGCGGGTGAGCAGCTTTCGCAGCGGAGAGCTGTGCAGAATCCTTTCGTCGGCCGTCTTGGGCGCCTCGGGCGTCGTGTCGCCGCCGCGTTCCACGGTGGCGGTCATCGGGTGCCCCGCTCGGTGTACTCGGCGAGGGCGGACGCCTGGTCCTTGGTGATGATCTGCGGGCCGGTCAGGACCGGCTTGCCGCCGCCGAGGACGTCGCCGTTGTACTTGTACAGCCACAGCAGGTCGACGGCCTGGTAGCCCTGGAGATACGGCTGCTGGTCCACGGCGAAGCCGAGGGTGCCGTTCTCCAGCGAGGCCGCGACCTTGGCGTTGAGGTCGAAGGTGTCGACCTCGGCCTTGCTGCCCGCGTCCGTCCGCGCCTTCACGGCGGTGTCGGCGTAGGGCGCGCCGAGGGTGACCACGGCGTCGATGGACCGGTCCGCCTGGAGCTTGGCCTCGATGGCGGACTGCACGTCGGGCATGTTCGTGCCGTTGACGTAGAGCTTGCGCAGCGTGCCGCGGAAGGTCTTGGCGACGCCGTCGCAGCGCTGCTCGTGGCCGACGTTGCCCTGCTCGTGCAGCACGCACAGGGCCTTCTTCTTCCCGCGCTGGTTCAGCTCGTCGCCGACGGCCTCACCGGCGATGGTCTCGTCCTGGCCGATGTGGGTGAGGGCACCGAAGGCCTTGGACTCCTCGGAGCCCGAGTTCACCGTGATCACCGGGATTCCGGCCTTCTCGGCGCGGGCCACGGCGGCCTTCATGGCGTCCGGCTTGGCGAGGGTGACGATGATGCCGTCGACCTTCTTGTCCACGGCCGCGTCCACCAGCTGGGCCTGCTGCTGGGCCTCGTCGTCGTGCGAGTACAGGAAGTTGATGTTGTCCTTGACGGCGGCCTGCTCGGCGCCGCTCTGCACGATGTCCCAGAAAGTGTCGCCGTCCCCGGAGTGCGTGATCATCGCGAAGGTCCAGCGGGGGGTGTTCACCGCCGCCCTGCCCTGGGCGGCGGCGGCCTTGCGGGCGTCCTCCGCCCGCTTGCCTCCGGTGCTGCTGCACGCCGCGAGGGACACGGAGAGTGCCCCCGCCAGCGCTATGCCTACCCAGGTCCGAAACCGTGCCACGAGGCCGTGCCCTTCTTGCTGTGTTCCTACAGACGCAAGGGGCCGTCGATCGCATCAGCGGCCCCAAACGCTCCAGTATCGAGCATGGGGAACACTCATGACATGACCGGGGAGGAGCCACGGGTCGCATTGTCCGGACATTGCGACGAAGGCGGGCGGCCGATCAGGGCCGTACGAGCAGCTGGAACTCGAAGGAGTAACGGCTCGGGCGGTAGGTGTGGTCGCCGAACTCGACCGCGCGGCCGGTGTCGTCGAAGGTGGTGCGCTGCATGGTGAGCAGCGGGGCACCCTCGGTCTCGCCGAGCCGCTCGGCCTCGGCGGTCGTGGCGCCGCGGGCGCCGATGGACTGGCGGGCGCTGTGCAGGGTGATCCCGGCGGACCGCATCAGCCGGTACAGGCCGGTGGCCTCCAGCTGGTCGGTGTCCAGGTCGAGCAGGCCCGGCGGCAGGTGGTTGATCAGGTACGCCATCGGTTCGCCGTGCGCGAGGCGGAGCCGCTCGACGCGGTGGACGTCCCCGCCCTCGGCGACACCGAGCGCGGCGGCGACCGCGGCGGAGGCCGGGACGACCGTGTTGACCAGTACCTTCGTCGCGGGACGCTGGCCGGCCGCCTCCAGGTCGTCGTAGAGGCTACTCAGCTCCAGCGGGCGCTTGACCTGGCTGTGCACGACCTGGGTGCCCACGCCCCGGCGCCGGACGAGGAGCCCCTTGTCGACGAGGGACTGGATGGCCTGCCGGACGGTGGGCCGGGACAGGCCCAGCCGCGCGGCCAGCTCGATCTCGTTGCCCAGCAGGCTGCCCGGGGTGAGACTGCCCTGCTCGATGGCGGCCTCCAGCTGCTGGGAGAGCTGGAAGTACAACGGCACCGGGGAGCTACGGTCCACGCGGAGGTCGAGTGACACGGTCGGGTCCACATCTGGTTTCGGCACGGGCCCGAGCGTAGTCCCGTGCCTGGTTGACGGGAAGTTGTGTAGTCCGGTTGTCCGGACATACGCATTGACAGGGTACGGGGTCCGACCCCACTTTGTTCCCATGCGCATCGGGGTCATCGGTACGGGCCGCATCGGCACCCTTCACGCGAGGACGCTCAGCCGCCACCGCGACGTCGGGTCGCTGATCCTGACCGACGCGGACCCGGCGCGGGCGCAGGAGCTGGCGCACCGGCTGGGCGAGACGGCGGCGCCGGGCGTGGACGAGATCTTCACCTGGGGCGTGGACGCGGTGGTGATCACCACGGCGACGGCGGCCCACGCCGAGTACATCGGCCGGGCGGCCCGCTCGGGACTGCCGGTCTTCTGCGAGAAGCCGATCGCGCTGGACCTGCCGGGCACGCTGCAGGCGCTGGCCGAGGTGGAGACGGCCGGCACGGTCCTCCAGATGGGCTTCCAGCGGCGGTTCGACGCGGGCTACGCCGGGGCCCGGGAGGCCGTACGCTCCGGCCGGCTCGGCCGGCTGCACACCGTGCGGGCCATGACCTGCGACCAGTCCCCTCCGCCCGCCGAGTGGCTGCCGCTGTCCGGCGGGCTGTTCCGGGACACGCTGATCCACGACTTCGACGTGCTGCGCTGGGTGACGGGCCGGGAGGTGCGCGAGGTGTACGCCACCGGCGCGGACGGCGGCCCCGCGATGTTCCGGGAGGCCGGGGACGTCGACACGGGCGCGGCGCTGCTCACGCTGGACGACGGCACGCTGGCCACGGCGACGGCGACCCGGCTGAACGGCGCCGGCTACGACGTCCGCATGGAGCTGGCCGGGGAGCGCGACACGGTGGTGGTGGGCCTGGACGACCGTACGCCCCTCGCGTCCACGGAGCCGACCGGGCCGCCGCCCGCGGACAAGCCGTGGACGGGGTTCCTGGAACGGTTCGGGGCGGCGTACGAGGCCGAGCTGAACGCCTTCGTGGAGGTGGTCCGCGGCGAGCGGCCCAACCCGTGCGACGGCCGGCAGGCGTTGCAGGCCCTGCGCATCGCGGAGGCCTGCGAACTGTCCCGCCGCGAACGCCGCTCGGTACCGCTCGCACAGATCCCGGGCGCCACCGGGCCGGCGTACGGCTGAGACCGCAGGCGGTGGGCCGTCACGGGGGCGGCCGTCCCGGGACTCCCGGCCACCAGGGCAGCCGCCACCGGACGCCCCTCACCACGACGGCCGTCACCGGAGGCACCCGCCACGGAGCGCCCGCCACCGAGCCACCGCCACGGTGCGCCCGGCCACCGGGGCAACCATCGGAGCAACCGCCATGAGGCACCCGCCACGGAGGCGCCCGCCGCCGAAGCAACCACCACCGAGACACCGCTACGGTGCACCCGCCACCGACACCCCACCGAGCCACCGCCACCCCGCGCCCGGCCACCGGGACAACCATCGGAGCAACCGCCATGAGGCACCCGCCACGGAGGCACCCGCCACCGGACCCACCACGGAACACCCGCCACCGAGACACCACCACGGACCACCCAGCCACCAGAGCAACCTCCACCGGACACCCGCCACCGAGGCAACCGTCGGAGCAAGCGTCATGAGGCGCCCGCCGCCAGGCCAACCACCTCCGGGCGCCCGAGCCGGGGCAACCCGCCGCCGGCGGCCGTCACCGAACGTGGCCTCCCCAGGGCGCCCCCGGCTTCCCTACCAGCGCACCGGCAGGCTTCTCACGCCTCGCATGAGCATGCCCGGGAGCCACTCCCCCGGCTCGCCGTCGAGGGTGAGGCCGGGCGCGCGTTCGAGGAGGGTGCCGATCGCGATCCTGCCCTCCAGGCGGGCCAGGGGCGCGCCCAGGCAGTAGTGGATGCCGTGGCCGAAGGCGAGGTGGCCGCGGGTGTCGCGGCGGATGTCGAAGCGGTCGGGCTCGGCGTAGCGGGCGGCGTCGCGCTGGGCGGCGGTGAGGCCGACCAGCACCCGGTCGCCCCGCTCGATACGGACACCCCCGATCTCCAGGGGCTCGGCGGCGTACCGGAACGCGCTGGTCTCCACCGGGCCCTCCCAGCGCAGCGCCTCCTCCACGGCGCCGCCCAGGAGGGACATGTCGGCGCGCAGAGCGGCGAGTTGGGCGGGGTGGGTGAGCAGGGCGAGGACCGCGTTGCCGATGAGGTTGACCGTCGTCTCGTGGCCCGCGATGAGCAGCAGGTACGCCATCCCGCGCAGCTCGCCGGGCGAGAGCCGGTCGCCGTCCTCGGCGGTGGTGCGGATCAGGTCGCTGAGCAGATCGCCGGTCGGCCCGGCGCACCGCTTGTCCTCGATCAGCCCGGTGAAGTACTCCGCGAGGCGCACGGTCGCGTCGTGCTCGGCCTCGGCGCTGGTGGGCGCGACCAGCTCCGTGGACATCTTCCGGAACTCCGTGCGGTCCATCTCCGGGATGCCGAGCAGTTCGCAGATGACGGTGATCGGCAGCGGGTACGCGAGCGCGTCGATGAGATCGGCCCGCCCGCGCGGCAGCATCTCGTCCAGCAGGTCGTCGGTGATCCGCTGGATGCGCGGACGCAGCTCCTCCACCCGGCGCATGGTGAACGCGCGGGCGACGAGGCCGCGCAGCCGGGTGTGCTGCGGCGGGTCGGCGAGCAGCAGATACTTGCCGATCAGCTCCTCGTCCAGCGGGCGCGCGCCGCTCCGGGAGCCGTCGTTGGCCAGCCGGGGGTCGGTGAGCGCGGCCCGCACCTCCTGGTACCCCACGACCAGCCAGGTGTCGTAGTGGCCGTCCGCGGCGGGCAGGCGGACCCGGTGGACGGGCCCCAGTTCGCGCAGGCGCGCGTACACGGGGTGGGGGTCGCGGCGCAGCTGGTCGCCCCACTCGCTCAGATCGAGTACCTGGTCAGCGCTCATGGCGCATCGCTCCCCTTTCGGACTCCCCCGAGGTCCTGCCGGGTGTCTCCCGTCACCAGGACAACGCACACGGCCTCCGGCTAGTGCCCGCCGCCGCTCCCTCCGCCCGGGATCCCGTCCCGGCCCCCGTCGTCGTCCAGCAGCCCGGCGTCGTAGGCGAGCAGGGCGATCTGGACCCGGTTGTCGAGGCCGAGCTTGGCGAGGACGCGGGAGACGTGGGCCTTGACGGTGGCCACGCTGATGAAGAGTTCGGCGGCGATCCGGGCGTTGGCGAGTCCCCGGCCGACGGCGACGGCGACCTCGCGCTCGCGGTCGTTGAGGACGGCGAGGCGCTCCCGCGCGCGGGTCTGCCGGGTGTCGGCGGCGGTACCGGCCGCGTGCCGCATCAGCTGCCGGGTGACGGCGGGCGACAGGACCGGGTCGCCGGCGGCGACCCGGCGCACGGCGTCGACGATCTCGGCGGGCGGGGTGTCCTTCAGCACGAAACCGGCGGCCCCGGCGCGCAGCGCGTGCAGCACCTGTTCGTCGGCGTGGAAGGTGGTGAGCACCACGACCTGCGGTGCGTCCGGGCGGGCGCGCAGCCGCCGGGTCGCGGTGATCCCGTCCACCGAGGGCATCCGGATGTCCATCAGGACGACGTCGGGNNCCGTCGGCGGCCTCCCCGACGATCTCGATGTCCTCGGCCCCGCCGATCATCAGCGCGAGTCCGGCGCGTACCAGGGGGTCGTCGTCGACGAGGAGGAGTCTGATCGGCGTCGCAGTCATGGGGTCACGTAATCACGGGTGGCGGGCCGGGACGGCGGGAACGGTCCGGAGCGGGGCGCACGCGTGCGCGTACCGCTCTGCCGGGGGGACACCGTGTCGGACCGCCGTCCGCGCGTACCGGCGCCGGGGCCGCGGTGTCCGGGCGCGGCCGGCCTCAGGTCCGCGGCCACGGCAGCCACCCCCGCACCTCGAACCCGCCGTCGGGCCGCGCACCGTGCTCCAGGCGTCCCCCCGCCAGCGTGGCCCGTTCCGTGAGGCCGATCAGGCCCTGGCCGGAGCCGGTGACCGGAGGCACCTCGGCGGGCGGGGCGGGGT
>NZ_MUMF01000353.1 GCF_002155905.1 Streptomyces tricolor | reverse complement strand
CCGCCGCGGCGGGGGTGAGGCCGGTGAGGGCGGCGAGGTGGTCCAGGAGGGGTGCGGCGGAGCCGAGGTGGGTGTCGGTGTGGATCGCGGGCATGCCGTCGGCGGTCCAGGTGCGGCTCGCGTCGAGCAGCGCCCGGATGCGGGCGGCGCGGTGCGGCGGGGCGAACTCGACGCCGAGGGGGGTGGCCAGGCCGCGGGCGTTGGCCATCACCGCGATGCCGTCCTCGCCGGCCGGGTCGGCGTACGGCGTCTCGTGCGCGCCGTGCCATGCGTGGCCGGGCTCCCAGGCGGGGACCGGGCGGAGGCGGTTGGCCTCGGCCCGGGCGGGGACGTGCCCGGCGACGCGGTGCAGGGTGCCTCCGGCGGTGTCGGCGGCCTGGACCACGTTGACCGGCTCGGACCAGGCGTCCAGGGCGCGGTCGAGGTCGGCGACGGTGCGGGAGCGGAGGAGGGGGAGGAGGGCGCTGAAGCCGAGGTCCTCCGTGACGCGGGGCGGGTAGCGGAGGGCCAGCGCCTCGGCTGCGCCCTCGCCGGACCCGGTACTTCCACCCGCACCACCCGTGCGGCTCTCGTCGCCGGCTGCGGGTGGCCCCGGCGGGACGTACGCGCCGTCGGCGGCCTCGGGCCGGTGGGGGGCGACGGCGGTCTCGGGTCCGCCGGGGGCGTGCGCGGTCTTGGGCGCGTCGGGGCCGTGCGAGGTCTGGGGCCCGGCCGGGCCGTGGGCGGTCTCGAACTCGCCGACGGCGGCCGTGGCCTTGGGCACGTCAGGGTCGGCGGCGGCCCTGGGCTCGGACCCGGCCGGGCCGTCGGCGGTCTCGAACTCGCCGACGGCGGCCGTGGCCTTGGGCACGTCGGGGCCGGCCGCGGTCTCGCGCTCGGACCCGGCCAGGCCGTCGGCGGTCTCGAACTCGCCGACGGCGGCCGTGGCCTTGGGCACGTCGGGGCCGGCCGCGGTCTCGCGCTCGGACCCGGCCAGGCCGTCGGCGGTCTCGAACTCGCCGACGGCGGCCGTGGCCTTGGGCACGTCGGAGTCGGCCGCGGCCTCGCGCTCGGACCCGGCCAGGACGTCGGCGGTCTCGACGACGGCGGCCGTGGCCTTGGGCACGTCGGGGCCGGCCGCGGTCTCGCGCTCGGGCCCGGCCGGGCCCTGGGCGGTCTCGAACTCGCCGACGGCGGCCGTGGTCCTGGGCGCGTCAGGGTCGGCCGCGGTCTCGCGTTCGAGCCCGGCCGGGCCGGCGGTGGTGTGGGGCTGGTCGGCGCGGTCCGGGGTTCCGGGCCCGGCCGGGGCGTGGGCGGTGATGGCGTCCAGGCCCTCCGGGCCGCCGGCGATCACCGGGCCCCGGGGGGTTTCGATGACCTCGATCTCGATCGGGGGTTCGCCCGCGATCTCGATGGTCTCGGTGTGGCGGGTGGCCCGGTGCCAGGTGCCGTCCGGGCCGAGGGCCTCGACGCCCGCGCCGGTGCGGCGCAGGCGCTCGCGGTACAGGTCCTGGTAGTCGGCCATGGCGTTGGTGATGGCCCAGGCCACCGTGCCGGTGTGGCCGAAGTGGGCGATGCCGGGGACGCCGGGCACGGCCAGGCCGACCACGTCGAACTCCGGGCAGGACAGGTGGATCTGCTGGTAGACACCGGGGTCTTCGATGAAGCGGTGCGGGTCGCCGGCGATCAGGGCGTGGCCGGTGGCGGTGCGGGCGCCGGTGACCAGCCAGCCGTTGCTGCCCGCCGTACCGGGCCCGTCGGTGGCGAACAGGCCGACGGCACCGGGACCCAGGTGCCGCATCGCCTGCTCGCGCCAGAGCTTGGCAGGGAAGCCGGCGAAGAGGATGTGCGTGGCGAGCCAGACCCCGAGCGGTGTCCAGGGCTGCCAGCGTCCGGGACGCAGACCCGCGCGGGTGAACTCGGGCGCGCGGCCGGCGCCGCCGGGCAGGCCCTCGTTGACCCCGTCGACGTACGCCCGCACCCAGTCGGCCGTCTCCGGGTCCCGCCGTTCCAGCGCGGCGAAGCAGCGGCGGGCGGTGTCGTCGAGCCGCGCCCGGCGGGCGAAGACGTCCCAGGAGAGGGCGTCGGCGCCGAGGAAGGAGGCCGAGGTGCCCTGCGCGCGGTGGCGCTCGACCTCCAGTTGCCAGGCCCGGTCGTGGGCGGTGACCCGGCCCTGGGCACGGGCGAGTTCGCGGGCGCTGGACGCACGCAGGTGGGGGATGCCCCAGGCGTCGCGGTAGGTCTCGATGGTCACCCGGGAACTCCTGTGCTGTGCTTTAGGTTAGCCTTGCCTAAATTTCCGTGGCGGAATCGTACGCGAACGGTGGAGGGGTCATGGGGCAGGGGCGGGGTTGGGAAGGCGCGGTCCTCAAACTGCTGCGCGCCAAGGACTTCGTGCTGACGGTGCTCGACGCGGAGGACGTGACCCCGCACTACCGACGGCTCCGGGTCAGCGACGGCGGACTGCTCGCCGCGACCGGCGTCCACCCCACCATGTGGGTACGGCTGTGGTTCTCCGCCGACGGCCGGCCGCACCAGCGCGCCTACACCCTGGTCGACCCCGACCCGGCCGCCGGCACCTTCGGCCTGGAGTTCGCCCTGCACGAGGGCGTGGCCTCCGACTGGGCGCGGGGCGCGCGGCCCGGCGACACCATCGAGGCGACCGTCCAGGGCACCGGCTTCCAGCACCCCGACCCCGCGCCCTCGCACCTCGTCGCGATCGGTGACCCGGCCTCGCTGCCCGCCGTCAACTCGCTGCTCGGCGCGCTGGGTACGGTCCCGGCGACCGTCTGGTTCGAGGGCGAGCCGGCGGGGCTGCCCAGCCGGACCGAGCCCGGCCGGCACGAGGTGCGGGCGGTGCCGCGCCGGGACGCGGGCGCCCACCTGGTGGAACGGGTCCGTGCCGAGCTGCCCGCCGTCCTCGCCGGCACCGCGCACCCGTACATCTGGATCGCCTGCGACACGACGACCACCCGCGCGCTCGCGGCCTATGTCCGCAAGGACCTGGGCATACCGAAGCAGCGGGTGCACGCGCTGGGGTACTGGCGCGCGGACTGAGCCGGTACGCGGGGCGACACGGGCAGGCGGCGCGACGCGAGCGCCGCGGCCGGCCGCGGCGCCCGGCCGCCCGCAGGGACGGACCGCACCCGCCCGGCAGTCGTCCGGACCGAACCCAAGGGCGCAACACGGCCCACCAGGTAATCAGACCTGACACGCACCGCCCAACCCCGCCAGGCAGCCGCACCGACCGGGACGGCCCCGGCCGAGTGGGCAGGCGGCTCCGGCGCGGGCGCGGGATCATCGACGCATGGACGTCACGCTGCACCTCGCCCAGGACCCCGCGGCCGACGAGTTGCTCGGCCGCTCCCCGCTCGCCGCGCTGACCGGGATGCTGCTGGACCAGCAGATCCCGATGGAATGGGCGTTCAAGGGCCCCCGGACCATCGCCGACCGGCTCGGCGCCGAGGACCTGGACGCGCACGACATCGCGGCGATGGATCCGGAGGCCTTCGCCGCCCTGCTCTCCGAGAAGCCCGCGGTGCACCGCTACCCCGGCTCGATGGCGAAGCGCATCCAGCAGCTGTGCCAGTACCTCGTCGAGCACTACGAGGGGGACGCCGAGGCGGTCTGGCGGGGCGTCGGCAGCGGGGCCGAGCTGCTGCGGCGGCTGGAGGACCTGCCGGGGTTCGGCAAGCAGAAGGCACAGATCTTCCTGGCCCTGCTCGGCAAGCAGCTCGGGGTCGCCCCCACGGGCTGGCGGGAGGCCGCCGGGGCCTACGGCGCGCCCCGGTCCTTCCGGTCGGTCGCCGACATCACCGGCCCCGACTCCCTGGCCAAGGTACGCGCGCACAAGCAGGAGCTGAAGGCGGCGGCGAAGGCGGCCAAGGCGGCGAAGAAGTAGGGAAGAAGAACGACCGGGGAGCAGGGCGGATTCCGAAGGGCCCCGCCACCCGTCCGGCCCCATCCCGCTGGCCCCCTCCTCGGGGCCGCCCCAAACATGGGGCATGAGCGACATACCGAGCAGCGGTCCGGAGCGGGACCGCGCGTACGACGACCGACACGTCCACGCGACCGAGCCGCCCCGCGGTCACCCCGCCGCTGAGCCGCCCCACGGCCGCCATGAGCCGGAGCCGCCGTTCGAGGGCCCCCTGCACGCCCTGTCCCGGGCCGCCTGGCAACTCGTCCTGCTCACCGGGATCGGCACCCTGGTGCTCGGCGTCCTGGTACTCGTCTGGCCGGGCGCCTCGCTGCTCGCCGCGGGTGTGCTGTTCGGCCTCTACCTGCTGTACAGCGGCATCCTCCAGCTGGTGTCCGCGTTCGGCACGCACCGGGCGACCTCGCTGCGCGTGCTGGCCTTCGTCAGCGGCGCGCTGTCGATCCTGCTCGGCCTGTTCTGCTTCCGCGGGCCCATGCAGTCGATCCTGCTGCTCGCCCTGTGGATCGGCATCGGCTGGCTGATCCGCGGGATCACCCAGACCCTGGCCGCCGTGCACGACTCCCGGATGCCCGCCCGGGGCTGGCAGATCTTCCTCGGGATCCTCACCTTCATCGCCGGGGTCGTGCTCATCGACGCGCCGTTCGAGTCGGTCGCCGTGCTGACCCTCGTCGGCGGCATCTGGCTGATCGCGGTGGGCGTCGTGGAGATCGTCACCGCGTTCCGCATCCGCGGCCGGGCCGGCCATGTGCCGCAGACGCTGTGAGCGCCGTCAACCGCGCGTGCCCCGGATACGCCGTGCGGGCGTATCTCGCCCCCGGCGTGCTGACCCGCCCTCCCGCTCCGGGGAAACAGCCGGCATGAGCAGGAACCGCAGCACCCCTCGGAGCCGTACCTGGCTCCGCGTGCTCGTGCTGCTCCTCGCCCTGTGGGTGCCCGGCGCCCATGTGCCGGCCCAGGCCGTCCCGGACCCCGTCGTGGCCGCCGAGACCGCCGAGCAGGACGTCCTCGACACGGCGCTCCGGCCGGCCGCCCGCGCCGTCCACCAGACCGACGCTCCCGAGCGGCGCGCGCCGCTGCCCGACCCGGCGCCCGCCCGCCCGGCGGCCCGCCCGGGCCCCGCCGCGCCGCGGGCGCCGTACACCACGCCGCTGCTGCGCACGGTGGTCCTGCGCTGCTGACGAACCCGCGTCCCGCGAGGTCAGTCGGCTCGACGCAAGGAGCAGCACAGCCATGCCCAAGGATCCCTACGCCGTCCTGCGCGCCCTGCTGCGTGCGGAGGCCCGGCGCGGTACGGCCCCCAGGCCGGACCAGCGGACACCGGAACCCCAGCGGTCGCCCGAGGAACGGGACCGCTGACCCGGCACCGGCGGAGGCGGGCTACCGCCTCCGCCGGGCGGTGCCGAACAGCGAGCGGGTGATCTCGCGGCCGATCCGGGTGCCCACCGAGCGGGCCAGCGACCGGAACATCCCGCTGTTCACGACCTGTTCCACCAGCGACGGCTCGTCCCGGGACGCCGTCCTGGGCGCCTCCCTCGCCGTCTCCTCCGTCCGCCGCGGCGCCGCCGGCTCCGGCGGGCGGGCGGCACTCAGCCGCTCGTACGCCGACTCGCGGTCCACAGCCTGTGCATAACGGCCGTGGAGGACGGAGCCGCGGACCGCCCGGTCCAGTTCGGCCGCGTCCACCGGGCCCATCAGGGACTCCGGGGCGCGCAGCCGGGTGGCGGCGACCGGGGTCGGTGCGCCGTTCTCGCCGAGCACGGTCACCACGGCCTCGCCGGTGCCCAGTCCGGTGAGCAGCTCCTCCAGGTCGTACGCCGACTTCGGGAACGTCTGCACGGTCGCCCGCAGGGCCTTGTGGTCGTCGGGGGTGTAGGCGCGCAGGGCGTGCTGGACGCGGTTGCCGAGCTGGGCGAGGACGTCGCCGGGCACGTCCTTCGGGGTCTGGGTGACGAAGAAGACGCCGACGCCCTTGGAGCGGATCAGCCGGACGGTCTGGGTGATCGAGTCCAGGAACGCCTCGGAGGCGTCGTCGAACAGCAGGTGCGCCTCGTCGAAGAAGAACACCAGCCGGGGCTTGTCGGCGTCGCCGATCTCGGGCAGGTCGTGGAAGAGGTCGGCGAGCAGCCACATCAGGAACGTGGAGAACAGCAGCGGCCGGTCCTGTACGGCGGGGAGTTCCAGGACCGAGACGACGCCCCGGCCGTCCTCGGCCGTGCGCAGGAAGTCCGCCGTGTCGAACTCCGGCTCGCCGAAGAAGTCCGCCATGCCCTGCGCCTCGAAGGCCGTCAGCGAGCGCAGGATCACCCCGGCCGTGGCGCTGGAGAGGCCGCCGATGTTCCGCAGCTCGGCCCTGCCCTCGTCGGAGGTGAGGAAGGCGACGACCGCGCGCAGGTCCTTCAGGTCGATCAGTTCCAGGCCCTTGGTGTCGGCGTAGTGGAAGATCAGGCCGAGGGACTGCTCCTGGGTCCGGTTCAGCCGGAGCACCTTGGCCAGCAGCACCGGGCCGAAGCTGGTGACGGTGGCCCGGACCGGGATGCCGTGGCCGAGGCCGCCGAGGGCGAAGAACTCCGCCGGGAAGCCGGCCGGGGCCCACGCCTGCCCGACCTCGCCGGACCGCTTCCGCACCCGGTCGCCGTCCTGTCCGGGCCGCGCGATGCCGGACAGGTCGCCCTTGACGTCCGCGAGGAACACCGGCACGCCCCGCGCCGACAGCTGCTCGGCGATCAGCTGGAGGGTCTTGGTCTTGCCGGTGCCGGTGGCGCCCGCGACCAGGCCGTGCCGGTTGAACACGGCCAGCGGGACGCGGACCGGCGCGCCGGGGTGGCAGTGCCCGTCCCACAGGAGGGCGCCGAGGTCGAGCGCGGGACCGGTGAAGGCGTAGCCGGAGGCGATCTTCCGCGCCTCGGCGGGCAGTGCGGGAGCCCCCTCGGGCTCGGCGGGCGGCGCGGTCTCGCTGTCGGTCATCTCCGGCCCCTGTTCCCGTAGTAACCCATATGCCCGAATTGCTCCATCTTTTCAAGCGTTGCACTGCGCCGCCATGGCTGCGCCCGGAACGTCTTGACCGGTAGGCTTTCCGTGTGATCTTCAAGCGCATCGGAAACGGCCGGCCGTACCCCGACCACGGCCGGGAGAGCACCCGGCAGTGGGCGGACGTCGCGCCGCGCCCGGTCCGCCTCGATCAGCTCGTGACCACCAAGCAGCAGCTCGACCTGGAGACCCTGCTCGCGGAGGACTCGACGTTCTACGGCGACCTCTTCGCGCACGTCGTGAAGTGGCAGGGCGACCTGTACCTGGAGGACGGCCTGCACCGCGCGGTCCGTGCCGCCCTCCAGCAGCGCCAGGTGCTGCACGCGCGCGTGCTCGAACTCGACTGACCCGGCGCGACACGGCCGTTGGCCCTTTCGGGTTCCACTGAGCGGCATCGACTGATCATCTGATAGGCATCGCCGCTCGGGCGCACTACGCTGCGCCCATGAGCATGCTGACTCCCCCCGGCATGGGCGGCCGTGAATACCGGATCACGGGGGGCAAATACCCCCGGATGCGCCCGCCCCGGCGGCGCGGCAGGCTCGTGGCCGCCGTGGTGGCGTCCGTCGCCGCGCTCGGCCTGACCGGCTGGGGCGCCCTGCAGCTCATCGACGTCTTCACCGGCGGCGGCGACACCGCCTCGGCGACCGGCCCGGCGGCCCGCTGCCGTACCAAGGCCGCGGCGGCCCCCGCGACCCGGCTGGAGCCCCTCCCCAAGCCCGCCGGGATCACCGTGAACGTCTACAACGCCACCCGGCGCACCGGGCTCGCCAAGAGCACCGCGGACGAACTGAAGAAGCGCGGCTTCAGGATCGGCCAGGTGGGCAACGCGTCGAAGCAGTACGACAAGAAGGTCAAGGGCACCGGCATCCTCCTCGGCACCCCCGCCGCCCAGCACACCGCGCTCCGCGTCCTCGCCACCCAGCTCGCCCACGCGGACCTGCGCGCCGACACCCGCAAGGGCACCGACGTCGACCTGATCATCGGCGACGCCTTCAAGGGCCTGGCCAAGCAGGAGACGGCGCACCGGGCCCTGACCGAACTGGCGACTCCGCAGCCCACGGCCACCGGGAAGAAGAGCTGCTGACCGGCGCCCCGAAGGGGCGCAGGGCGCGCCTCAGCAGGCGCGCGAACTACTCGGCCGCGCCGTAGAGCCGATCCCCGGCGTCCCCGAGCCCCGGCACGATGTACCCGTTCTCGTCCAGCCGCTGGTCCACCGCCGCCGTGACCACGGTGACCGGCGTCCCCGCCAGCTCCCGCTCCATGATCTCGACGCCCTCGGGCGCGGCCAGCAGCACCACGGCCGTCACGTCGTCCGCGCCGCGCTTGATCAGCTCCTGGATCGCCGCGACCAGCGTCCCGCCCGTGGCCAGCATCGGGTCGAGCACGTACACCTGGCGGCCCGAGAGGTCCTCCGGCATGCGCGAGGCGTACGTGGACGCCTGCAGCGTCTCCTCGTTGCGGATCATGCCCAGGAAGCCCACCTCGGCGGTCGGCAGCAGCCGGACCATGCCGTCCAGCATGCCGAGGCCGGCCCGCAGGATCGGCACCACCAGCGGACGCGGACGGGCCAGCTTGACGCCCGTGGTCCGGGCGACCGGGGTCTGGATGTCGACGGCCTCGGTGCGCACGTCCCGCGTGGCCTCGTAGGCGAGCAGGGTGACCAGCTCGTCGGCGAGCCGCCGGAAGGTCGCGGAGTCGGTGCGCTGGTCGCGCAGCGTGGTGAGCTTGTGAGCGACCAGGGGGTGGTCGACGACATGGAGACGCATGCCCCTAACGGTACCTGCGCCGCGCGTCACCCTCGCGCTGGCGTCAAACCGGCCATCCGGGGGAAAGTGGGAGGGACGGAGTGGGGTGGTGTGACGTGTCCGACCTGTCTGACCTGCCCGCGGACGCCTCCGGGGCCTCCGGCGGCGCGGCCGGCCGCGCCGCGCGGTCCGCGCGGAACGATCCCGACAAGCCCGAGAGCGAGGCCGAGCGCCGGCGGCGCCGCGCCCAGTTCCTGCGCGATCTCGCCGAGGCGCGGGAGCTGCGCGCCCGGGTCCAGCCCCGGCGCGCCAAGGCCGCCCGGTTGCGCCACGCCATGCGTATGCGGACGTTCCGCTGGTAGCTCCGCGGGCGCCGGCGCGCGCGGAAGTTCCCCGCCCGCACCGGTGTTGGCGAGGCGGGCGTGCGTGAGCGGGAGGAAAAGCCGCGTACGATCCGCAGGTGGCGGCAATGAGCGCGCTGGTGAGCCGATCACGGATCCACGATCGAAACAGCCAGACACAGGGAGCCGAAGACGTCCCCTGGAGGCCTTGTTTCTGCCACGATTCCGAGTGGGTGGGGCTCGGAGCCCAGCTCTCTCCGCCCACGTACCTCCGCCGGGGGGACCCCCAACCGGCACGCCTATGACCAGTGGGAGAGTCACGGTGTACTTCGCCGCACTGCTCGCGCGCACCGAAGACGGGTGGGAAGCGAGCGACACAGAGCTCGACGATGTGGAGACCCTGTCGGATCTGGCCGACCTGGCCCGTGAAGCCTCCCCCGACGAGGACACGGTGCTGGTCCTGATCGAGCAGGAGGACGCCTGGTTCGGCGTCGTCCGCGTGGACGGCGAGGACGACCCTCGCATCTACGTCTCCGACGCCGCCGCCGCCCGGCGCAGCGCGTACGGGGAGCTGCTGCTCACCGACGAGCTGCTCGGCCGGGAGCCCGGCTCGGACGACGGCCCGGACCTGGACGCCCTGGACCTCGACGGCACGGAGGACGGTGAGTCCGAGGACGACGACGAGGAGGGTGCCGGCGCCGACGCGGTGCCGCACAGCCCGGTGGGCGACAGCGAGATCCTGGACGACCTGGGCATCAGCGAGAAGGAGCTGCGCGCGCTGGACGCCGACGACGCGCTGAGCGCGATCGCCGAGGCCCTGGGCGCCTCGGAGGTGCTGGAGACCGTCCGCTGACCACGTCATCACAGGACCCGCTGACCCCGGGGCAGCTTCCGCAGGGCGGGCCGGATCCGGTACGGGACCGCTGGCGGGCCGCGATGCGGCTCGCCCTCGCGGAGGCCGAGCTGGCCGTCCGGGGCGGTGACGTCCCCGTCGGCGCCGTCGTGCTGTCCCCGGACGGTACGACGGTGCTCGGCGCCGGGCACAACGAGCGCGAGGCCACCGGCGATCCCACGGCCCACGCCGAGGTCCTCGCCATCCGGCGGGCCGCGGCCCGGCTCGGGGAGTGGCGGCTGACCGGCTGCACGCTCGTGGTCACCCTGGAGCCGTGCACGATGTGCGCGGGCGCGCTCGTCCAGTCCCGGGTGGACCGGGTGGTCTACGGCGCCCGGGACGAGAAGGCGGGCGCGGCCGGCTCCCTGTGGGACGTGGTGCGCGACCGGCGGCTCAACCACCGCCCGGAGGTCATCGAGGGCGTCCTCGCGGCCGACTGCGCCCGGCTCCTCACGGAGTTCTTCCGGGACCGCTGAAAACCGATTTCGAACCTGGGGCCACTGTGCTGTAAGGTCTCCCTCGGTAGCGTGTCCGAGCGGCCGAAGGAGCTCGCCTCGAAAGCGAGTGTGGCGCAAGTCACCGAGGGTTCAAATCCCTCCGCTACCGCTTGCAGAAGGGCCCCGCCGACCGGTGGGGCCCTTCGCGTGTTCCGGACACAACACCCCCGCCCCGGCGGGCTGTTGGCCGTACGCGAAGGTCCGAAGGTTACACTCGCGGCCGGCAGCAGGGGGCCCTCGGGGCACTGGTACAGGGGAGGCCGCGGTGGCGGTGAACGCCAAGAAGATCGCCGTGTACGTGCTCGTGGTCTTCGCGCTGTACGTGATCATCACGGACCCGGCCAAGGCGGCCGACTACGTCCAGATAGGCTTCGAGGGCATTTCGGACGCGGCCAAGGCCGTCGGCGACTTCATGACCTGGGTCGCCGACGGAGGAAAGAGCTGAGGTACATCCCATGATCCGCCACCTGGTCCTCTTCAAGCTCAACGAGGGCGTCGAGCGCGACGATCCGCGGGTCGTGGCGGGCGTGGAGGCCTTCCGGGCCCTCGGCGGCCAGATCGAGGAGCTGCGTTTCTGGGAGTGCGCCTGGAACATCAGCGACCGGCCGATCGCCTACGACTTCGCGATCAACTCGGCCGTCGATGACGCCGACGCCCTCAAGCGCTACCTGGAGCACCCGGCCCACCAGGCGGGCGTCGCGCTCTGGCGCGAGTTCGCCACCTGGGTGATCGCCGACTACGAGACCGAAGACCGGTAGACCGAGGCCCCGCGCCGCCGTCAGCCCCCCGCCGTTCCGGTGGGGGGCTTTTCGCGCTTCGCACCCCTCAATTGTCAGAGTTTGAACCACAACACGGGGTTATCAGGTGCTTGCACACAGTGCACATGTCTTGTGATGCTATGACCGCTTTTGACGGATGATTGACCGATGAAGAGGTGGCGTTGACCGTGTCGGCCAGTACTGCGCCGCCCCAGGAAGAGGCGCCCACTCCGACCCCACCGGCCCCCGAGAAGCGCCGCGGCGCCGACACCCGGGCCCTGACCCAGGTGCTGTTCGCCGAGCTGAAGCAGCTGACCCCCGGTACGCCGGAGCACAACCGGGTGCGGGGGGCGCTGATCGAGGCGAACCTCCCGCTCGTGCGCTACGCCGCCGCCCGCTTCCGCTCCCGCAACGAGCCCATGGAGGACGTCGTCCAGGTCGGCACCATCGGCCTGATCAACGCCATCGACCGCTTCGACCCGGACCGGGGCGTGCAGTTCCCGACCTTCGCGATGCCCACCGTGGTCGGCGAGATCAAACGGTACTTCCGGGACAACGTCCGCACCGTCCACGTCCCGCGCCGGCTGCACGAGCTGTGGGTGCAGGTGAACAGCGCCACCGAGGACCTGACCACGCTCTACGGCCGCTCGCCGTCCACCGCCGAGATCGCCGACCGGCTCCGGATCAGCGAGGACGAGGTGCTCAGCTGCATCGAGGCGGGGCGCTCGTACCACGCCACCTCGCTGGAGGCCGCCCAGGAGGGCGACGGACTGCCCGGCCTGCTGGACCGGATCGGCTACGAGGACCCGGCCCTGGACGGCGTGGAGCACCGCGACCTGGTCCGCCACCTCCTCGTCCAACTCCCGGAGAGAGAACAGCGAATCCTTCTTCTGCGCTACTACAGCAATCTCACCCAGTCACAGATCAGCGCGGAACTCGGCGTCTCCCAGATGCACGTCTCCCGCCTACTCGCCCGTAGCTTCCAACGGCTGCGCTCCGCAAATCGGATCGACGCATAGCGGCAGCAGACGCCGTACCGCCTGATGCATAGCGGGCGCACGGAAGCACGGCTCGAACGGCACTGCATCGCAAACTCGATCGAGCGGTAACCGGCGCGAGCGAATCTCTCACCTGGGATGTTGCCGACAGTTGGGCCCCGAAATACCGTCAGACCCCTTTCTTGCAGGGCCGATTCGCATCTTGCATGTCGACATGTCGGTACAGCGCGTTGCCGACATGTGACATTCTGCGGGAAGCGCGTTTGCCGTGGCTCCGGCTCCGGTATTCAGGTGAAGGCTGCGTTGCTCGAAAGAGACGGCGCCGCCGCGACCGTCCCGCGACCCAAAGGGGGTGGCATGTCCGCAGACCAGGGCAGCTCGAAGGTGCTGACGCCCACGATGAGCGAGGCAGCGCCCAAGGAGCTCGACGCTCTCGACGTCCTCGACGGCTTCGAGGGTGTCACGGCCCTCGAAGCCGTGCCGTCCCCGGCCGAAGGCCCGGCCGCCGAAGCTGTCCCGGCCGCGCAGGCCACGGCGAACATCGACACCCGCACCCTGTCCCGCTCGCTGTTCCTGCGCCTGGCCGCGCTGGGCGAGGACAGCCCCGAGCGGGCCTACGTGCGGGACACCCTGATCGAGCTGAACCTGCCGCTGGTCCGCTACGCGGCGGCGCGTTTCCGCTCCCGCAACGAGCCGATGGAGGACATCGTCCAGGTCGGCACCATCGGCCTGATCAAGGCGATCGACCGGTTCGACTGCGAACGGGGCGTGGAGTTCCCGACGTTCGCGATGCCGACGGTCGTGGGCGAGATCAAGCGGTTCTTCCGGGACACCTCGTGGTCCGTGCGTGTCCCGCGCCGGCTCCAGGAACTGCGCCTGGCGCTCACCAAGGCCAGCGACGAGCTGTCGCAGAAGCTGGACCGCTCCCCCACGGTGACCGAGCTGGCCGCCGTGCTCGGCGTCTCCGAGGAGGACGTGGTCGACGGCCTCGCGGTCGGCAACGCCTACACCGCCTCCTCCCTCGACTCGCCGGCCCCCGAGGACGACGGCGGCGAGGGTTCCCTGGCCGACCGGCTCGGCTACGAGGACTCGGCCCTGGAGGGCGTGGAGTACCGCGAGTCCCTCAAGCCCCTGCTGGCCAAACTCCCGCCCCGCGAGCGGCGGATCATCATGCTCCGCTTCTTCGCCAACATGACGCAGTCACAGATCGGCGAGGAGGTCGGCATCTCCCAGATGCACGTCTCCCGCCTGCTGACCCGGACGCTGGCGCAGCTGCGGGACGGCCTGATCTCGGACTGAGGGACGTCCTTCGGAGCGCGGTCCCTGCACCGGCATTCCCCTCTGACGCCACGTCAGCCATCATGACCGGATGCTTCGCAGGGGAGTGCTCGCCGCAGCGTCGGCGGCCGTCGTCTGCCTGGGCGGGGTGCTCGCCGCGTGCGCGGGCGCAGGTCCGGGCGGCGGCTACACCGCGGTCGGCGCGGGGCCGGGCGGCCCGACGGCCGTGACGCCGTCCGGGCCGGTGCTCCTCGTGCCGCTCGACGGGGACAAGGAGCGTGGCGAACCCGGGGACGCCCCGCGCGGAACCGGCCCCGCACGGCGTACGGGGACACCGCCCCCGTCCGGCGAGCCACGCTCCACCCCACCGGCACCGGCGCCCGCCGGCAAGGGCACCCCCGGCACCGCGCGACCCGGCGGCGGTCCGGACGGCCGTACGACCCCGCCGGCGGCTTCGCCGGCCCCGGCCCCCGTTCCGAGCCGTACGACGCCTCCCGCGACGCCCGCCGACCTCTCCTGGGGCGGCCCGGTGACCGAGGACGCGGACCGGCGCTGGTGTCAGAAGGTGACCGTCGCCTTCCACAACTCGGGAGGTACGGCGGCGCGTTCGGGCTCGGTGACGTTCGGGACGCACATCATCGGCGCGCTCGGCGTCGACTGGGGCACGGTCGAGTCGACCGTGGAGCTGCCGGTGCCGGTCGCGCCGGGTGCGCATCGGAGCCCCACGTGGACGGTGTGCGTGGACGCCTGGCGGGTGCCGCTCGGCATGCACATCGAGACGCGGGACGTGTCCGTCGAGTGGGGCTGAGCCCTGCCCCTGGAGCCCTTACAGCGCCAGCCAGGCGACGCCGGCCAGCACGGCGAGCACCACGACGACGCCCACGATCAGACCGACCCGGGGGCCGGAGGAGGCCGCCTGCTGCTGCCGACCCTGGGGGGCCTCGTCGACGAACGCGCGGAACATCTGGGTGCTGCCTGCGGGGTCGTAATTGCCCTGGGGGCCCTGGGTGTTAGCCATGTCCCGAGACCCTAGCGAATCCAGCTGACCGACCCAAGTGCGGGGCCACCGGGACAGACGGGGACACGGCACCCGACCTCACCTGCATATTTACGATCGCAATACTTGCCTTTGCCAAGTTTTTGCGCCACCCCGTCCCGATTTGTTTGCCTTCAGCAACCAAGCAGGCTTATGGTTGCCCTAAGCAACGAATACGGGAGGTGTGATGGCCGAGCGGGCGCAGTTTGAAGAGCTGGCGCGTCAGCTCAGTGCCGTCGGAGCCGTGAAACGGGACATGGGGCGGATCCTGCCGCCCGACTGTCCGGCCGGCTCGGCCGCCGTGCTGACCCTGCTCGGCCGCCACGGCGACATGCGCATGAGCAAGCTCGCGGAGCTGCTCGCCGTGGACATGTCGGTCACCAGCCGGCATGTCGCGCACGTCGCCGCGCGCGGCTGGATCGAGCGGCACCCGGACCCGGCGGACAAGCGCTCGCGCATCCTGCGCCTGACGCCCGCGGGCCTGGAGCAGCTCGACGAGCTGTCCCGGCGAACCACGCATCTGCTCGCCGAGCGGCTCGCGGACTGGACCGACGAGGACGTCGGTGACCTGATCCGGCTGATGACGCGCCTGCGCGCGTCCTTCGGCGACTGCCGGTCCGCCCCGCTCCGGCTCCCCGAACCCGTAAGTGAAGAGACCACCCGTACACCCGCAAGCACGTAAGAAAAGGAAGCCCATGGCAACGACCACACCAGCCGGTGTGCGGGCTCACGCCAAGCACGGGGGAGGCCCGGACCACGCCCCGATGACACACCGGCAGATCATGGAGGCCCTCTCCGGGCTGCTGCTCGGCATGTTCGTGGCGATCCTGTCGTCCACGATCGTCTCGAACGCCCTGCCGGAGATCATCGGGGACCTCGGCGGCGGCCAGTCCGCCTACACCTGGGTGGTCACCGCGGCCCTGCTGTCGATGACCGCGGCCACTCCCCTGTGGGGCAAGCTCGCCGACCTGTACAGCAAGAAGGCGCTCGTCCAGATAGCCCTGGTCATCTACGTCGTCGCCTCGATGGCGGCCGGCCTGTCGCAGAACCCGGGCATGCTCATCACCTTCCGGGTGTTCCAGGGCATCGGCGTCGGCGGTCTGTCCGCCCTGGCGCAGATCGTCATGGCGGCGATGATCTCCCCGCGCGAGCGCGGCCGGTACTCCGGCTACCTCGGCGCCACCTTCGCCGTCGCCACCGTCGGCGGCCCGCTGCTCGGCGGTGTCATCACCGACACCTCCTGGCTGGGCTGGCGCTGGTGCTTCTACGTCGGTGTCCCCTTCGCGGTCATCGCGCTGATCGTGCTGCAGAAGACCCTGCACCTGCCCGTGGTCAAGCGGCAGGTGAAGGTCGACTGGGGCGGCGCGTTCTTCATCTCCGCCGCCGTCTCCCTGCTGCTGATCTGGGTCACCTTCGCCGGTGACAAGTACGACTGGCTGTCCTGGCAGACCTACGCCATGGTCGGCGGCGCCATCGTGCTCGGCGCGCTCTTCGTGCTCGTCGAGTCCAGGGCGAGCGAGCCGATCATCCCGCTGCGGCTGTTCCGCAACCGCACGATCACGCTGGCCTCGCTGGCCTCGCTGTTCGTCGGTGTCGCGATGTTCGCCGGCACCGTGTTCTTCAGCCAGTACTTCCAGCTGGCCCGCGACAAGTCCCCGACCATGTCCGGCGTCATGACCATCCCGATGATCGGTGGTCTGTTCGTCTCCTCGACCGTCTCCGGTCAGCTCATCACCCGCACCGGCCGCTGGAAGGCGTGGCTGGTCAGCGGTGGCGTCCTGGTCACGGCCGGGCTCGCCCTGCTGGGCGGCATCCGGTACGACACCGACTACTGGAAGATGGCCGTCTTCATGGCCCTGCTGGGTCTCGGCATCGGCATGATGATGCAGAACCTGGTGCTCGCCACCCAGAACCAGGTGGCGCCCTCCGACCTCGGCTCGGCCAGCTCCACGGTCACCTTCTTCCGCTCCCTCGGCGGTGCGGTCGGCGTCTCCGCGCTGGGTGCCGTGATGTCCCGCCGGATCACCCACTACGTCGAGGACGGCGCCTCCTCCCTGAGCCCCAAGTACCAGGCCGCCCTGGCCGGCGGCTCGGGCTCGACCGACAGCATCCCGGACATGGACAAGCTCCCGGCGCCCATCCGGACGCTGATGGAGAGCGCCTACGGCCACGGCATCGCCGACGTCTTCCTCATCGCCGGCTGTCTCGCCGCCGTCGCCTTCCTGATCACGCTGTTCATCAAGGAGGTCCCGCTGAAGACCAAGGGCGCGCTCGCCCAGGCCGCCGACGGCGACACCCCGGCCGAGGCCCAGGCTCCGGCCGCCGCCGCGACGACCACCGAGGCCCCGGCCCCG
This sequence comes from Streptomyces tricolor, assembly GCF_002155905.1. GTDB lineage: Bacteria > Actinomycetota > Actinomycetes > Streptomycetales > Streptomycetaceae > Streptomyces > Streptomyces tricolor. The sequence goes on along the minus strand of NZ_MUMF01000353.1, from coordinate 2,443 downwards.
GAGCGGGTGCCCAGCTGGGCCGCCCCCGTCGTCGGCGACAACGGCAGCACGGCCGCCGCGGCCCCGCAGGCGTCCGCCGTCGCGACGGTCGCCGAGCCCGGCGCCGCGGGCGGCGGCACCCCGGTGCACGGCTTCGTCCGCGGCGCCGAGAGCGCCCCGGTCCCGCAGGCCGCGGTCACGCTGATCTCGCTGTCCGGCCGCCAGCTGGGCCGCTCGGTCGCCCAGGCCGACGGCTCCTACGCCCTCGTCGCGCCCGGCACCGGGTCGTACGTCCTGATCGCCTCCGCCGACGGCTACCAGCCGCAGGCCTCCACCGTCGTGGTGGGCGAGGAACCGCTGTCGTACGACATCCTGCTCAGCGGCACCAGCGGGCTGACCGGTGTGGTCCGGGCCGCCGGGAGCGCGCTGCCGGTCAAGGACGCGATGGTGATCGTCACCGATGTGCGCGGTGACCTGCTGGCCACCGCCGCCACCGGGGAGCAGGGCGACTTCGCGCTGACCGACCTGGTGCCGGGCACGGTGACCGTCGCGGTCAACGCGAGCGGCTTCCGGCCGCGCGCCCTGCCGGTCGAGGTCGGCGCCACCGGCGTCACCCGGGTCGAGGTCGACCTGGACGCCGGCGCCCGGCTCCAGGGTGTCGTCCGGGCCCCGCACGGTCCGCTGGCCGACGCCCGGGTGACCCTGGTGGACGCGGCGGGCAACGTGGTCGGCACCGCCACCACCGGTGCGGACGGGGCGTACGCCTTCACCGACCTGGACGGCGGCGAGTACACCGTCATCGCGACCGGCTACCCGCCGGTGGCCACCGCGCTGACCGTGTCCGGCCCCGGCGTCGACGGCCACGACATCGAACTCGCCCACCCCGGCGAGTAGTTCACACCCCGGCCCGTGGCGGCGCGCGCCTTGAGCGGAGGGCGCGCCGCCACGGGCCGGTCTCATACGACCAATGAGCAAGCCTTTGTCATTCCTCGCAGGGAGAAACGGGATGGGACTGACCGCGAAGATCCGTACGCGGGACGGGTGGGCCGTGTCGCACGCGGTCGTCACGGTGACCGACATGACCGGTACGCAGGTGCTGCGCGCCGAGGCGGACGCCGAGGGAGCCGTACGGGACACCACCGAGCTGGCGCCGGGGGCGTACACGGTGATCGTGACCGCCGTGGGCTACGCGCCCGCCGCGTCCAGCGCCATCGTCACCGCGAGCGGCCGGGCCGAGGTCGGCACGGTGACGCTGGCCCGGCAGGGCGGCACCGAGCTGCCGCCGCCCGGCCCCTGGACCATCGACCCGGTGCACTCCTCCGTCGCCGCGACCGCCCAGCACCTCGGGATCTCCAGCGTGCACGGCCGGTTCACGGAGTTCGGCGGCACCATCGAGATCGCGCCCGACGACGTCGCCAAGTCCAGGGTGGAGGCGGTGATCCGGGCGGCCTCCATCGACACCGGCAACACCATGCGCGACACGCACCTGAAGTCCGGGGACTTCCTCGACATCGAGCGGCACCCGGAGATCACCTACCGCTCGACGGGCCTGACGCAGGCCGGCTCCGACCGCTGGACGGTGCACGGCGAGCTGTCCCTGCACGGGGTCGTACGACCGGTGGACCTGGACCTGGCCTACCTCGGCACCGGCGCCGACCCCTGGGGCGGCACCCGGGCCGCGTTCCGGGCCACCGCCGAACTGCGCCGGGAGGACTTCGCGATGAACTACAACCAGGTCCTCCAGGCGGGCATCGCGGCCATCGGCACCACGCTCAGGGTGGAGCTGGACATCCAGGCGGTGCAGGGCGACGTGCTCCCCCAGGCGTAGGCACAACAGGATCAGCCACCGGGCCGCACCCTGCCCCTAGGCTGCCTCCATGGCACCGAACATCGCTACCAACACCCGTGTATCGCTGGACGAGCTGCTGGACTTCGTACGACCCCGCCACCGCGCCCTGCTGATCACCCGCCGGGCCGACGGCTCCCCGCAGGCATCCCCGCTGACCTGCGGGGTGGACGACTCCGGCCGGATCGTCGTCTCCACCTACCCGGAGCGGGCCAAGACCCGCAACGCCAAGAGGGATCCCCGGGTCAGCCTGGTCGTCCTCAGCGACGACTGGAACGGCCCCTGGGTCCAGGTCGACGGCACGGCCGAGGTCATCGACGCACCCGACTCCGTCGAACCCCTGGTCGAGTACTACCGCACCATCGCCGGCGAACACCCCGACTGGAACGAGTACCGCTCCGCCATGCTGAAGCAGGGCAAATCCATCGTCCGGGTGACCCCGGAGCGCTGGGGACCGGTGGCGACCGGAGGATTTCCGGCACGGCTGGTCACCGACGACTGACCACCGCCCACCCCGACCTGCCCGGCAGAGCCGACGGCGGCCGGGGGCCCGGCACGGTCGGTGGTGGAGGAGCAGTCGGCTGGTGCAGCGCCTCGGCGCCGGGGTGGGGGTGCGAG
>NZ_MUMF01000352.1 GCF_002155905.1 Streptomyces tricolor | reverse complement strand
CGTCGGCGGCGGTCCGGGCGACGCCCGGACCGCCGCCGACGAGTGACTGCATCGTGGCCGAGTGGTGCGGGGCGCAGTAGGGAGCGACGTCGATGAGCGGCTTGCCCGGTGGCAGCAGCCCGGCGACCGAGTGCACGGCCGTGACCTCCAGCGAATCTTCCCGGGTGAGCCGGGGCAGGACGGCGGGAAGGCGTTCGGCGAGCATGGTCTTACCGGCGCCGGGCGGTCCCTCCAGGAACAGATGGTGTCCGCCGGCCGCCGCCACCTCCACGGCCGTCCGGGCGGAGATCTGCCCCACGACGTCGGCCAGGTCGTGATCGTGGTCGTGCTGTGCGGCGCCGATGCTGTGCATGCCGGTGGCGGCGCCCGTGCCCGGTACCCGCAGCCCGGCCAGGAGCGGATCGGGCCGTCCCTGGTCGTCCGGTGCCTCGTCGGGGACGGGCTCGTCGGCCAGGACCGCGATGAGCTGCCGCAGACTGCGGACGCCGAGGACGGACACACCGGGGACCAGCGAGGCCTCGGCGGCGGCGCACTCGGGTACGACCACCTGTTCGTAGCCCGCGTCGGCCGCCGCGAGGACGGCCGGCAGGATGCCCCGGACCGGGCGCACCCGGCCGTCCAGGCCCAGCTCTCCGATCATGACGATGTCGGCGAGGACCCGGGGGTCGATCCGCTCGGAGGCACCGAGCACCGCGCAGGCGACGGCCAGGTCGAAACCCGAGCCGGCCTTGGGGACGGAGGCCGGGCTGAGGCCGACGGTGAGCTTCTTCTGCGGCCACTCGCCGCCGGAGTTCACCACCGCCGCCCGTACCCGGTCCCGGCTCTCCGTCAGGCTCTTGTCCGGGAGGCCCACCAGGGTGAAGGCCGCGACGCCGGGTTCCAGGTCGGCCTGGACCTCGACGACCACGCCCTCGACGCCGACCAGGGCCACGGAGCATGTGCGGGCGAACGCCATTCAGGCCACCCCCCGCGCGTGCTCGACGGTCGGGGCGCCGCGGCGGGGCAGGAGGACGCCGACGAGGTCGATGCGGACGCCGCCCGGCGGGGCTCCTCCGTGGGTCTGGATCCAGTGCGCGGCGAGGGCGCGGAGCCGGGCCGCCTTCTCGGGGGTGACCGCGGCCATCGGGTGCTCGTAGCCGCCATGGGTGCGGGTCTTCACCTCGCAGACGACGAGCGCGTCCCCGTCCCGCGCCACGATGTCGATCTCGCCGGACCGTCCGCAGCGCCAGTTGCGCTCCAGGATCGTCATGCCGGCCTCGGCGAGCCGCCGGGCGGCCAGGTCCTCGCCGTACTTGCCGATTGCTTCTCGTGCGTTCATGTCGGCACCTCCTCCGGCGCCAACCGTCACGCATCCCGCCCCAAGATGTTGATCTTGGTGCACTACTCGGCGGTTGTGGACAACTCTGCCACCCGCGGAGGGTACCGCCCCGCGGCGTCATCAGCCGCCCGGCAGCTCCAGGTCGCTCTTGTTCAGTTCCTCGATGTTCACGTCCTTGAACGTCAACACCCGCACCTGCTTGACGAACCGAGCCGGCCGGTACATGTCCCAGACCCAGGCGTCAGCCATGGTGACCTCGAAGAACACCTCACCCTGCACCGAGTGCACCTGCATCTCGTAGTCGTTGGTGAGGTAGAACCGTCGCTCGGTCTCGATCACGTATTTGAACAGACCGACGACATCTCGGTACTCCCGGTAGAGCTTCAGCTCCATCTCGGTCTCGTACTTCTCGAGGTCCTCGGCGCTCATGGCATGTTCCCCTTCAGCCGTGCGATCCCCCCATTGTGCGCCAGTCCCGGGTGCCCTCAGACGATTTCCGTGTCGAGGGTCATGGGCCTGGCCGGGGGACCTTCGACGAGCAGCGTGCGCAGCAGCTCGGCGAGTCTGGTCGGATACACCGTCTCATGTGCCCGGGTCAGTTCCTGACACGTCCACCAGCGCGCTCCGGCGACGCTGCGCCGCTCCAGCTCCGTCAGCCCCGTCGCCGCGGTGGCCGTCTGGGTCGTACGGGCCAGGTAGTACCACTCGTCCTGGTCCCAGCGGCGGCCCGCGAACGGGAACGAGCACCGCCGCCGCCACAGCACGGGGCCGAGTTCGACGTCGGTGATGCCGGTCTCCTCCGCGAGTTCCCGCAGTGCGGCCTCCTCGCGCGTCTCGGTGCCCTCCAGACCGCCGCCGGGCGTGAACCACCAGTCGTCGGCCGGGTCGCCCGGCTCGTGGCCGTGCAGGAGCAGGATGCGGTCCTCGGGGTCGAGCAGCACCACCCGGGCCACCTTCCGCAGCCCCCCGTCGCCTTCGGCCGGGTGAGGCTCCTCCTCGCCGTCGCACGGCGCCTCGGCGGCACACGGCTTCTCACCGTCGTACGGTGCCTCGCCCTCGTACGACTCCCCCGCCGGCCGCGCGGTCTCAGCGGGCACCGGCCGCCTCCGGGCGGGCGGTGCGGGTGCGGGAGCGGTGCAGGCGGGCCGCGATCGGGCCGTACGCGCCGCCGCCGAGGACCAGGACCGCGCCGGCCACGACCAGCAGCTCGATCGTGCGCAGCGGACCCGGCCGGGAGAGGGCGCCGAGCGTCTCGAAGCCGGTGGGGCGCTCCAGCGTGCCCTTCCAGGGCCAGACGACGGCATCCACGCGGGCGGACACGGCCGTGCGGGAGACGGTGCCCTGCGCCGCGTCGGTGAGGTGGGCGGTGGAGTCGAGGGAGCCCTGGCGTTCGTCGCCGAGCAGGAACAGCCGGCCCTCGGGGACGGTCACCGTGCCGAACTTCTTGATCCCGGCGAGGCTGCCCTGCGGCAGATACGGCTCGTCGATCGGCTTGCCGTTGACGGTCAGCTTGCCGTCGGTGCAGCAGGAGACGGTGTCGCCACCGACGGCGACCACGCGCTTGACCACCTTGGCGTCGCTGACCCAGGTCTTGTCCTCGAAGACCACCACGTCACCGCGGCGCACCTCGTCGCCGTCGACGCGCTGGGCGAGCACCCGGTCACCGGCGTCGATGGTCGGGCTCATGGAGCTGGTGGGCACGGTGTACGGCCGGTAGACCAGGGCGCCCCACGCGAAGCCGCCCAGGAACAGCACCAGCCCCAGCGCCACGGCCAGTCCGGACAGCCGCTGGCCGAGCCGCCCGCCGCCGGCCGGAGCCGTGCCGGTGCCGCCGCCCCGCGGGGCCGTACGCGTCATGCTCTCGCCACCCATGGATCCGCACCCTACCCGGCGGTACCGGACAGGGGCAGCCCCTCTTTCGCGCCCCGGGCGGGCCTTACCGGTTCTCGGTCCGCGAGCGGTTCTTCTCGGTCGCGGGCCGGTCCGCGCGCCGGCGCCGCCACACCGCCACCGGGAGGAGCGCGGCGACCGCGATGCCCTGCGGGGCCGCCGTCAGGGCGGACGCCGCCGCGGAGGGCTGCTGGTCGAGGCCGGGCTGGTCGAAGGTGTCCGGGACCGGCAGGGTGCCCCAGCGGTTGATCGGCCAGGCCTTGACGATCGCGCGGCCGACGACCTTGTCGACGGGGACCATGCCGTGGTTCCGGTCGGACTGGTTGTACCGGGAGTCGCGGGAGTTCTGGCGGTGGTCGCCCATCACCCAGATGAAGCCCTCGGGGACCTTCACCTTGAACTGGCCGCCCTGGTCGTCCACGCTGCACGGGGTGTTGCCCGGGTAGACGTACGGCTCGTTCAGCGCCTTGCCGTTGACCTTCAGCGGGCCGCTGCCCTTGCACTCGACCGTGTCGCCGCCGACTCCGATCACCCGCTTGATCAGGTCCTTCTCCTCCGCCGACGGCATCAGGCCGATCCAGCTGAGGACCTTCTGCACCGGGTTCGGGGTCGGCGTCGGCTCACCCGCCAGCCAGTTGTCCGGGTCGTGGAAGACGACGACCTCACCGCGCTCGGGCTCGGAGCCGAACCACGGGGTGAGCTTGTCGACCAGCACCCGGTCGCCCTGCTGGAGGGTGTTCTGCATCGAGTCGGAGGGGATCGAGAACGCCTGCACGAGGAACGTCTTGATCAGCAGCGCCAGGACCAGCGCGATGCCGATCAGGATCGGCAGCTCCTTCCAGAAGGAGCGCGAGCCGCCCGGCCGGACCGCCGCCGCGCCCGGGCCGTCGCCGCCCAGCCCCGGCTCGCCCTCCGGCGCGCCCTCGGCGCTGTCATTCCCGGAGGTCATGGCGCCGTCCGGTACGGGAACGTCCGGTTCCACGGGGTGCCCGCGGTGTTCCTCGCCGTCGTGTCCCGACCGTGCGCCAACCGCCACATCCCCCACGCCAACTCCTCACTCTGTGCCGCCGCCTGCCCCATACACGACGCAGGCCCACCACTCCCATAACGAGCGGGAGTTCCGCAGGGGTCGGGAGCTGGGTCATTCCGATCGGATCCTCGGAGTCAACCCTATGCGACGCCTGGGGAGCAGCGGTCGTCCCCGACGCCGAGTCGGTGACGCTTGCGAAGGTTTTAGGTTCTTCCAGACGCGTCCAGTGGCCGACGGGCCAGCCGATGACCATGGCCCGGCCGACCACGGAGTCCTCGGAGACCGTGCCGCCGTAGGGCGTGTTCTGGTGCGCCCGGGAGTCGGCCGAGTTGTCGCGGTGGTCGCCCATCACCCACAGCCGGCCCCGGGGGACGGTGATGTCGAAGGGCGTGGAGGAGGGGGCGTTCCCGGGGTAGAGGTAGTCGCCCTCGGTGAGCGGGACGCCGTTGACGGTGACGCGGCCCTGGGCGTCGCAGCACCTGACGTGGTCGCCGCCGACCCCGATGACCCGCTTGATCAGGTCCTTCTCGTTGTCGGACGGCAGCAGGCCGATGAAGGCGAGGCCTTCCTTGAGCTGTTTGACGACGACGGGGTCCTGCTTCTTGGCGGTCTGCTCGTCCTGGAGCCAGCCGCCCGGGTCGTGGAACACGACGACGTCCCCGCGCTGCGGCTTGGCACCGAACCACGGGGTGAACTTGTCGACCAGCACCCGGTCGCCGATCCGGATCGTCTGCTCCATGGAGCCGGACGGGATCACGAACGCCTGGACGAGGAACGTCTTCAGGACGAGCGCGATGAGGACGGCGACACCGATCAGCAGGGGGATCTCCCGCACGGCCGACCGCCTGCGCTTGCGCTTGACCTTGCGCTGGAGTTTGCGCCGCTCCGCGCGCGTGCGGCCACCGCCGGGCGCGGACGTGCGGCGGACGCCGGTGGGCAGCAGGTTGTCGGCGGGCGTGCCGGGCACACCGCGCGGTTTGCCGCGGTTACCCATGGGCGCCCCCCGCGGGGGGCGCGGGCACGCGCGCGTAGGCGGACGGCCGGGTCAGATGCGTCCAGTGGCGGTACGGCCACATGACCCAGTCGGCCCGGCCGATGACGTCACCGACGGGGATCATGCCGCCGCCGGGCGAGCCGAGGTGGTCGCGGGAGTCGCTGGAGTCGCTGCGGTGGTCGCCGAGGACGAAGAGGCGCCCCGGGGGAACGACGACGTCGAAGGACACGCTGGAGGCGCTGTCCCCGGGGTAGAGGAACGCCGTCTCGTCGACCGGCCGGCCGTTCACCTCGATCCTGCCCTTCTTGTCGCAGCACACCACATGGTCTCCCCCCACCCCGACCACGCGCTTGATGTAGTCGGCGTCCCCGAAATACCCGGTGCCGTCGAAGACAATCACGTCACCGCGGCGCGGCTGGGCACCGAAACGGTACGCCAACTTGTTTACGAGAACGCGGTCCCCGATCCTCAAACCGCGCTCCATGGATCCGCTCGGAATCTCGAACGGCTGCATCACGAAGGCGTTGAGGAGCAGCAGGAACGCCAGACCGGTGAAGAGGGTGAGGGTGATCCGGCCGCCCGGCAGCCAGTCGGCGAGCCGGGACAGCAACGCGAAACGCGACCGGCCCTCCGGCCCGGGAGTACCGGGGTGGGAGGAACGGTCGCGTTGCGTCGGCTGTGCTTCGGTGTCCATCGGAGCAGGATGCTATCCCGCTCCGCTGTGACACCTTTGTGCCGGCTCGCTGGCCTGCGGCTCGCGAGCGGCGAGGAGCGCTCAGCTCTCGCGCTTCTCCTTGATCTTCGCGGCCTTGCCGCGCAGCTCACGGAGGTAGTACAGCTTGGCGCGGCGCACGTCACCCCGGGTGACCAGCTCGATCTTCTCGACGATCGGGGTGTGCACCGGGAAGGTGCGCTCGACGCCGACGGAGAACGAGACCTTGCGGACCGTGAAGGTCTCGCGGACACCGGAGCCCTGGCGGCGGATCACGACGCCCTTGAACTGCTGCACACGGGAGCGGTTGCCCTCGATGACGCGCACGTGGACGTTGACGGTGTCGCCCGGGCGGAAGGCCGGGATGTCGCTGCGCAGCGACGCGGCGTCGACGGAGTCGAGCAGGTGAGACATTTCGTCTGCTTTCTTCGCTGATGCCACAGGTCATCAACGGAAACTAGAGGTTCCAAGAGGACTGCCGTGCGGGTCGGGGCGGGCGTCGTGTCCCCCTGTGGCAGGGGCGCACGCCGGACGGGCGCACAACAGCGGCCTATTCTTCCACGCCCTCGGCCCGGCGCCAAAATCGGCCGTACGGCTCCCCGTCCGGGTCCGGTTCCCAGCCCAGGATGGAGAGCATCTCGCGGTCCTTCTTGTCGAAGGCCTTGGGGTCGCAGCGCTCGATCAGGTCGGGCCGGTGGGCCGTCGTACGCCGCAGGGCCTCGTCGCGGCGCCAGCGGGCGATCTTGCCGTGGTGGCCGCTGAGCAGCACCTCGGGGATGTCCCGGCCGCGCCAGACGGGCGGCTTGGTGTACACGGGGCCTTCGAGGAGGCCGGCCATCGCGCCGGGGGCGAAGGAGTCGTCGCGGTGGGACTCGGCGTTGCCGAGGACGCCGGGCAGCAGCCGGGCCACGGCCTCCGTGATGACGAGTACGGCCGCCTCGCCGCCGGCCAGGACGTAGTCGCCGATGGAGACCTCGTGGACCGGCATCCGGGTCGCGTACTCGTCCATCACGCGCCGGTCGATGCCCTCGTAGCGGGCCGGGGTGAAGATCAGCCAGGGCCGCTCGGACAGCTCGACGGCCAGCTCCTGGGTGAAGGGCCGGCCGCTCGGGGTGGGGACGATGAGCGTGGGGGCCCCGGCGCCGGTCTCGTAGCCGTCGGCGAGGACCGTGTCCAGGGCGTCGCCCCAGGGGTCGGTCTTCATGACCATGCCGGGGCCGCCGCCGTACGGCGTGTCGTCCACCGTGTTGTGCCGGTCGTACGTCCAGTCGCGCAGGTCGTGCACATGGACGTTCAGCTGCCCACGCGCGCGTGCCTTGCCGACCAGGGAGACGTTCAGCGGCTCCAGGTACTCCGGGAAGATCGTGACGACGTCGAGCCTCATGCGTCCTCGTCCTTCGCGGAGGCGGTCTCGGCGTCCTTCGCGGAGGCGGTCTCGGCGTCCCTCGCGGAGGCGGTCTCGGCGTCCCTCGCGGAGGCGATCACGGCGCGGTCGTCGATCAGGCCCGGCGGGGGCGCGATGACGGCCTTCTGCTCGGCCAGGTCGATGTCGGTGACGATCTCCTCCACGAAGGGGATCATCACCTCGCTGCCGTCCGGGCGCTCCACGATGAACAGGTCCTGCGTGGGCAGGTGGGAGATCTCGGTGATCCGGCCGACCTCCGTGCCGTCCTCGGTGACCACGTCGAGGTCGATCAGCTGGTGGTCGTAGTACTCGTCCTCGCCCTCGGGCAGCTCCTCCGGGTCCACCTCGGCGATCAGCAGGGTGTTGCGCAGGGCCTCGGCGGCGTTGCGGTCGGTGACGCCCGCGAAGCGCAGCAGGAGGCGGCCGCTGTGCACCCGCCCCGTCTCGATGGTCAGCGGTCCCGCGGAGGCGGGGTCCGTGGCGAGCACGGCGCCGGGCGCGAGCCTCAGCTCCGGCTCGTCGGTACGTACCTCGACGGTGACCTCGCCCTTGATCCCATGGGCACGGCCGATCCGTGCGACTACGAGCTGCACCTGTCCAAATCTCCTGTCATACGACTGCGGGCCGGGGACGGCCCAGTGGCCCTCCCCGGCCCGAGCCGGTTGCGATGAAGCGTCAGCGGACGTGGTCCACGTCGACCAGGTCGACGCGGACACCGCGACCGCCGATGGCGCCCACGACGGTGCGCAAGGCGCGCGCGGTGCGGCCGTTGCGGCCGATCACCTTGCCGAGGTCGTCCGGGTGGACCCGGACCTCGAGCACACGCCCGCGACGCAGGTTGCGCGAGGCGACCTGCACATCGTCAGGGTTGTCGACGATGCCCTTCACGAGGTGCTCAAGCGCCTCTTCGAGCATGCTGCTCAGGCCTCGGTCGACTCGGACTCGGCAGCCGCCTCGTCCTTCTTCTCAGCCTTCTTCTTCTGGGTGATCGCCTCACCCTTGCCCTCGTCGTCACCGCCGAGAGCCTCGAACGACGGACGGGCCGGCTTCGGCTCGGCGACGAGCAGCGGCGCGGGGGCCGGCTCGCCCTTGAACTTCTGCCAGTCGCCGGTCTTCTTCAGGATGGCGAGCACCGGCTCGGTCGGCTGGGCGCCGACACCGAGCCAGTACGCCACACGCTCGGCGTCCACCTCGATGACCGACGGGTTGTAGGTCGGGTGGTACTTGCCGATCTCCTCGATCGCCCGGCCGTCACGGCGGGTACGGGAGTCGGCGACGACGATGCGGTAGTGAGGCGAACGGATCTTGCCCAGACGCTTCAGCTTGATCTTGACTGCCACGGGAGTGGGTTCTCCTGGATTTGACGTGGTTGGGCACGGCGAGACGCCGCGTGGGGTTGCGGTACCCGAGTGCCCGATGGACGCGTCAGCCGGAGGAGAGAGGGGTCCTGTGCGGCTGTCGAGTACAGCTAGCCATTCTGCCATACCCCGCGGGCCGCTTTTGGCCGGGGTGGGATGTGGCCGGGCATGACCGAGGCGCACCCGGCGTGGAGGTGACCGTACGTCGGGTGCGCCGCCCGCTGGGGTGGGGTCGCCGTGCGCGCCCGCCCGGGGACGGCGGCACGCGCCGCCTGCGGCTGCCACGAGCAGCCGCAGACCTACGCCGCTCCCACGACCTCCGGGATCCGGAACGGCTTGCCGCAGCCGCCGCAGACGATGGGGGCCTGGGCCAGGACCGAGGGGACCACCCGGACGTTGCGGCCGCAGTCGCACACCGCCTTGACGCGGACGCCGCCGCCCGAGGAGCCGTGCCGGGCGGCCGGGCCGCGGAAGGTGCGGGAGGTGTCCGCCGAGGTGGCCGCCGTGTGGGCCTTCAGCGCGCGCTGCAGCCGCTCGATCGTCGGGCGGTAGCGCCGCTTCGCCTCGGCGTTGAGCGTGACCAGCGAGAAACCGCTGCTCGGGTGCGGCTCCTCGGGGTGGTCCAGGCCCAGCTCCTCGGCGATCGCGAGGAAACGACGGTTGTGATAGCGGCCGGCCCGGGAGGTGTCACGGATGCCGCGGGCGGCGGCGATGCCGTGGACTGCCTCGTGGAGCAGCCGCTCGAAGGAGAGCTCGTGACCGCACGCGGACGACGACTCCCCGATCAGGGACTCTGGCGCGGCAAGGTCCGGCAGCTCGGGGTGGTACCGCTGAATGTCGGCCCACGCCTGCGCCAGCTCTGCGGCGAGAACAGGTGGTGTCTGTGTCGTGCTCACGTAATGACAACGAGCGGGGGTGCCACTGTGTTCCTATTCCGGGGCATCCCAAATAATTTGCACGTACCCGTCAGTTGCCGCTGATGCGTCCTGACGAGGGCGGGTGCGCTGATCTGCGGAGAAGCGTCACAGCTCCTACCAAGCTGGTGCGTAGTCCGCGCTACGCCCCGCTCGGGAGCCCTGAGGCGACGACGGCCGGCCGCCGCGCAAGAGGTGTTTCGGCCGCTCTGAGCGTGCGGCCCTCACCCCGGTCAGCGTCCCCGGCCTCCGTGACGTTACCGCGCGCCGCTTTCGGCACCGCCGGCGCCCCGCCACCGGCCCGTCCCGCGAGCCGACACCGTACGGGCCCCCGGATTGCCGGGATGTGAAATCTCGCCACACCCGCGTCCCAGGCCCAAGCCGGGCCCCACGACCCCTGGACGCCACCGCGAGCCGGGGGTTACGTGGCATACGTGGGAAGGGCGCGCGCACGGCACGGGGGCCACGCGACCGGGCGCAGCGGCGAACTGTCGGCGGATTGGGGCGCATACCTATGACACCTACGCTCGTGCGGCAGCACCTGTCTCACGCGGACTCCGCACCCCGCGTGGACCCGAGCGCACGCGCGCGTGACTGGTCCGAGATCCAGGAGCGGATGCTCGTACCGCTCTACGAAGCCGTGTACGAGCGACTCGACGTGGGGCCCGCCACCCGGCTGCTGGGCCTGCGCTGCGGTTCCGGGCTCGCCCTGCTGATGGCGGCCTCCCGGGGGGCCGCGGTCACCGGCGTCGACCCCGCCTCCCCCGAGCGGCTCGCCCTCGCCCGCGCGCGCCTGCTGCCGGACGCCCCGCCCGGCCGGGCCGACGGCGCAGGCACCGGCGGCTGCGGCACGCGCGCGCGTACGGCCGCGAAACTCGTCGCCGGCCCGCCCGCGGACGCCGTCGGCACCGAGCCCGCCGGGTACACCCTGGTCACCGTCTTCGAGCCGATCGGCAGCCTCGCGGGCGACTCCGAGGGGCTCGGCGACCTGCTCGCCGACGCGCTGCCGCTGGCCGGCCGGGGGGCCGCCGTGGTGCTGGCCGGCTGGGGGCCGCCGGAGCGCTGCGCCACCTCGTCGGTGCTGCGGATGGCCGCCAAACTCGCCGATCCGCTGGGCGCCGCCCGCGCCTGGCGGCCCGCCCGGCGCGACGACCTGGAGGAGGTCGCCGGACGGGCGGGGCTCAAGCCGGACGGCTCGGGCCGGGTCGCCTGCCCCTTCGGGTACGCCGACCTCGACAGCGCCGTCCGCGGACTGCTGTCCACCGGCCTGTTCGACGCCGCGATCGCGGCGACCGACGCCAAGCAGGTCGACAAGGAGCTGACGGAAGCCCTGCATCCGCACCGGCGCCCGGACGGCACCGTGTGGATGCCGAACGTCTTCCGCTACCTCATCGCCCGCGTGCCCTAGCACCCGTCGTCCGGATCACACCGGCGCCGCGGGGCCCGGCCCCCGCAACGCCCGGCGCTCAGTCCCCGCCGTCCTCGCCGACCTTGGTGAGCCGGGTGATCCCGGCGATCCGGTACGCGTCCGCCTCCTCCAGCGTCTCGTGCTCCAGCAGGGCCTCCGCGAGGGCGTCCAGCCGCGACCGGTGCTCGCGGAGCTTGTGGCACGCCTCCTCGTAGCACTCGTCCACGATCCGCCGCATCTCGGCGTCGATGACGTCGAGGGTCTGCGGGGCGGCCGACAGGCCGTACGCCTGCTGGGCGTCGCTGGGCAGGGCGGACAACCGGCCGACGCGTTCGCTCATGCCCCAGCGGGCCACCATCCCGCGCGAGATGTTGGTGACCTGTTCGAGGTCGTTCTCGGCACCCGTCGTGACGACCCCGTAGACGACCTCCTCCGCCGCCATGCCGCCCAGGGCGCCGATGATGCGTCCGCGCAGGTACTCCTCGGAGTGGGCGTACCGCTCCACCTCGGGCGTGGACATGGTCACGCCGAGCGCCCGGCCGCGCGGCACGATGGTGATCTTGCGGACGGGGTCGGCGCCGGGCTGCAGCATGCCGAGCAGGGCGTGGCCGCTCTCGTGGTACGCGGTGCGCCGGCGGTCGTCCTCGGGCATGATCAGCGTGCGTTCCGCGCCCAGCTGGACCTTCTCCAGCGCCTCCGACAGGTCGGCGGCGGTCACCTGCGGCTGCTTGCGCTTGACCGCGAGCAGAGCGGCCTCGTTGGCGAGATTGGCCAGATCCGCACCGGTCATGCCCGGCGTCACGCGGGCCATCTGGGTCAGGTCCACGTCGGGGGCGAGCGGGATCTGCCGGGTGTGGATCCGCAGGATCGCCTCGCGGCCGGCCCGGTCCGGCGGGGCCACGGTGACCACCCGGTCGAACCGGCCGGGACGGGTCAGGGCCGGATCCAGGATGTCCGCGCGGTTGGTCGCCGCGATGACGATCACGCCCTCGGAGCCCGAGAAGCCGTCCATCTCGGTGAGGATCTGGTTCAGCGTCTGCTCGCGCTCGTCGTGACCGCTCATCGAGGCGCTGCCGCCGCGCGCACGCCCGATGGTGTCGATCTCGTCGATGAAGATGATCGACGGTGCCACCTTGCGGGCCTCGGCGAACAGCTCCCGAACCCGGGACGCGCCGACGCCCACGATCATCTCGATGAACTCGGACGCCGAGGCCGAGAAGAACGGCACCCCGGCCTCCCCCGCGACCGCCCGGGCGAGCAGGGTCTTGCCGGTACCGGGCGGCCCGGACAACAGCACCCCGCGCGGCAGCTTCGCGCCCATGCTGCGGTAGACGTCGGGGTGTTCCAGGAAATCGACCACGTCGTCGAGTTCGCCCTTGACCTCGTCGATGCCGGCCACATCGGCGAAGGTCGTCCGCTCGGTGCCCGGCCGCAGCCCGACCGGCTTCGGCGGCCCCCGACGCCCGAACAGGCCGCCCGCGCCGGGCAGCACCCCGCCGAGCCGCCGTGCGGCGAAGACCCACACCACGACCAGGACCGCGATCGGGATCAGCGAGATCAGCACGTTGGCCAGGAGGCTGCGTTCCTGGACGACGGGCCGCGCGGTCACCGTGACACCGTGGCTGCTCAGGTTCTGCCACAGCCGGTCGTCCGCGAAGGCCGGCCGCTGGGTGGTGAACTTGGTGTACTCGCCGCCGCCCTCCGGATTGGGGCGGGGGTCCCTCAGCTCGCCCTGGATCGCGTCGCCCTTGGAGTAGATCGTGGCGACGTTGCCCGCGCCGACCTCCTTGCTGAACTGCGTGTAGGAGATCGTCGGCTCGTCGCCCCGGCCGAAGTAGTGCAGGCCGACGTACGCCAGCACGAAGACGATCACCGCGGTGGCGAGCAGACCCCACCATTTGCCGCCCCGGAGCCGACCGGACCGCCGAGGGGGCTCGTCCGGTGTGCCCTCGGCGCGCCACGGTTGATCAGGGGCCTTGCGAGGCGGCGCCGCATCGCTCATATCTGGACGTTACGACACACAGCGGGCCTCGGCACGCGCAAGGGGCGCCTCCCGGGAAGGAGGCGCCCCCGACGTCGTACGAGCGGGACTCAGCCCATGAACTTCTTGAACTCGTCCGGCAGCTCGAAGTCCTGGCCGCCCTGCTGGCCCGGCAGGCCGAACGCGCCACCCTGCGCGGCGGCCTCACGGCGCTGCGCCGCCTCCAGCTCCTGCTGCTTGCGCTTCATCGGGTTGCCGGAGCGCTGCTTGCCCTTGGCCTTCTTCTGCTGCTTCTTCTGCCGGCCGGGGCCGCCGCCCATGCCCGGGATCCCCGGCATGCCCGGCATACCGCCGCCCTGGGCCATGCGGGACATCATCTTGCGGGCCTCGAAGAACCGCTCCACCAGCCCCTTGACCGCGCTGACGTCGACACCGGAACCGCGCGCGATACGGGCGCGGCGGGAGCCGTTGATGATCGTCGGGTCCTGGCGCTCGGCCGGGGTCATCGACTTGATGATCGCGGCGGTGCGGTCGACGTCCCGCTCGTCCAGGTTGGCGATCTGGTCCTTGATCTGGCCCATGCCCGGGAGCATGCCGAGCAGCTTGCTGATGCTGCCCATCTTCCTGACCTGCTCCATCTGGGACAGGAAGTCGTCCAGGGTGAAGTCCTGGCCCTTCTTGGACGCCAGCTTGGAGGCCATCTTCTGGGCCTCTTCCTGGCTGAACGTCTTCTCCGCCTGCTCGATCAGGGTGAGCAGGTCACCCATGTCGAGGATGCGGGAGGCCATCCGGTCCGGGTGGAACGCGTCGAAGTCGTCCAGCTTCTCGCCGTTCGACGCGAACATGATCGGCTTGCCGGTGATCTGCCGGATCGACAGGGCGGCACCACCGCGGGCGTCACCGTCGAGCTTGGACAGCACCACGCCGTCGAAGCCGACGCCGTCGCGGAAGGCCTCGGCGGTGTTGACGGCGTCCTGACCGATCATGGCGTCGACGACGAACAGGATCTCGTCCGGGGAGACGGCGTCGCGGATGTCCGCGGCCTGCTGCATCATCTCCTGGTCGATACCGAGGCGGCCGGCGGTGTCCACGATCACGATGTCGTGGACCTTGGACTTCGCGAAGTCGATGGAGTCCTTGGCGACCTTCACCGGGTCGCCGACGCCGTTGCCCGGCTCGGGCGCGTAGACCGCGACGCCGGCGCGCTCGGCGACGACGCTCAGCTGGTTCACGGCGTTCGGGCGCTGGAGGTCACAGGCGACCAGCAGCGGCGAGTGGCCCTGCTCCTTCAGCCAGCGGCCGAGCTTGCCCGCGAGGGTGGTCTTACCGGCACCCTGGAGACCGGCCAGCATGATCACGGTGGGCGGCTGCTTGGCGAAGCGCAGACGCCGGGTCTCGCCGCCGAGGATGGTGATCAGTTCCTCGTTGACGATCTTGAGGACCTGCTGGGCCGGGTTCAGCGCCTTGGAGACCTCGGCCCCGAGCGCACGCTCCTTGACGTTCTTGATGAACGCGCGCACGACGGGCAGGGCCACGTCCGCCTCGAGGAGCGCGATGCGGATCTCGCGCGCCGTGGCGTCGATGTCCGCCTCGGAGAGCCGTCCCTTGCCGCGCAGGTTCTTGAAAGTCGCTGACAGGCGATCGGAGAGAGTGTCGAACACGGCGCTCGCGGTCCTCGGGGTCGGTGACGGTCTTGTAGGAATCGCCCTCCAGGGTATCCCGGCGCCGGCGGCACCGGGGCAGGGTCATCCCCGCAACGTCTCCTCCAGCACCCCCGCCAACGACGCCGCGTCCTGCGTGGGCAGGGGCGTGCCCGCGCCCGTCGTGACGTAGAACGCATCCACGGCATTGGAGCCCAGCGTGCTCACGTGCATGCTCCGCACCCGCACGCCCGCCTTCTCCAGTGCCATGCCGATGCGGTGCAGGAGGCCGGGGGCGTCCTGGGCGCGGACCTCGATCACCGTGGCGTGGTGGGAGGCGGCCGGGGCGACCGTGACGCGGGGC
>NZ_MUMF01000351.1 GCF_002155905.1 Streptomyces tricolor | reverse complement strand
CCCCGGTATCCTGCGGCTGTCACCCCCACCCATCCAGAGCCGAAGGGCAACCCCGTGAGCGCCATCCGCCCGGCCGCCGTCGTCGTTCTCGCAGCGGGTGAGGGCACCCGTATGAAGTCGGCCACACCGAAAGTCCTGCACGAGATCTGCGGCCGTTCCCTGGTCGGCCATGTGCTGGCCGCGGCCCGTGAGTTGGACCCGCAGAACCTGGTCGTCGTCGTGGGGCACGCCCGTGAGCAGGTCGGCGCCCACCTCGCCGAGATCGACCCGGCTGTCAGGACCGCCGTACAGGCGGAGCAGAACGGCACCGGGCACGCCGTACGGATGGGCCTGGAGGAGCTGGGCGGGGCCGTGGACGGGACCGTCGTGGTGGTGTGCGGGGACACGCCGCTGCTCACCGCCGAGACGCTCCGGCGGCTCGCCGAGACCCACCACGCCGACGGCAACGCCGTGACCGTGCTCACCGCCGAGGTGCCGGACGCGACCGGTTACGGCCGGATCGTGCGGGACGAGGCGACGGGTGCCGTCACCGCGATCGTGGAGCACAAGGACGCGACCGAGGTCCAGCGGGCGATCCGGGAGATCAACAGCGGTGTGTTCGCGTTCGACGGGCAGCTGCTGGCGGACGCGCTGAAGAAGGTGCGGACGGACAACAGCCAGGGCGAGGAGTACCTCACGGACGTGCTCGGGATCCTGCGGGAGGCCGGGCACCGGGTCGGCGCGTCGGTGGCCGGTGACCACCGGGAGATCGCCGGCATCAACAACCGGGTGCAGCTCGCCGAGGCGCGCCGGATCCTCAACGACCGGCTGCTGACCCGGGCGATGCTGGACGGTGTCACGGTCGTCGATCCGGCGACCACGTGGGTCGACGTGACCGTGACCTTCGAGCGGGACGCCGTGGTGCATCCGGGGACGCAGCTCATGGGGGCCACGCATCTCGGTGAGGGTGCGGAGGTCGGCCCCAACAGCCGGCTGAGGGACACGAAGGTGGGTCCCGGGGCCCGGGTGGACAACACGGTGTCCGACGGGGCCGTGGTGGGCGCGTCGGCGTCCGTGGGGCCGTACGCGTACCTGCGGCCGGGGACCCGTCTGGGTGCCAAGGGGAAGATCGGGACGTACGTCGAGACGAAGAACGCCTCGATCGGGGAGGGCACGAAGGTGCCGCACCTGTCGTACGTGGGGGACGCGACGATCGGTGAGTACACGAACATCGGCGCGGCGAGCGTGTTCGTGAACTACGACGGTCAGGACAAGCACCACACCACGGTCGGGTCGCATTGCCGGACCGGTTCGGACAACATGTTTGTGGCTCCTGTCACGGTCGGGGACGGTGCCTACACCGCCGCCGGGTCGGTGATCACGAAGGATGTGCCGCCCGGTTCGCTGGCCGTGGCCCGTGGTCAGCAGCGGAATATCGAGGGTTGGGTGGCCCGCAAGCGTCCCGGGAGTGCGGCGGCGAAGGCGGCCGAGGCGGCGTCCCGGCAGGGTGAGAGCGAGGACTGACCGGAAACGGGTGCGCCAAACACGGCGTACCGTGATAAGTGCACATCCGCACGTGTGCACCCGCACCCTTACCAGCTGATACGGCCTCTCCTGCCCAGCCGAGAGGTCGCCGAGCAGCCGGTTGGCTGAGACAACCTCTGAGGAGACAGTGCTGTGACCGGGATCAAGACGACCGGCGAGAAGAAGATGATGTTCTTCTCCGGCCGCGCCCACCCCGAGCTTGCCGAGGAGGTCGCCCAGCAGCTGGGTGTCGGGGTCGTCCCGACGAAGGCCTTCGACTTCGCGAACGGCGAGATCTACGTCCGTTACCAGGAGTCGGCTCGCGGTGCGGACTGCTTCCTGATCCAGAGCCACACGGCTCCGATCAACAAGTGGATCATGGAGCAGCTGATCATGATCGACGCGCTGAAGCGTGCGTCGGCCCGCTCCATCACGGTCATCGTGCCGTTCTACGGTTACGCGCGGCAGGACAAGAAGCACCGGGGTCGTGAACCGATCTCGGCGCGTCTGATCGCGGATCTGATGAAGACGGCGGGTGCGGACCGCATCCTGACCGTGGATCTGCACACGGACCAGATCCAGGGCTTCTTCGACGGTCCGGTGGACCACCTGTTCGCGCTGCCGCTGCTGGCGGACTACGTGGGCGCGAAGGTGGACCGGGAGAAGCTGACGGTGGTCTCGCCGGACGCCGGCCGGGTGCGGGTGGCGGACCGGTGGTGCGACCGGCTCGGCGCGCCGCTGGCGATCGTGCACAAGCGCCGGGACAAGGACGTGGCGAACCAGGTGACGGTCCACGAGGTCGTGGGCGAGGTCAAGGGTCGCGTGTGTGTCCTGGTGGACGACATGATCGACACGGGTGGCACGATCTGTGCCGCGGCGGACGCGCTGTTCGCGCACGGGGCGGAGGACGTCATCGTGACGGCGACGCACGGTGTGCTCTCGGGTCCGGCGGCGGACCGGCTGAAGAACTCGCGGGTGAGCGAGTTCGTGTTCACGAACACGCTGCCGACGCCGGCGGAGCTGAGCCGGGACCTGGACAAGATCACGGTGCTGTCGATCGCTCCGACGATCGCGAGCGCGGTGCGCGAGGTCTTCGAGGACGGTTCGGTGACGAGCCTCTTCGACGAGCAGTGAGGTTTCTGCGCCCCTCCCTGTGATCCCTCCCGGTGATCGTTTTGGGTACGGCCTCCCCCTCCGAGTAAACTGACGCAGTTGCTCGGCGAGGGAGGCCGTACTCGTGTGACACGAATACGGCGGTCCGTTATCGACGCGCTCTTCGTAGCAGGCCGTTCGTGGCCGGGTGACCACGTCCGTTCCGATTTCCTACGAGGAGTGATCCATATGTCCGAGGTGAAGCTCAGCGCCGAGACCCGCACCGAGTTCGGCAAGGGTGCCGCGCGCCGCATCCGCCGTGAGAACAAGGTGCCGGTCGTTCTGTACGGCCACGGCTCCGACCCGCTGCACCTGACCCTGCCGGGCCACGACCTGCTGCTGGCGCTGCGTACGCCGAACGTCCTGATCTCCCTGGACATCGACGGCAAGACCAACGAGCTGGCGATCCCGAAGGCCGTGCAGCGCGACCCGCTGAAGGGCTTCCTGGAGCACGTCGACCTGCTGCTGGTCAAGCGCGGCGAGAAGGTCACGGTCGACATCCCGGTGCACACCGAGGGCGAGCTGGCCCCGGGCGGCAACCTGCTGGAGCATGTCCTGGACGCGCTGCCGGTCGAGGCCGAGGCCACGCACATCCCCGAGGCCGTGACCGTCTCCATCGAGGGTCTGGAGGCCGGTGCCTCCGTCCACGCCAAGGACATCACCCTGCCGAACGGCGTGTCGCTGGCCGTGGACGCCGACGCGGTGGTGCTCCAGGTCCTGCAGGCCCAGGCCGAGGAGACCGAGGGCGAGACCGCCGAGGGCGAGGAGGCGGCGGAGGCCTGATCCTCCCCGTCGTCATCATCTGTTCAGCCGCTGCCTCCCTCGCGGGGGGCGGCGGCTGGCGCGTATCAAGGAGACATGGACGTGACCACCTCCGCCAGTGATCCCTGGCTGATCGTCGGGCTCGGCAATCCCGGGCCGGAGTACGCCATGAACCGGCACAACGTCGGCTTCATGGTGGCGGATCTGCTCGCGGAGCGGATCGGGGGGAAGTTCAAGCGGGCGGGCAAGGCGCAGGCGCAGGTGCTGGAGGGGCGGATCGGTCCGGCGGGGCCGGCGAGCCGCCGGGTGGTCCTGGCGAAGCCGATGTCGTACATGAATCTGTCCGGTGGTCCGGTGAACGCGCTGCGGGACTTCTACAAGGTTCCGCTGGGGAACATCGTGGCGGTCCATGACGAGCTGGACATCGACTACGGCACGCTGCGGCTGAAGCTGGGCGGCGGCGACAACGGGCACAACGGCCTGAAGTCGATGACGAAGGCGATGGGGCCGGACTATCACCGGGTGCGGTGCGGGATCGGCCGGCCGCCGGGGCGGATGCAGGTGGCCGACTTCGTGCTGAAGGACTTCTCCTCGGTGGAGCGCAAGGAGCTGGACTGGTTCGTGGACCGTGCGGCGGACGCGGTGGAGTGTCTGGTGACGGAGGGGCTGGAGCGGGCGCAGAGCGCGTACAACTCGTGACCGCGAGGGTGTCGTACACCTCCTGACTTGTCCCTTCTTGCCCTGCACCGGAGTTGACCGGTCGTAGGGCGATGGCCAATGATCCCGGCCATGCCTGCCACAGCCACCTCCGCTCGCCGGGCCTCCGTGACCGCTCTGCGGTTCGGGCGGGTCTCGATGGCGGGCGCGTTCGCCGCGCTGATCCTGTTCGCCGGGGTGTGGGGTTCCTGGGGGACCGCACAGCACGTGATGCTGGTGAAGGGGCGTGAGACCGGCACGGTCGAGGTGACGCGGTGTGCCGGGGACACCTGTACGGGGCCGTTCACGCCGACGTCGGCGGGGGCGCGTCCGCGGGCGCGGGTGGAGATCGCGCACTCGGTGGCGGTGCGGACGGGGGCGACGTACGACGTGGTGCTGAAGCCGGGTTCCGGGGACGCGGTGCGGTCGGGCCCGGCGGGGATCCTGTACGCGTGGCTGCCGCTGGGCGGGGCGCTGCTGCTGGCCGCGGTGGTGGTCGCGGGCGGGATGCGGCTGGTCCGCCCGGCGTGGGTGCTGGGGTTGTCCGGGGCGGTCCTGCTGACGGCGGCGTTCGTGGCCTTGCAGTGACGTGACACGGGGGTGCCCCCGGGGTCGTAGGACCTCGGGGGCACCTGCTTTTCCGGAGGGGGTCCGCTCCGGGCGGGTCAGCCGGTGTTGCGCAGGCCGGCCGCCACGCCGTTGACGGTGAGGAGCAGGGCGCGGGAGAGCAGGGGGTCGGGGCTGACGCCGGCCGCCGCCGCCTCGCGCTGCCGCTTGAGCAGGGCGACCTGGAGGTAGGAGATGGGGTCCAGGTAGGCGTCGCGGATGGCGAAGGTCTGCTTGAGGACGGGCTGGGCGTCCAGCAGTTCCTCTTCGCCGGTGACGCGCAGGACCTCGCGGACGGTCAGCTCGTGTTCGGCCTTGATGGTGTCGAAGACGTGCTTGAGGTCGTCGGGGACGAGGGTGTCGACGTAGTGCTGGGCGATCCGCAGGTCCGTCTTGGCGAGGGTCATCTCGACGTTGGAGATGAAGTTGCGGAAGAAGTGCCACTGCTGGTGCATCTCGTCCAGCACGGTGTCCAGGCCGGCTTCGCGCAGGGCCTTGAGGCCGGAGCCGACGCCGAACCAGCCGGGGACGATCTGGCGGGACTGGGTCCAGCCGAACACCCACGGGATGGCGCGCAGGCCGTCGAGCGAGACGCCGGAGCCGGGGCGGCGGGAGGGGCGGGAGCCCAGGTGCAGGTCGGCGAGCTGGTCCACCGGCGTCGACGCGAGGAAGTACGTCGGCAGGTCCGGGTCCTCGACGAGGCGCCGGTAGGCGGCGTGGGCGGCGTCGGAGACGACGTCCATGGCCGCGTCCCAGCGGGCGAGGGCCTCGTCGGACTGGCGGGGGGCGGTGTGCAGGGCGGAGGCCTGGAGGGTGGCGGCGACGGTCAGTTCCAGGTTCTCCCGGGCGAGGGAGGGGATGAGGTACTTGTCGGAGATGACCTCGCCCTGCTCGGTGACCTTGATCTCGCCCTCCAGGGTGCCCCAGGGCTGGGCGAGGATCGCGTCGTGGGAGGGGCCGCCGCCGCGGCCGACGGTGCCGCCGCGGCCGTGGAAGAGGCGCAGCCGGACGCCGTAGCGGTGGGCGACGTCGCGCAGGCGCCGCTGGGCGCGGTGGATCTCCCACTGGCTGGTGGTGATGCCGCCGAACTTGGAGGAGTCGGAGTAGCCGAGCATGACCTCCTGGACGTCGCCGCGCAGCGCGACCAGGCGCCGGTAGGACGGGTCGGAGAGCATGTCCTCCAGGATGGTGTCGGCGGCCTTCAGCTCGTCGGTGGTCTCCAGGAGGGGGACGATGCCGATCTTCGCCCAGCCGGCGTGCAGGTCGATGAGGCCGGCCTCGCGGGCGAGCACGGTGGCGGCGAAGACGTCGTCGGCGCCCTGGCACATCGAGATGATGTACGACTCGATGACCTCGGGGCCGAAGACGTCCAGGGCCTTCTTGACGGTCTCGAAGACGCCGAGGGTCTTCTGCCCGGCCGCGTCCACGGGGGCCGGGGTGGGGGCGAGCGGCCTTCTGGAGCGCAGTTCCTTGGCGAGGAGCTTGGCCCGGTAGTCGCGGGGCATGTCGGCGTAGCGCCAGGATTCCTCGCCGAGGCGGTCGAAGAGCTGGCCGAGGGCGTGGTGGTGGGCGTCGGCGTGTTCGCGGACGTCCATGGTGGCGAGCTGGAGGCCGAAGGCGGCCAGGGTGCGGATGGTGCGGGCCAGGCGGCCGTCGGCGAACAGGCCGCCGCGGTGTTCGCGCAGGGAGGCCTGGATGATCCGGAGGTCCTTCAGCAGCTCGCTGGTGCCGAGGTAGTCGCGGCCGTCCTCGTGCGGGGTGCCCTTGGCGAGGCGCTGCTTGGTGTTCTCCAGCTTCTGCCGGATGCAGGTGGCCTTGAGCCGGTAGGGCTCCTCGGCGTTGAGCCGCTTGTAGCGGGGGCTGATCTCGGGGAGCAGGTCGAGGTCGGCCTTGAGGGAGTCCAGCAGCTCGTCGGTGGCGCCGGTGTAGCGGATGGAGTTGGAGAGCAGTCCGCGCAGCTCGTCGATCATCTCCAGGGCGTCGTTGATGCCGTGTTCGTGCTGGAGGATGAGGACGTCCCAGGTGACCTGGGGGGTGACGTTGGGGTTGCCGTCGCGGTCGCCGCCGATCCAGGTGCCGAAGGTGAGGGGGCGGGTGTCGTCGGGCAGCTTGACGCCGACGCGCTCCAGTTCGGCGGTGAGGTCCTCCAGGACGTCTCCGACCGCGTCGGCGTGGAGTTCGTCCAGGTAGTAGATGGCGTTGCGGGCCTCGTCGGCGGGTTCGGGCCGGACGACGCGCAGCTCGTCGGTCTGCCAGACGAGGTCGATGTTCTCGGCGAGGCGGACGTCGTGGCGGCGGCGGTCGGAGTCGAGGACGGGGGTGTCCAGGAGTGCGGCGATGCGCCGGAGCTTGTTGAGGACGGACCGGCGTGCGGCCTCGGTGGGGTGGGCGGTGAAGACCGGCCGCACGTTGAGGTTCTGGACGGTCTGCTTCAGGTGCTCGGGGTCGGCGTCCTTGAGCCGGTCGGCGGTGCGCGAGAGCAGTCCGCCCTCGGCGGCGCGCTTGGCGCGCAGTTCCCGGCCGCGGTGCACCTGTTCGGTGATGTTGGCAAGGTGGAAGTAGGTGGAGAACGCGCGGACCAGCTTGGCCGCGGTCTCCAGCTCGGTGCCGCGCAGCAGCTCGGCGGCGGCCTCGCCGTCCTCGCGGGTGAGGCGGCGGACCTTCTCGACCAGTTCGAGGAGTTCCGGGCCTTCCTGCCGGACGAGGGTCTCCCCGAGGAGATCACCCAGCCGGCGGATGTCGGCACGCAGCTCGCTGCTGGTCGTGGTGGTCTGGTCGTCGGCACTGCTCACAGGTGCGGCTCCTTGCAGTGTTGAAGCTCGTCTGGGAGGGAACCCGACCGGCTGCCGCGCGGCGGACGCCGCATACGCGCCGGAGGGTCCGGGAAGGAAACTTCAGCGGACCGCGCTGTCCGACCGACTCCAAGGATAGGTGGCCATGTGGACGCGCAGGGTCTGGGGCTCTTGCCGCCGCACATCTCGCTGCCATACTTACGTCGCCGTAGGTTACGGAACCGTAGGGAAGCACCGTCGAGTCCCGCGCGGTCCCGGCGGCCCCCGGCATCTGTCTTGACCCTCGACCCCACAGGGGACGCGCATGACCTCAAGTTCCGATGTGATCGAAGAAGCCCGTCAGGCCACCGACACACCTCCCCCCTCCGCCACGCTGGGCGGCGAGCAGAAGCGTTCGATCGAGCAGATCACGCTGCTCCTGTTCATCACCGTGCCGTTCCTGGCACTGGTGGCGGCCGTGCCGCTGGCCTGGGGCTGGGGGGTGAGCTGGCTCGATCTGGGCCTGCTGGTCTTCTTCTACTTCCTGGGGTGCCACGGCATCACGATCGGTTTCCACCGGTACTTCACCCATGGTTCGTTCAAGGCCAAACGGCCCCTGCGGATCGCGCTGGCGATCATGGGGTCGCTGGCGGTAGAGGGGCCCCTGGTGCGCTGGGTGGCCGATCACCGCAAGCACCACAAGTTCTCCGACGCGGAGGGTGACCCGCACTCGCCGTGGCGGTTCGGGGAGACGGTTCCGGCGCTGATGAAGGGCCTGTGGTGGGCGCACATCGGCTGGATGTTCGACGAGGAGCAGACTCCGCAGGACAAGTACGCCCCGGACCTGATCAAGGACAAGGCGATCCGGACGATCTCCCGCCAGTTCGCGCTGTGGACGGTGGTGTCCCTGCTGCTCCCGCCGCTGATCGGGGGCCTGGTGACGATGTCCTGGTGGGGCGCGTTCACCGCGTTCTTCTGGGGTTCGCTCGTCCGGGTGGCGCTGCTGCACCACGTGACGTGGTCGATCAACTCGATCTGCCACGCGGTCGGCAAGCGGCCGTTCAAGTCGCGGGACCGCTCGGGCAACGTGTGGTGGCTGGCGATCCTGTCCTGCGGGGAGTCCTGGCACAACCTGCACCACGCCGACCCGACCTCGGCGCGGCACGGCGTGATGCGCGGCCAGCTGGACTCCTCCGCGCGGTTCATCCGCTGGTTCGAGCGGCTCGGCTGGGCGTACGACGTGCGCTGGCCGTCACGCTCCCGTATCGATTCGCGCCGTAACACCGGGGAAGGCGGCTCCCGGCGCCGGACGGAGGCCGCCGAGGCGGCATGATTGACGCCGTGGCGACCGACTCCAGCAGCACCTCAGGCAACGACAAGCAGCGGCGGACCCGCCGGACCCGTATGACCGGTGCCGAGCGCCGCCAGCAGCTGCTGGAGATCGGTCGCACCCTCTTCGCGGCGAAAGGTTTCGAGGGCACGTCGGTGGAGGAGATCGCGGCGAAGGCCGGGGTGTCCAAACCGGTGGTGTACGAGCACTTCGGCGGCAAGGAGGGGCTGTACGCGGTGGTGGTGGACCGCGAGATGCGCCGTCTGCTGGACATGGTGACCAGCTCGCTGACCGCGGGTCATCCGCGTGAGCTGTGCGAGCAGGCGGCGTTCGCGCTGCTGGACTACATCGAGGAGTACACGGACGGCTTCCGCATCCTGGTCCGCGACTCCCCCATCCCCCAGTCCACGGGTTCCTTCGCCTCCCTGATCTCCGACATCGCCACTCAGGTGGAGGACATCCTGGGCCGCGAGTTCAAGTCCCGCGGTTTCGATCCCAAGCTCGCCCCGCTGTACGCCCAGGCGCTGGTCGGCATGGTCGCGCTGACCGGCCAGTGGTGGCTGGACGTGCGCCGCCCGAAGAAGGCGGAGGTGGCGGCCCACCTGGTGAACCTGGCCTGGCACGGTCTGGACGGCCTGGAGCCGAAGCCGCGGCTGATAGGCCACCGCAAGGCGTGACCCTCACGCCTGCTTGACGGCGACGGCGAAGAGCCGGCGGAACGGCAGGACCGTGCCGTAGGGGGCGCTCGGGTAGGCCGTGCGCAGCAGGTCCCGGTATGCGGTGAGGAAGGCGTCCCGGGCCTCGGGGTCGTCGGCGAGGGCGGTCAGGGCGGGGCGCAGGCCGGTGCCCTTCGCCCAGTCCAGGACGGGGTCCTCGCCCCCGAGGACGTGGAAGTACGTCGTCCGCCACACGTCGGCGGTGCAGCCGAGGCGGGTGAGGGTGTCCAGGTAGGCGCCGGGGGTGCGGACGGAGTCCGTGCGGCGCAGGACGCCGGCGAGGCGGTCGCGCCAGCGGGGGCTGTCGGCGAGGTCGCGCATGAGGGCGTGCAGGGGGGCGTCGATGTTGTCGGGGACCTGGAAGGCGAGGATGCCGCCGGGGGGCAGGGCGGCGATCCAGTCGGCGAACCGGTCGGTGTGGCCCGGCACCCACTGGAGGGTGGCGTGGGAGACGATCAGGTCGTACGGCTCCGGGGGCGTCCAGGTCCGCAGGTCGGCGCGGGCGAAGTCGAGCCGGCCGCCGGCCGTGGGTCCCTCGTGGTCGACGTGGGCCTTGTCGAGCATCTCGGGCGAGTTGTCGTAGCCGGTGATGTGCGCGGTGGGCCAGCGGTCGGCGAGGAGGGCGGTGACGTTGCCGGGGCCGCAGCCGAGGTCGGCGATGCGGGGCCGGTCGCCGGGCAGCGCGGGGATCCGGGCGAGGAGGTCGGTGCAGGGCCGGGTCCGGTGCCCGGCGTGGCGGAGGTACTGGTGGGGGTCCCAGCGGGGCGTCGTCATGGATCCACTCTCCGAGGGCACTATCTCGATGTCAAGAGGCTCGACGTCAAGAGACTTCACGTCGACACAACCACTACACTGATCTCCATGGAGGACGAGGTCGATCGGCTGGTCGCAGCGTGGCGCCGGGAGCGTCCGGACCTCGACGTGGAGCCGCTGGAAGTGCTCAGCCGGGTGAGCCGACTCGCCCGGCACCTGGACCGCGCCCGCCGGCTCGCCTTCGCCGAGCACCAGCTGGAGCCCTGGGAGTTCGATGTCCTCACCGCGCTCCGGCGCGCGGGAACGCCGTACCAGCTCTCCCCCGGCCAGCTGCTGACGCAGACCCTCGTCACCTCCGGCACCATGACCAACCGGATCGACCGGCTGGCGAAGAAGGGCCTGGTGGAACGGCTGCCCGACCCGAGCGACCGGCGGGGCGTGCTGGTCCGGCTGACCGACGAGGGCCGGGACCGCGCGGACCAGGCGCTGGCAGGCCTGCTGGACCAGGAGCGGGCGATCCTCGGCGAGCTGTCCCGCGCCCAGCGCGCGGAACTGGCCGGGCTGCTACGCCAGCTGACCGCCCCGTTCGACAACATCCCCGGTTAGGTCGACCGGCCCCACCCCGGCGCGCCGCGCCAGCGCGACGGCGGCCAGCGTGGAGTGGACGCCCAGCTTGCCGAGGACGTTCTGCATGTGGGTGCGGACGGTGTGCGGGGAGAGGAACAGCCGCTCGGCGACGGCCTTGCGGCCCAGCCCGGCGACCATGCAGCGCAGCACCTCCCGCTCCCGCGGGGTGAGGGACTCCACCAGCCGCTCGCTCTCGGTGCGGTGCTTGCGCGCCGCCGTCAGCTCCTTCAGCACCCCGGTGAGCAGCGCGGGCGGCAGATGGGTCTCGTCGCGCAGCACCCCCCGGATCACCGTCAGCAGCCGGGACAGCGAGCAGTCCTTGGCGACCCAGCCGGAGGCCCCGGCCTGCAGCGCGAGGGCCGCGCGGCGCGGGTCGTCCTTCTCGGCGAGGACGACGATGCGTACGGCGGGCTGGGCGGCCCGCACCCCGGTGACCAGCGAGATCCCGTCGACCAGGCCCTCCTCGTCGCCCTCCTGCACCGGTACGGCCGGACGGGTGCCCGGCAGCCGGCCGCCCAGGTCGGCGTCGACCAGCAGCACGTCGTAGCGGCGGCCCTCGCCGGCGGCGCGCTCCAGGCAGCGCAGCGCGGCCGGGCCGCTGCCCGCGGCGAAGACGTCGACGTCGGGCTCGGCGGCCAGGGCGGCGGCGAGCGACTCGGCGAAGATGCGGTGGTCGTCCACGACCAGGACTCGGATACGAACCACGTAACCCCCTCCCCCAGGCTCCGCGTGGAGCAGGGGATACCAAGGTCCGGAAAGCTCCGGAATAGGCCGGCCCGGAAAAACCCGGAAAGGATCCGGAGAACGACGACTGACGCGGGTACGACACCCGCGGACAAGGGCACGCACCGCACGGCCGCCGCCGTTGCGGAGACTGCTACCCCCACCGCGGGCGCCGTACCCGCCTGTCTCGCCCCCTGAGCGGCACCGGCCCCCACCGGTGCTGCTCCACAGAGTACGGATGAGAGCACGCAGCGGAAGGAGATTTGCAGAACTGGCCGTCCGACGCGTTTATGGTGTGCCGCATGTTTCGTATTGAGGCGGAAGTCGACAAAGGCCGACGTGATCTGCTCCGGTCGCGGCTGCGGGACACCAACACGGCGGCGTCCCCGGTGCTCGCCGCGCTGCGCGGCACGCCCGGCGAGCGCGAGGTCCCCCTCCACGTCTGGGCGCTGGACTCCGCCGGCGACCTCGCCGGCGGCCTGGTCGGCCACACCTGGACGACCTGGCTGCACATCACCTACCTGTGGGTCGACGCCCGCCACCGCGGCGCGGGCCTCGGCACCCGGCTGCTGGCCGAGGCGGAGCGCATCGCCCGCGCCGACCGCGGCTGCGCGGCGGCCCGCCTGGAGACCTGGGACTTCCAGGCCCCGGACTTCTACCGCGGACAGGGCTACGAGGTGGTGGGCGTGATCCCCGACTACCCGCCGGGGATCACGGAGTACACGCTCACCAAGCGCCTGGGCTGACGACGCCTCAGGCCAGGCGGCGGGCGCCCGCCGCGGGGACCGCCTCGAAGACGCGCGGGGCCGTGAAGGCGGCTGCCGCGAAGGCCTCCTGGACGGCCTTGGTGAGGGTGTCGACGTCCGTCGCCTCCGCCAGGACGATCGCCGAGCCGCCGAAGCCGCCGCCGGTCATCCGGGCGCCCAGGGCGCCGTGCGCCAGGGCGGTGTCGACGACCAGGTCCAGCTCGGGGCAGGAGATGCGGAAGTCGTCGCGCAGCGAGGCGTGGCCCTCGGTGAGGACCGGGCCGATGGCGCGGGTCTCGCCGGCGTGCAGGAGGGCCACCGTGCGCTCGACCCGCTGGTCCTCCGTCACCACGTGCCGGACCAGGCGGACCACCTCCTCCTCGTCGCCGAGGCGGGCGAGGGCCGCGTCCAGGCCGTCGTACGGGATGTCGCGCAGGGCGTCGACGCCGAGCAGGGCCGCGCCCTTCTCGCAGCCGGCCCGGCGCTTGCCGTACTCGCCGCCGCTGTGGGCGTGCTTGACCTGGGTGTCCACCACCAGCAGCCGCAGCCCCTCGGCCGCGAGGTCGAAGGGGATCTGCCGCTGGGACAGGTCACGGGTGTCCAGGAACAGGGCGTGGCCCTGTTCGCAGCAGGCCGACGCCGTCTGGTCCATGATGCCGGTCGGGGCGCCGACGTAGACGTTCTCGGCGCGCTGGCACAGGCGGGCCAGCTTCCAGCGCGGCAGGCCGAGGCCGTACAGGTCGCTGAGGGCCAGCGCGATCACGACCTCCAGGGCGGCGGAGGAGGACAGGCCGGCGCCCGTGGGGACGGTGGAGGACAGGTGCACGTCCGCGCCGGTGATCTCGTGGCCCGCCTCGCGCAGCGCCCACACCACGCCCGCCGGGTACGCCGTCCACTCCCGGTCGGTCCCGGGTGCGAGGTCCGCGAGCCCCAGCTGCACGACCCCGCCCCCGATATCGTCCGAGTGCAGCCGCAGGACGCCGTCGGTGCGGCGGGAGACCGCCGCGACCGCCTGGTGCGGCAGCGCGAACGGCATGACGAAGCCGTCGTTGTAGTCGGTGTGCTCGCCGATCAGGTTGACCCGGCCGGGCGCCGCCCACACGCCCTCGGGCGCCGCCCCGTACAGCTCGGCGAAGCGGTCCGCGACCTGCTGTGCCCCCACTAGTGCTCCCTTGTGATGCTCTGCGCGAACTCCCACGCGTCCGCGACGATGCCCGCGAGGTCCGCGCGGGTCGGGTTCCAGCCCAGTTTCTCGCGGGCGGTGTCCGCGGAGGCGACCAGGACGGCGGGGTCGCCGCCCCGGCGGGGGGCGACCACCTCGGGGATGGGGTGGCCGGTGACCTCGCGGACGGTCTCGATGACCTCGCGGACGGAGAAGCCGTTGCCGTTGCCGAGGTTGCAGATCAGGTGCTCGCCCGGCCGGGCGGCGGTCAGGGCCAGCAGGTGGGCGTCGGCCAGGTCGGCGACGTGGATGTAGTCGCGGACGCAGGTGCCGTCGGGGGTGGGGTAGTCGTCGCCGTAGATCGAGATGGCGTCGCGGCGGCCCTGGGCGACCTGGAGGACCAGCGGGATGAGGTGCGACTCGGGGTCGTGGCGCTCGCCGTACGCGCCGTACGCGCCCGCCACGTTGAAGTAGCGCAGGGAGACCGCGGCCAGGCCGTGCGCGGTCGCCTCGCTGGTGATCATGTGGTCGACGGCGAGCTTGGAGGCGCCGTAGGGGCTGGTGGGGCGGGTCGGGGCGGCCTCCGGGATGGGCGTCCGCTCCGGCTCGCCGTAGGTGGCCGCGGTGGAGGAGAACACCAGCCTGCGGACGCCGGCCTCGCGCATCGCGGCGAGCAGCGCCATGCTGCCGCCGACGTTGTTCTCCCAGTACTTCTCCGGCTTCACCACCGACTCGCCGACCTGCGAGAACGCGGCGAAGTGCAGCACGCCGTCGAAGGAGGGGTCGAGCCACTTGGCGGCGTCCCGGATGTCGCCCTCGATGAAGGCCGCGCCGGCCGGGACGCCCGCGCGGAAGCCGGTGGAGAGGTTGTCGAGGACCGTCACCTCGTGGCCGGCCTCCAGCAGGTGCTGGGCCACGACACTGCCGACGTATCCCGCGCCACCCGTCACCAGATACTTCATGAACTCGCTACCTCTCGCAGTCGCTCGGCCGCGCGCTCCGGCGGCACGTCGTTGATGAACACGTTCATGCCGGACTCGGAACCCGCGAGAAACTTCAGCTTGCCGGAAGTGCGGCGGATGGTGAAAAGCTCGAGGTGGAGCGCGAAGTCGTCGCGCGTCACGCCGTCGAACTCCGCCAGCGCGCCGAACGGGGCCTGGTGCCAGGCCGCGATGTACGGCGTCGGAGGCTCACCCTCGCCGAAGATCCGGTCGAAGCGCCTCAAGAGTTCCAGATAGACCTGGGGGAACTCTGTGCGTGCCGCCTCGTCGAGGGCGAGCAGATCGGGCACGCGGCGCTTCGGGTACAGGTGGACCTCGTACGGCCAGTGCGCCGCGTACGGCACGAAGGCCGCCCAGTGTTCACCCTCAAGGACGACCCGCTCTCCGGCCCGTTCCCGCTCCAGGACCGCGTCGAACAGGTTCTCCCCGCCGGTGGCCTCCTTGTGGGCGGCGAGCGAGCGGAGCATCAGCGCGGTGCGCGGAGTGGTGAAGGGGTAGGCGTAGATCTGTCCGTGCGGGTGGCCGAGGGTCACACCGATCTCGGCACCGCGGTTCTCGAAACAGAACACCTGCTCGACGGAGGGCAGATGGGACAGCTCCGACGTGCGGTCCGTCCACGCGTCCAGCACCAGCCGCGCCTGACCTTCCGTGAGGTCGGCGAAGGAGGCGTCGTGGTCGGAGGTGAAGCAGACGACCTCGCAGCGGCCGGAGTCGCCGGCCAGGGAGGGGAACCGGTTCTCGAAGACGACGACGTCGTAGGAGGAGTCCGGGATCTCGCTGAGCCGCTCGCCCCGCGTGGGGCAC
This sequence comes from Streptomyces tricolor, assembly GCF_002155905.1. GTDB lineage: Bacteria > Actinomycetota > Actinomycetes > Streptomycetales > Streptomycetaceae > Streptomyces > Streptomyces tricolor. The sequence goes on along the minus strand of NZ_MUMF01000351.1, from coordinate 2,858 downwards.
AGGGGGCACTCGTCGGCCGGCGGGTGGTAGGTGCGGCCCTGGCGGTGGGAGGCGACGGCGACGGAGTCGCCGAGCAGGGGGTCGCGGCGGATCTCGGACGTGGTGACCGTACGGTCCAGCGGCCGCCGGTCGACCGCGTCGCGCACGGTGTCGTCCCGCAGGTCGTAGTAGATCAGCTCACGACCGTCGGCCAGCCGGGTCGAGGTCTTCTTCACGCCGGACTCCTTGTTCGGCCCCGAGGGGTGTGTCCGCACCCAATGACTCAACACAATCAAACATAACAGACCACAGTCCGACATCACCTCCGTCGATCACAATCAAACAAAGAACACCAGTCAGAGTGTTCATTTACCGAACACGGCGGCGTAGGTTCCGCTCTGGATCAGTTCGCGCAACGAAGCGAGTTCTTATGCAAACCCCCACAGACGCCCCCACCTATCTGGCGGCGGAGCTACGGCTCCCCACCAACTGGCTGGACTACTCGATCCTGGCGATCTACTTCGTCGTCGTCCTCGGTATCGGGTTCGCCGCCCGCCGCTCCGTGAAGACCAGCCTCGACTTCTTCCTCTCCGGACGCTCGCTGCCCGCGTGGATCACCGGCCTCGCCTTCATCTCGGCGAACCTCGCGGCCACCGAGATCCTCGGCATGGCCGCCAACAGCGCCCAGTACGGTGCCTACACCGTCCACTGGTACTGGATCGGCGCCATCCCCGCCATGGTCTTCCTCGGCCTGGTGATGATGCCCTTCTACTACGGCAGCAAGGTCCGATCGGTCCCCGAGTTCCTGCTGCTGCGCTTCGACCGGGCCGCCCACCTGCTCAGTTCCCTGCTGTTCGCGTTCGCCGCCATCCTGATCGCGGGCGTCAACCTCTACGCCCTCGCGATCGTCGTCGAGGCCCTGCTCGGCTGGCCGCAGTGGGTCGCCATCGTCGTCGCCGGCGCCTTCGTCCTCGCGTACATCACCCTGGGCGGCCTGTCCTCGGCGATCTACAACGAGGTGCTCCAGTTCTTCGTGATCCTCGCCGCCCTCATCCCGATCACCGTGCTCGGCCTGAAGAAGGCCGGCGGCTGGGACGGGCTGACCGCCAAGCTCACCGCGGACCACGGCGCCGACTTCACCACGGCCTGGGGCGGCACCGGCATCGGCGAGGCCAACCCGCTCGGCGCCAACTGGCTCACCATCGTCCTCGGCCTCGGCTTCGTGCTCTCCTTCGGCTACTGGACCACCAACTTCGCCGAGGTGCAGCGCGCCCTGTCCGCGAAGAACCTCTCCGCCGGGCAGCGGACCCCGCTGATCGCCGCCTTCCCGAAGATCTTCATCGTCTTCCTGGTGATGATCCCGGGCCTGGTCGCCGCCGCGCTCATCCCGCAGTTCGGCACGGCCGCCTCCGGCTACCAGTACAACGACGCCATCCCCTACCTGATGCAGGAACTGCTGCCCAACGGTGTGCTCGGCATCGCCGTCACCGGTCTGCTGGCGGCCTTCATGGCGGGCATGGCGGCGAACGTGTCGTCCTTCAACACCGTGTTCACCAACGACGTCTGGGCGCGGTACGTGGTGCGGGGCCGCGAGGACGAGTACTACGTGCGGTTCGGCCGTCTGATCACCGTGATCGGCGTCTCCGCCTCCGTCGGCACGGCGTTCCTGGCGTCCTCGTTCTCGAACATCATGAGCTACCTCCAGACGCTGTTCTCCTTCTTCAACGTGCCGATGTTCGTCGTCTTCATCGTCGGCATGTTCTGGAAGCGCGCGTCCGCGAAGTCCGGCTTCTGGGGGCTGCTCGCCGGCACCACCGCCGCGATGATCAACTATTTCGTGTTCTACAAGGAGGGCGTCATCTCGATCCCCTCCGACCAGGGCGCCAACTTCGTCTCCGCGATCGCGGGCTTCGTCGCCGGCGCGGTCGTGATGGTCGCGGTGTCCCTGTTCACCCGGCCGAAGCCGGTGGAGGAGCTGCAGGGCCTGGTCTACGGCACCCGTTCCCCCGGCATGTCCGAACCGCCCGCGCCCGGTGACGAGGCCTGGTACCGCAGGCCGGCCCTGCTGGGCTGGGGCGCGGTCGTCCTGGCCGCCGTCTGCTACATCCCGTTCTCGTTCTGACGCGGGAGGATCGAGGAAACCATGACCGAGCATCCTGAGCAGCCGCGCCGTCCGCTGCACTACACCGAGGAAGACGTCCAGCGGGAGGTCTCCGAGCTGGAGACGAAGTCCGCGACCGCGGCGCGCATCTTCGACCTGCGCCGCATCATCGGCGGACTGTTCGTGGTCTACGGCGTCATCGTCACGATCACGGGCATCACCGACTCCCAGGCCGCGATCGACAAGGCCGAGGGCGTCAACATCAACCTGTGGACCGGCATCGGCATGCTGCTCCTGGGCATCTTCTTCCTGGCCTGGCTGAAGCTGCGGCCGACTCCGCCGCCGGTTCCTCCGGAGGGGCTGCCGGAGGAACGGGGCGGGGAGTAGAGCGCCGTCTTCGTCTGCGGGCGCGGGGGCTGGTCGCGCAGTTCCCCGCGCCCCTGGGGAGTTGCAGTCGCCGTCGGCCGGCAGAGCGCAGCGGCACCTCTCAGCGAGCAGTGCCCCTGCCCCGCTACAGCACAGGGTGGCTATTCGAGCGCCGTGCCCCGCAGGGAACCCGCGCGGTCCAGCAGGCCCGTGCGGGCGGCCAGGGCCGCCGCCTCCAAACGCGAGCCCACCCCCAGCTTCATCAGCACCCGCTGGACATGCGTCCGCGCGGTGCTCGGCGCGATGCCCATCCCCGCCGCGATCCGCCGCGTGTCCTCCCCGTCGGCCACCCGGACCAGCACCTCCACCTCCCGCGGCGTCAGCATCTCCAGCAGCCGCTGCGCCTCGTCGT
>NZ_MUMF01000350.1 GCF_002155905.1 Streptomyces tricolor | reverse complement strand
GCCCCGGCCCCGGCCGCGGCGACGGGCACGGACGGATCCGCCCCGGTGCCGGCCGCCGGCCCCGCCTCCGGCGAGCGCCCCTTCCGGATCGTCGCCGTCACGTCCTGCCCCACCGGCATCGCCCACACCTACATGGCGGCCGAGTCGCTGGAGAACGCCGGCCGTGAGGCGGGGGTCGAGCTGGTCGTCGAGACGCAGGGCTCGGCCGGCTTCGCCCGGCTGGACCCGGCGGTGATCGCGGCGGCGGACGGCGTGATCTTCGCGCACGACGTCCCCGTCCGCGACAAGGACCGCTTCGCGGGCAAGCCGACCGTCGACGTGGGCGTGAAGGCGGGCATCAACCGCCCCGCCGAACTCATCGCGGAGGTCCGCCAGAAGGCGGCGCGCGGTGAGGCGAGCGCCCCGGCGCACGCACCGTCCGGCACGCCGGTCGAGCGCGCGGGCGACTCCACCGAGGGCTACGGCACCAAGCTCCGCAAGTGGCTCATGTCCGGCGTCAGCTACATGGTCCCGTTCGTCGCCGCGGGCGGCCTCCTCATCGCCCTGGGCTTCGCGATCGGCGGCTACAAGATCAACAAGGCGCCGTCGGTCATGGACCACTTCGTGTGGACCCAGGCCGACAGCTGGGGCGCCCTGCTGTTCCAGATCGGCGGCGTGGCCTTCGGCTTCCTCGTCCCGGTCCTCGCCGGGTACATCGCCTACGGCATGGCGGACCGGCCCGGCCTGGTGCCCGGTTTCGTGGGCGGCGCGATCTCCCTCACCATCAACGCGGGCTTCCTCGGCGGCCTGGCCGCCGGTCTCCTCGCCGGCGGCGTGGTGATGGCCATCCAGAGGATCGAGATCCCGGCGGCGCTGCGCGGGATCATGCCGGTCGTGGTGATCCCGCTGATCTCCTCGGGGATCGTCGGGTTCCTGATGTTCGTGGTGATCGGCAAGCCCATCGCCAGTGCTCAGAAGGGCCTGACCGACTGGCTGAGCGGTCTCACCGGCACCAACGCCATCCTGCTCGGGGCCCTGCTCGGCCTGATGATGTGCTTCGACCTGGGAGGACCGGTCAACAAGGTCGCCTACACCTTCGCCACCGCCGGCATCGCCGTCGCCACGCCCAGCGACTCCGCCATGAAGATCATGGCCGCGGTGATGGCGGCCGGCATGGTCCCGCCGCTGGCGATGGCGCTGGCCACCACCGTGCGCGGCAAGCTGTTCACCCCGACCGAGCGCGAGAACGGCAAGGCCGCGTGGGTCCTGGGCGCGTCCTTCATCTCCGAGGGCGCGATCCCGTTCGCGGCGGCCGACCCGCTGCGGGTGATCCCGTCCGCGATGGCGGGCGGCGCGCTCACCGGCGCCCTGTCGATGGGCTTCGGCGCCACCCTGCGCGCCCCGCACGGCGGCATCTTCGTGGTCCCGCTGATCGGCAACCCGCTGCTGTACCTGGTGGCCATCGCGGCCGGCGTCTGCGTCACCACCGCCCTGGTGGTCCTCCTGAAGGGCATGCGCAGGCCGAGCCCCGAGTCCGCGGCCACCGACCCGGCCGAGCAGTCGGCCGCCGCACCGAAGGGGACCAAGCAGCCGGTGGCGGCCTGACCGCCGCACCACCGGCCACGGCGGCTGCGGCGGCTACGCGGCACGGTCCGGGACTCCGGCCCCGGACCGTGCCGTATCCGCGCGCGTGCCGTGCCCGCTCGCGGCGTGCGGCACCGCGCTGTCCACGGCATCCCGCGCGTACCGGCCGCTACCCCTGCCGTGCCGCGCGCCGCTCCATCGCGTCCCGGGCCGCGTCCTCCGACATGTACACCTCGCACATGTGCCGGCCGTCGGGTGTCGCCGTGTGCTCGACCTCCCACAGGGAGATCTCGGTCCCGTCCGGCAGCAGGAAGGCGTGCTCGTACAGCGCGTAGCTCAGCCCCGTCCGGCCGGCCCGCCCGGGGCGGCCGAAGGCCTGCGTGATCTGGTGCGCGGTCGCCGTCGCCAGCAGTGCCGCCGTCCGGGCGCCGGGCCGGTCGGGGTTCTCCGCGCGGCGCAGCAGCCGGCGCGCGTGGTCCGCCGAGTCGTCGGAGGCGAACACGTGCCGGGGCTCGGGGATCGCCCACAGCCGCATCATCGCGGGCAGCTCGACGTCCCGCGTGTCGGGCGGCAGCCCGAGCCGGGCCGTGGCGGCCTGGAGTTCCTCCTCGTCGACGTACACCTCGTGCTCCGCGGCGCTGCCGGGCGTGGGGTTGTGCACCAGCTCCCACAGGGTGACCGCCGAGCCGTCGGCGAGCAGCCAGGTGTGCCGGTACGTCTCCCGGTGCAGCCCCGCGCTGTGGTACGCGGAGTGCAGCGAACTGTCGTGCGCCAGCGCGCATTCGAGGCGCCGTATCACCTCGTCGGGCAGTTCGAACGAGTTCAGGGCACGGCCGAGGAGTCGCGCGAGATGCTCCTCAGGAGACTCGGGCGACTCGGCTGGTTCGTACGCTGCGGTCTCGTACGGAACGCTCAAGGCATCTCCCGGCGTTGCTGCATGTCACCTTGTGGGTGCATACCGTAGCCCCTCGGTCGGACATCGTGTCCGGGAACCGAGAAAACGTCCGCCAGGAAAACGCGCGGGCCGCGCGAAAAGTTCCCGCGCGGCCCGGTTTCCTGTCAAAACCCGCCGGTCAGACGGCGCTTCCGGCGGTCCAGGCGCTCCAGGACATGTTCCAGCCGTTGAGGCCGTTGTCGGGGGCGACCGTGGTGTCGGGGGAGTTCTTCACGATCACGACGTCCCCGACGAGCGAGTTGTCGTAGAACCACTTGGCCTGCGTGTCGCCCTGCGCGCCCTGCACGTCCGCGAGGCCCACGCAGCCGTGGCTGGTGCCCTGCCGCCCGAACGGCGGGTTGCCCTTGTTGTACCAGTAGTTGCCGTGCAGGAACGTCCCCGACGTCGTCAGCCGCATCGCGTGCGGCACGTCCGGGATGTCGTATTCGCCGCCGAAGCCGACCGTCGAGCCGTTCATGCGGGTCTGCACGAACTTCTCGGAGATCACCATCTGCCCGTTGTAGGTGGTGTGCTGCGCGCTGCCCGCCGAGATCGGCACCGTCTTGAGGGTCTTGCCGTCCCGCACGACCGTCATGGTCTGGGTGTTGGCGTCGACCGTGGAGACCTGCGACCGCCCGACGGTGAAGGAGACGGTCTTCTTCTGCACCCCGTAGACGCCCTTCGCGCCCTGCACGCCGTCCAGGTCGATCTTCAGCGTGACCTTGGAGCCGGCCTTCCAGTACTCCTGCGGCCGGAAGTCGAGCCGCCGGTCCCCGAACCAGTGCCCGACCACCTGCTGGCCGCTGCTGGAGTTGACCGAGATGTGCGACTGCACGGCCTTCTTGTCGGTGATGGACTTGTCGAAGGTGAACGACACCGGCATGCCCACCCCGACCGTCGTGCCGTTGTCCGGCGTGTAGGTGCCGATGAAGCTGTTCGCCGAGCTGACGGTGGTGAAGATGGAGTTGGCCGCCGCCGGGCGCCCCTCGCCGTCCTTCGCGGTCGCGGATATCTGGTACTTGGTCCCGCGCTCCAGCTGCTCCTTCGGCTTCCAGGTGCTGCCGTCCGCCGATATCGCCCCCGGCACGGTCTCCCCCGACCCCGCCACGGTCATCTTCACGTCGGTCAGCTTGCCGTCGCTGACCTTCACCCCGGTGGCGTTGATGGACGCCCCCGTCGAACCGTCCTTGGCCGAGATCGCGATCTTCGCCGTCGACGTCTTCGGGGAGTCCTTGCCGCCCTTGCCGTCGGCGTTGTCGGCGTTGGCGCTGCCGCCGCACGCGGTCAGGGTGAGGGCGCCGACGATCAGGGCGGCACAGGCCCCGAGTGCGCGCCGCGCGGCAATGTCCGGCGTTGTCACGGGCTGCTCCAGGTTCGTGTGATGTGCGTGGTCCGTTCCAGTGCGTGAAGAAAGAGGGCACCGGCACCGGGGGAGGTTCCCTCCGTTCCCGGTGAACGCCATCACGTGACAGAACCGCGACAATCCGCCCCGGCCTCGGGGCGCACCCGCTACGCCTTCCCGTACAACTCCCCGTACGACGGCCACGTTCCGCCCGGCCCGTCGACCGACTCGGCCGCGCGCACGGCCCGTACGATCGCGCGCGTCACGAGGTCGGCGCCGGCGGCCAGGACGTCGTTGAGCGCCAGAGGGTGCGTGCCGAGCGGGCGCGAGCCGGTCGCGAGGGCGAACACCGTGTCGCCGTCGTGCAGGAGGTGCACCGGCCGCACGGCGCGCGCGATGCCGTCGTGCGCCGTGCCCGCCAGCTTCTGCGCCTGCGCCTTGGTGAGGTCCGCGTCCGTCGCCACCACCGCCAGCGTCGTGTTGAGCGGCGCCGGCGCGTTCCCGGCGGCGGCCCCGGCCAGGCGCCGGCGCGCGGCCTCGTGCACACGCGCCTCCGGATACTCCACCCGCCCCCGGAACAACTCCCCGTACAGCACCCCCGTCTCGGGATCCAGCACCGACCCCGCGGCGTTCGCGACCACGAGCGCCGCCACGGTGATCCCCGAGCCGAGCACCGTACTCGCCGTGCCCACCCCGCCCTTGAGCAGCCCGGCGACGGCGCCCGTGCCGGCGCCGACGCACCCCTGCGCCACCCGCGCACCCGGCGCGTCGGCCGCCGCGGCCTCCACCGCCGCGCGTCCCGTCGCGGCGTCCGGACGCGCGCGGAAGTCCCCGCCGCGCCCCAGGTCGAAGACGCACGCGGCCGGCACCACCGGCACGACATGCGCCGGGTCCGGCCCCACCGGCACCCCGCGCCCCTGCTCCTCCAGCCAGGTCATCACCCCGGAGGCCGCGTCGAGCCCGTAGGCGCTGCCTCCGGTCAGCACGACCGCGTCGACCTTCTGCACCACGTTGCGCGGGTCGAGCGCGTCGGTCTCCTTGGTGCCGGGGCCGCCGCCGCGCACGTCCACGGCGGCGACAGCGCCGCCCTCGGGCGCGAGGACGACCGTGGTGCCGGTGAGCCAGCCGCCGCCGCTGCGGGTGGCGTGCCCCACCCGCAGCCCGGCGACGTCCGTCAATGCGTCAGCTGTCATGGACGCCAGTCTGGCCCAGCCGGGGCCCCCGCCGAAGGAGTCAGCCGGCCGGGGCGGCGGCGTCCGCCGCGCGCTGCCGGGCGGCCGTGCGGGCCGTCAGGGTCACCCCGGTCGCCACCGCGGCGGCGGACACCAGACCCGTCGCGAGCACCGCCCACTCGCCCAGGAAGGTGCAGCAGATCACCAGCAGGGCGGTGACCGGCAGGACGAGCTGCTGGGCGAGGCCGACCTTGAAGTGGCGGGAGTGCAGCACCCACACGGTCAGCAGGTACAGCGCGGCCGGCAGGGTGACGGCGGCCGAGGCGGACAGCGTGGAGATGCGGGCCTTGCCCACCGCCTGCTCCACGGCCACCTCCAGGCCGGCGCCGATCGCCGCCGCCGAGGCGAAGACCAGATAGTGGCCGTAGCCCCAGAGGAACGCCCGCCCGCTGGAGCGCAGATGACCGTGGATGGGCACCACGAAGTAGATCCACCACGCGGAGAAGACGATCAGCAGCCCGCCCGCCGCGATGGGCAGCAGCTCCCCCAGCGCCTCGTGCTCGTCCACGGCCGACTTCACGGCCACGGTGGCCGCGGCGATCGTCTCGCCGAGCACGATGATCGTGAACAGGCCGTACCGCTCGGCGATGTGATGCGGATGCCAGGGGGTCTCCTGGACCTTCTCGGCGTACAGCGGCACGCACAGTTCCGCGATCGCCATCACGAGGAACACCCACGGCCGGGAGGGTTCGGGCAGCAGCACCAGCCCGAGCCAGCCGACCTGGCACAGCAGCACGCCGTACGCGTACCGCAGCGCGGTGGTCCGCTCCGCGCCCGCGGCCGACCTCGCGGCTCTCAGCCACTGCCAGACCAGCGCCAGCCGCATGATCACATAGCCGATCCAGACCAGCAGGAAGTCGTGCTGCGTGGCGGCCCGGGAGATGCCGGCGGCCAGGACCAGGACACCGGCGATCTGCACCAGGGTGACGATCCGGTAGAGCGCGTCGTCGTTGTCGTACGCCGAGGCGAACCAGCTGAAGTTCATCCACGCCCACCAGATGGCGAAGAACGCCATCGCGTAGTTGAGGATGCCTTCGCCCGGGTGCCCTTCCGCGACCGCGTGCACCAGTTGCACGCCCGCCTGCGCGATCGCCACGACGAAGCACAGGTCGAAGAACAGCTCCAGCGGGGAGGCGACGCGGTGCGCCTCGTCGCGTCCGCGCGCGGTGAGCCGTCGCAGGGGGCCGGAGGGCGGCGAGGCGCCCGAGGGGCCGGGCACCGGGGCGGAACTCGACGTCATGGTCCCAGCACAGCAGAAAACCGCCGCGAAATCTTGTGAAGGGATCCACGAGCCGCGCGGAGCGGCCGGACGGTCCGAGGGGCGGGGACGCCGCCGGACCGCCCCGGCGGGCGCCGTACCCTGGTGACATGAGCACCGCCCCCGAGCCCGAGCCGCGCGAGCCGAAGCCCGCGCTGGTCTTCGACGACCCGCTGGACCAGCAGTCCGCGGACGACACCGACCGCGGCTGGGGCGAGCGCCCGGACGGCGACAGCGCCGCCGACCTGAGGCGCTTCCTCGACGAGAAGCCGCCCCACCACCTCTGAGCCGCCCGCCGGAGCGCCGCTAGCGCTCGCTCTGCCCGGACCCGCGCTGCGCCACCAGCGCGTCGCGGATCTCCTTGAGCACCTCCAGCTCGGTCACCTCGATGACCTCCTTCGTGCCCTCCCGCGCGGCCTTCCTGTCCGCCTGCCGGGCCAGGTACTTCGACATCGGCAGCACCATCAGGAAGTACACCACCGCCGCGGTGATCACGAAGCTGAGCGTGGCGCCGAGGACGGAGCCCCACAGGATCAGCACACCGCTCTTGACGGAGCCGTCCGCGGC
>NZ_MUMF01000349.1 GCF_002155905.1 Streptomyces tricolor | reverse complement strand
CCCTGCTGGTGCTGGCCGCCGTCACCGGCATCATCGCCACCGTCGACGGGCCGGCCTGCGCCCTGCTCGGCAATGATCTCGTGCCGGTGGCGGACGTGCCGTCCGCGATCGGTGTGGGCGCGCTGGTGCACAGCGCGGGCCGGCTGGCCGGCACCGCCCTGGCCGGGGTGACCGTCGGCTTCCTCGGCACGTCCGCCGCGTACGCCGCCAACGGGCTGTCGTTCCTCTTCGTCGCCGCGGTGGTGCCGTTCCTGCGGCCGGCTCCCGGAGCCGCCGAGGAGCCCGCGACCGGGCCGGGCAGGGCTCCGGCGCAGGCGCAGATGACCGTACGGGAGGGCCTGTCCTTCTTCGTGCGCAGGCCCCGTCTGGTCGCGCTCGCGGGCATCACCGGCCTCAGCTCCGTCTTCGGCCGCAACTACGGCCTGACGCTCGCCGTCCTCGTCACCGGGCCGCTGGCCGGCGGCGCCGGGGCGTTCGGCACGGTCTCCACGGTGCTGGCCGTCGGCGGCATCCTCGGCGCGGTCCTCGGCGCCCGGCTGCGCAGGCCGTCCGTGCGGACCGTGGGTCTGCTCGCGGCCGCGGGCGCGCTGCTCCAGGTGGTGGCGGGTCTGTCGCCGTCGCTGGCCGTGCTGCTGGTGCTGGTCCTGCCGATGGCGATCGTGGAGTCCGTCTCCGACACCGCGGGGACGGCCGTGCTGCAGACCGATCCGCCGCCGCACCTGCGCGGCCGGGTGCTCGGGGTGTGGAGCACCATCGGCACGGTGTGGAGCCTCGGCGGGCCGCCGCTGCTCGGCCTGCTGATGGAGTGGGCCGGGGCGCGCGGCGCCCTGGTGGCCGGCGGACTGCTGATCGCCGGGTCGGTCGGCGCGGGCCTGCTGGTGCGCCGCCACGGCGGACCGGTGTCGCTGACGGTGCGCGCGAAGGACGGCGACATGACCGGCCGGGAGGCCCTGGAGACGGCCGCCTGACCGACCCGGGCCCCGCCTGGGGTCAGCCGTGCCGGCCGGGCAGGTGGTACACGTGGAACGCCTGCCCGATCACCGGCTGGGCCACATTGCGCACGCGGACGCCCCCGCTGGTCATGCCGTGCTCGGTGCCGGCGTGGGCATGGCCGTGCACCGCGAGGTCGGCGCCGCCGGTGTCGATCGCCTCCGCGAGCAGGTAGCTGCCGAGGAACGGGTAGATCTCCAGTGGCTCCCCGGCCAGGGTGTCCGGCACGGGCGAGAAGTGCGTCAGTGCGATCCGTACGTCGCAGTCCCGCTCGTCCAGGTTCTTCAGGGCGCCGTGCAGCCCGTCGGCGCACCGGCGGGTGTAGCGGACGAACTCCTTCATGAGGGGTTCGCCGAACTCGCCGGCGCAGCGGCCGACGAAGCCGCCGCCGAAGCCCTTGGTCCCGGCGACCCCGATCCGGGCGCCGTCGGCGCCGACGACGACGGCCTGCCCCTCGAGGACGTGCGCGCCGGCGTCCCGGAGGATCGCGGTGACCTCCTCGGGACGCTCGTCGTGGTGGTCGTGGTTGCCGAGTACGGCGACGACGGGCACCCCGAGGTCCTTGATCTCCCGGGCGACGATCGCGGCCTCCTCCGGTGTGCCGTGCCGGGTGAGGTCGCCGGCGAGCAGCAGGACGTCGGCGCACCCGGGCAGGGTCTCGAAGGAGGGCCGCAGCGTGCCCTGGCTCTCGGGGCCCATGTGGATGTCCCCGACGGCCGCGACGCGGATCATGTCAGGTCCTCCCCGTGGTCGGGCGAGGAGGTCCCGGCGACGAGCAGGTCGCTGTGGACCGGGTGCCCCGCCAGTTCCTCGCGCGCCATGCGCAGGATGTCGTCCCGGCACTGGGTGGACGGCACGGTGCCGGTGAGCAGGACGGCGTCGCCGCGCAGTTCGAGCCGTACGCCGAGTTCCGCGAGGTCTCCGGAGGCGAGGTGCTCGGCGAGGTGGGCGACGCGGTAGTCCAGGTTCCCTGCCGCCTGCGGGGGCGGCGGGCTCGTGTCGGTCATGGCTGCCCCTCCTGGGCGTCGATCACGTGCAGCCGTTCGAGGAGGAAGAGGAAGGCGGCGGGCATCGGCTGGTCCCCGCAGGCCCTGCGGACCGCGTCCCAGTCGACCTTCTCGCGGACCGCGCGCGCCACCGGCAGCACCGATCCGAAGTCGCAGTAGTGCTCGGAGAAGGCGCTGATCAGGCTGTGGATCAGGTCGGTCGGGCAGAGCACGGGCATGAGCACCGAGTCGACCGGCAGGATGTGCGCCCGGTCGAGCATGGCCCGGGTGACGGGCTGGTGCGCCAGCGCGAAGATGATGTCGACGTTCTGCCCGTGGCAGGTGGTCTTCAGCAGCCAGTCCTCCGGCGGTACCCGTACCTCGAGACCGGCCTCGCGCAGGGTGGCGGCCACCGCCTCGGCGTCGTCGGGCAGGATCGCGAAGTCGGCGTCGTGCTGGAGGTAGCGGCTGCCGCCGTGGGCGTAGACGGCCACGCTGCCGGCCAGCGCGAAGGGGTGGCCGGCGCGTTTGAGGAGCGCGCCGATCTGCTTGGCGGCCTCCAGGATCGCCTGGCTGCGGTCGTGCGGCAGCTCCGACGGCTCCGGCGCGGTCTGAAGCTGCGGCTCCGGTCCGTCCGAGGCAAGGCGGAGTTCGGTGACCTCCGGTCGCCGGAGGGGAGCGGTGTCCTCCCCGTTGTGCGTCATGACCTCTCCATTCGGCACCCAGTCACCCCCGGCGGCCGGGTCGGCCCCGGGGGTGGTACGGGTACCCGGCGCGCCGCCGGTGACACGGTGCGGCCGGAGAGGTTCAGTCCTCCACGACGAGGGCCGTGGTGCCGGCGGTGAGGACCCGGCCCTGGAAGAAGGCGGGGCTGCGGCGCCGCATCACCAGCATGATCACCAGGCCGAGGAGCAGCAGGCCGACGCCGATGACGAAGACCGAGCCGACCCCGAGGACGGCGGAGCCGCTGCCGTAGGCCGGGTTCCACATGTCGTACAGCGTCTTGCCGAACACGGCGGCGAGCAGGAGACCGCCGAGGACCGGGAAGAGGCCCTTGAAGAGGGCGTCGCGGGCGGAGCGGGTGAGGTCGCGGCGGAAGTACCAGGCGCAGGCGAACGCGGTGAGCGCGTAGTAGAAGCAGATCATCAGGCCGAGGGCGTAGATGGTGTCGACCAGCACGTGCTCGCTGAGGAGGGACATGACCGCGTAGAAGACGCCGGTGGCCACTCCGGCGGTGACGGTGGCCCGGCCGGGGGTGCGGAACCGCTCGTGGACGCGGGCGTAGGAGGCGGGCAGAGCCTGGTACGCCGACATGGCGAGGACCGTGCGGGCGACCGGGATGAACGTGGTCTGGAGGCTGGCGGCGGCCGAGGCGAGGACGGCGGCGAAGAGCAGGATGCCGAGCGCGTGGCCCATGACCGGGCCGGCGAGGGCGGCGAAGACGTTGTCGGAGGTGTCCGGATTGGCCAGGCCCAGACCGCTGGTGCCGGAGCCGACGGCGAGCTGGGCGGCGACGCCGGTGGTGAGGTAGGAGCCGACCAGGACGACCATGGCGATCAGGGCGGCCCGGCCCGGGGTCTTCTCGCTGCCGACGGTCTCCTCGTTGGCGGTCAGACAGGCGTCCCAGCCCCAGTACATGAAGATCGACAGGGAGAGTCCGGCGCTGAAGGAGGCGAAGGACTGCACCGCGAACGGGTTCAGCCAGGACCAGGAGAAGTCGGCGTGCCCGGGGAAGGCGCCGGTGCGGGCCTTGTGCAGGGCCAGGACGACGAAGAGGGCGAGCACCACGAGCTGGAGTCCGACCAGCGCGTACTGCACGCCCTTCGTGGTGGTCATGCCGCGGTAGCTGATCGCGGTGGCGCCCGCGATCAGCGCCAGACAGGTGAGGATGTGCACGGCCTTGTTGCCGTCGAGGTCCGCGACCGCGCCGCTGCCGGTGATCTCGCCGGCCAGCAGCCAGAAGTAGGAGGTGGCGACCCCGGCGAGGTTGGACAGCACGATCACGGTGGCGATGACCAGGCCCCAGCCGCACATCCAGCCGACGTGCGGGCCGAACGCCTTCACGGTCCAGGTGAAGGAGGTGCCGCAGTCGGGGACGGCCTTGTTGAGCTCCCGGTAGGCGAAGGCGACCAGGAGCATCGGCAGGAAGCCGGCGAGGAACACGGCGGGCATCTGCAGGCCCACCTCGCCGGCCGTGGAGCCGAGCGTCGAGGTGAGGCAGTAGACCGGGGCCACGGTGGAGACGCCGATGACCGCGCTGCCCAGCAGGCCGATGGAATTGCCGCCGAGGCCCTTGCCCCGCACTCCGTCGCCGGTTGTCGCCGTGTCGTGGGCCTCCGGCCGCATCGCCGTCTGTGTCATGCCACAGGACGTTAAATGCTGCGATTTCGGTTGAGGTCACCTCAGAAAACCCGGCAGGAGCCTTGCATTCACAGGCCCCACAGACAGACCAGCCGGTATTTGAACGGAGGATGACGCTAACCGATCCCTCGAATGAAGGCAACGCGAGCGGCGTCCGCTGTTCGGGAATCGAAGAGGCACCCGGAATGCCCGATTCCAATTCTTCCCGTGTGGCGTGCGCCACTTTCACCCTCCGGCCTCCCCCGGCGGCGAGTGGCCGGTCGACCTGCCCGGGAGCACGCTGGTAGGCATGGCTCCCCGGCTCGGGCGCACGGGCCCGCGGCGGCCGTGGCAGTCGGTCCGCGCGCTGCTGGTGCTCCCGATCGCGCTGATCGTGGTCATCACGGTGGTGGACCTGCGGCTGCCCTGGCACATCCACCTGGGGCCGACCCTGGTGATCGCGCCCGCGCTCACCCCCTCCTTCGCCGGCCCCCGGGCCACGGCGGCCATCGGGGCGCTCGCGGTGGCCGCCCAGATCCTCATCGGCGTCCACCGCGGCGGGGTCGGCACCACCAACCACATCGTGCAGATCATCACCCTCGCCGTCCTCGTGGTGCTCACCGTCCTCTACAGCGCCCTGCGCGAGCGCCGGCAGGCGCAGCTGGCCCAGGTCCGCACCGTCGCCGAGGCCGCGCAGCACGTCCTGATGTGGCCGCTGCCCGAGCAGATCGGCCCGCTGCGGATCGCCTCGCTGTACCTGGCCGCGGAGGACGAGGCACAGATCGGCGGCGACCTGTACGCGGCGACCCTGAGCGACGGCGCCGTACGCCTCCTGATCGGGGACGTGCGCGGCAAGGGGCTGCCGGCCATCGGCGAGGCGGCGCTGCTCCTCGGCTCCTTCCGGGAGAGCGCCCACCGGCGCATCCCGCTGGCCGAGCTGGCGAGCAGGCTGGACCAGAGCGTCACCCGCCACGCGGCCGACCTGGAGACCCCGGGCGAGGAGGGTGAGCGGTTCGCCACCGCGCTGCTCGTGGAGATCCCGGACCGCGACCCGGTCACCCGGATGACCAGCTGCGGTCATCCGCCGCCGCTGCTGCTGAGCCCGGGGCACGCCGTGACGGTGCCGAGCCTGCACCCGTCGCCGCCGCTCGGGGTGCACGGCGGGGCCGAGCACACCCTGGACGTGTTCTCCTTCGAGCCGGGTGACACGCTGCTGCTCTACACGGACGGGGTCGTGGAGGCCCGGGACGAGCGTGGCCGGTTCTATCCGCTCGCCGAGCGGGTGGCGCGCTGGACCGAGGACAGCCCCGAGGCGCTGATGCACCACCTGCGGCGCGATCTGCTCGCCCACGCCGGCGGCCGGCTCGGTGACGACGCCGCGCTGATCGCCGTGCAGCGCACCGCCGTCGAACGCCGCCGGCACCACGGACGCGGCGACCCGGCCCGGCACGGCTGAGCGTCCGGCGGGTGCCGGCCGGCCCGCGTGCGGAGCGCCGGACCAGGGCGAACGCCCGCCCTCCGGCGGACAGCGGTACGCCCGCAGGCACCCGGGCCGCGCCCGTGCCCACGTTCAACTCCCTTTGCGGCAATGTTCAGTTCGGAGGGTGGCCCGGCCCGCCGGGGCGTTGCGAGAATCTGCGGCGCCTCGACAAAAAGGGAGCCCCCGTGCGTCACGTGACCTCCACGCTCGCCGCCGCCCTCGGCGCGCTCGCCCTCGTCCTCACCGGGCCCGGCACCGCCGACGCCAGTGTCCTGCGGTTACTGCCGCAGAACGCCGACGGCCTGGAGCAGACCTTCTCGCCCGCCTACGACTACGACGGTGACGGCTGCTACGCCACCGCCGCCATCGGCAGCGACGGCACGGTCAACCCCGGTCTGAAGCTGGGCGGCGACGTCAACGGGCACTGCCACGACTCCGCGCAGCTCGCCAACGCCAACACCTACTCGCGCGAGAAGTGCAACAACGGCTGGTGCGCGGTGATGTACGCCAGCTACTTCGAGAAGGACCAGGCCACCCTCGGGCCCGCGGCCATCGGACACACCCACGACTGGGAGCACGTCGTGGTGTGGGTCAAGGACGACACGGTGCAGTACGTCTCGGTGTCCCAGCACTCCGGCTACCAGGTGGCGGCCCGCTCCGCGGTCCGCTTCGACGGCACGCACCCGAAGATCGTCTACCACAAGGACGGCGCCTCCACGCACTGCTTCCGGTTCGCGGGCGCGGGCGACGAGCCGCCGGAGAACGCGACCGGCGGCTGGTTCTATCCGCGGCTGGTCGGCTGGAACGGCTATCCGGCGGGCTACCGCGAGAAGCTGCTCGGCGCCGGCTTCGGGGCGGCCACCATCAAGATCAAGGACGGCGACTTCGGATACGCGCTGGCCCGCTCGATGCCGTCGGGCATCCCCTTCGATCCCCACGCCTGACGACGCCCGCCTCGACCCGGGAGGTTCCCGATGCCCCTACGACGCCCGACCGTACGACACCTGCTCGCCGGCCTGGCGCTGCTGCCGGCGCTGCTGTCCCCCGTGACCGCGCAGGCGGCGCCGGGCGGCCCCGCGAAGGCCCGCTTCGACCTCCAGGCGCACCGCGGCGGCCTCGGCATGACGACCGAGGGGTCCCTGGAGGGCTTCGGCAAGGCCATGCGGCTCGGGGTGTCCACGCTGGAGCTGGACACCCAGGTCACCAGGGACCTGCGGGTGGTCGTCACCCACGACCGGCAGGTCAGCGGCGTCAAGTGCCGCGACACCGGTCCGCTCACCCCCGGCGACCCGATGTACCCGTACGTCGGCAAGTACGTCAAGGACCTGACGCTCGCGCAGATCAGGACGCTCGACTGCGGCTACCGGCAGCTGCCCGGCTTCCCCGAGCAGGAGGTCGTCAAGGGCTTCCGGATGGTGGAGCTGAGGGACGTGCTGGACCTGGTGAAGCGCTACCGCGCCCGGGGCGTGAGGCTGAACGTGGAGACCAAGGTGGAGGCGGGCGCCCCCGAGCAGACCGCGCCGCGCGAGGTGTTCGTCCGCCGGGTGTACGAGGAGATCCACCGCTCGGGCATCGAGCGCCAGGTCACCGTCCAGTCCTTCGACTGGGGCGCGCTCCGGGTGATGCACCGGCTGGCGCCGAAGTGGCCGCTGGTGGCACTGACCAACTACGACTTCCTTCAGGTCGGCAAGGACGGTGCGTCCCCGTGGCTGGGCGGGATCGACGCGGACGACTACGGCGGGGACTTCGTCCGGGCCGCCGCGACCCTGCCCGGGGTCACCACCCTCTCCCCCAACTACGGTTTCCCGCAGAGCGGCAAGGTCGGCGACCCGGGGTTCCGGTTCTACTCCGACGCGGCGATGGTCGCCGCGGCGCACGCCCGGGGGCTCAGGGTGGTGCCGTGGACCTGCGACGACCCGGCGACCGTGGAGGCGCTGATGGACCTGGGGGTCGACGGGATCATCACCGACCACCCCGACCGGGTACGGCGGATCATGGCGGACCGCGGCATGCCGCTGCCGCGGTCGTACCGTCCGCACGGCCGCGGCTGACCGGTGCGGCGGGCGTGGGCCCCGCCTCGAATGGGGCGGGGCGGGACCCACGTCCGGGGACCTAGGGTCGGCCGGCCGGCTCCGGATCGGCGTGCTTCCGGACGGCGGCCGGCGGTCGTTCCCCCGGTTGCCTCACGACCGGTCCGATCCGGCCGTCGGCGGTGTCTAAGACCGCGATTCAGGCGCCCCGGTTCCGCTTCCGACCCGCCTGTTCCGGTCATTCCGGTCCGCCCTCCCCCCGCCCTCCGGCCGGGCGAGCTGGTCCGAGGCCGTCCGGGCGCCCGGCTCCTCGTCCCGCGTCGAGAGCGCGTCGGCATCGCATCGCGATTGCGCGGAAATCGCGTCGGGGACCCCTTCGCGCCGGTTCCCCACGGCCCTGCCGTCGCCGGCCGCGGTGCGCGCCTCGTCATGGTCATGGTGGAGCGGGAGCGGCCGGCCGGCCCTGCTCCGGCCGTCGTGCGGCGGGAACGGGGCCGGGGTCCGGGAGGTGGGTCGGACCCCGGCCCCGGGTCTGTCACGGCTTGCGGGCGACCGCGCCGTACATCGCGATGTCCTCGTCCCGGATGCCCTGCTCGCCGCTGCCGTCGGGATGCCACTTGTGCACCTGGACGATGCCGGGCTCGACCAGGTCCAGGCCGGTGAAGAACTCGTGGGCCTCGTCCAGCGTGCGCAGCCGCATCGGCATGTTGCGGGCCGCGTACTCGCGGGCGACCCGCCCCACCTCCTCGGGCGCGAACTCGGCGGTGCCGATGGACATCGCCAGGTAGCTGCCGGAGGGCAGCGGCTCCAGCAGCCGGCGGACGACGCCGACCGCGTCGTCGGCGTCCAGCATGAAGTGGACGATCGCGATGACCGTGAGCGCGACGGGCCGGTTCAGGTCCAGGGTCTCGCGCAGCTCGGGGGCGTCGAGGATGGCCGCCGGATCACGGAAGTCGGCCTCGATGTACGCGGTGCGGCCCTCGGGGGCGCTGGCCAGCAGGCCCTGGGAGAGAGTGAGCACGATCGGGTCGTTGTCGACGTAGACGACCCGGGACTCGGGGGCCACGGCCTGGGCGATCTCGTGCAGGTTGGGCGAGGTGGGGATGCCGGTGCCGACGTCGAGGAACTGGCGCATGCCCGCCTCCTCGGCGAGCCAGCGCACGGCACGGTTCATGAAGTCGCGGTTGGCGCGCATGTGCACCGGGAGCGCGGGCCACTCCCGGGACATCGCGTCGCCCGCCTCCTTGTCGGCGGGGTAGTAGTCCTTGCCGCCGAGTATGTAGTCGTAGATGCGGGCGGAGTGGGCGTTCTCGGTGTCGATCCGGTCGGCCGGCCATCCGTTGTCGGGCAACGCCGTGTCTCCCATTCGGTCGAGGGGTCGGGGGGCTCGCGTCAGAGGGTGCGGATGCGGGTCACAACTCCTTGCGCAGCGTGCCGAGCAGGGCCTCGGTCCTCCGGGCGGGCGCGGCCTGGGC
Source organism: Streptomyces tricolor (assembly GCF_002155905.1). GTDB lineage: Bacteria > Actinomycetota > Actinomycetes > Streptomycetales > Streptomycetaceae > Streptomyces > Streptomyces tricolor. Next base: position 1,602 of record NZ_MUMF01000349.1, on the reverse strand, counting down.
GCTGAGCCGGTCCAGGGCCTCCCGGTAGACCACGACCTCCTCCGCCTTGTCGAGGTAGACGGCCCCGACGAGGCTGTTGAGGTAGGCGATGTCGGGCAGTTCGCGGGCCCGGAACCGGAAGAGGTGGAAGGCACCGGCCCGCAGGGCGGGGTGCGGCCCGTTGGCGAACGGCATGATCTGCACGGTGACCTGGGGCAGCCGGTTGACCTCGATGAGGTGGTCGAGCTGCGCGCGCATCACCTCCGGGCCGCCGACCGGCCAGCGCAGCACGGTCTCGTCCATCACCACCCACAGCCGCGGCGGCGCCGGTCTGGCCAGCAGTTCCTGGCGGCGCATGCGCAGGGCGACACGGCGCTCGGTGGCCTCGGCGGGGGCGTGCGGGCCGGCCGAGGTGAGCAGGGCGCGCGCGTAGTCCTCGGTCTGCAGCAGCTCGTGCACGAACTGGTTCTCGTAGGCGCGGATGTGCAGGGCCGCCTGCTCCAGGCTGAGGTAGGCGGCGAACCAGTCGGGCATGACGTCGCGGTACGTGTGCCACCAGCCGCGCTTGTTGGCCTCGCGGACGGACTGGAGGAAAGTGTCGATCTCCCGCTGGTCGGTGACGCCGTAGACCTGGAGGAGTTTCTCGGCGTCCGTGAGCCGCAGCCGGGCCACCTTGGCGGCTTCCATGCGCCGGATCGTGGAGTGGCTGACCCCGATGGCGGCGCCCGCCTCGGCGTAGCTGAGGCCGGCCCGGGTGCGCAGTTCCTCCAGTTGTCGCCCGAGGATCATGCGCAGCACGGAGGGCACGCCGCCCCAGTCGGTCTCCGCGGTCACGCCCACCCCCTCGTCAGGTCCCAGGTCCCGGAAGTCACCCTCGCACGCGAGTGGTGCCCTCGCCCATTCGATCACGTTCTGGCGGATGCAGCATGCACTTTGCCAGTTGAAAATTTCAACTTGCCGGTTGCGGAGCGTGGTTGGCAGGTGCCAGAGTGGACGCACTGCTCCGGCCGACCCACGGAGCGGGCGGCGCGGCCGGCTCGGGGGAGACGGGCCGCCTGCACGGCCTTGTGTCGGGGGTGTACGGCCTCCGGTCAGGCGGTGCGACGTCTGCTGTCCGAGCGGCCGGCCCGATGCCCGCGGCCCCACCCGCGAGTCCGGACGAAAGGCGCACGGCATGGCTCCGCCCTCCCTCACCCGACCGCTGCACGACCGCTCCCTCCCTCCGGACCGGACCGACGCCCCTCGGCGCAGAGGGAGTCGGTCCTGACGGCGGTGCCGCACCCGCTGCCGGTCCCGACCGGCGTCCCCGACCACCCGGAGGCGAGCGCCCCGGTCGACTCCCTGGGCCCCACGGCTCCGACCGGCTCGCCTCCGGGGTCCCGCTCCCCGCTCCGCCGACCGCCTCACGGCCCGCCGGACGCGCCTCCGTCCGGCCCGCGTTGCCCGCGACCGTGGGCACCGCCCGCCGTGACACCGGCGGCCCCCGCCCGCTGAGGCACACCGGCACGGGCCCGGCCCGCTTCCGCGGCGGCGGGGCGAGAGGCCGCCGCCCGACCCACCGACCTCACCGCCCCCGGACCATCCCCCACTCGTCCGAAGGACAGCCATGCACCACGTCACCCC